>NZ_POZU01000087.1:0-33949 GCF_002914005.1 Campylobacter concisus | reverse complement strand
CCTAGAAAAATAGCATAAAAGCCTTGTAAATGCGAATTTAATAGAGCTAAGAGAAAAAGGATTGATGTTTAAAGAAAGGTAATGGTGGTTAGAGGCAGAATCGAACTGCCGACACGCAGATTTTCAGTCTGCTGCTCTACCGACTGAGCTATCCAACCACCCGTTAAAGAAAGTCAGATTATACATGTTTAATATTTAAAGCAAGTTTAAAATACATACTTTTTTAAATAAAATAAGTTATGTTTTTCTATTTTGGCTTGAAATATAAAAGAAATTCTACAAAGCAGATAATAAATTACGAGCTTAAATAAGCTTGTAATTTATTTTAGTGTATATGAAATAGGAAAGCGCAGATAACGATCTTGTTTAGGTTTTGGAAACTCAGAGCTTGCTCTTTGAATATTTTCTAAAGCACCATTATCAAGCGACTCAAAACCAGAGCTTTTGCTAACTTTAAGTTCATCTATACTACCGTCTTGCCTGAGCAAAAACCTAACTTCTACAACGCCTTGATGCTTCATACGTCTAGCATTATTTGGGTAACTTTTATGCCTCTTAACTGCGATTATAACCTTCGTAAAATCTTCATCACCTTGTGAATTTGATAAATTTAGCTCAGGTGTTACATTTTGGACTGGAGCTGCAACGATAGACTTGTTATTGGCTGGTAAATTTGTATTTACACTAGCTGGCGGTACAATAGGCTGCACTGGCTGAGCAATTACCGGTTCAGGCTTGGGCTCTATTTTTTTCTCTTTTTTAGGCTCTACCTTTTTTATTTCACGCTTTGGTTTCTCCACCTTTTTAGGTTCAGGTTTTGGTTCTGGCTTTGGCTCAGGTTTTGGCTCAGGTTTTGGAGGCTCTGGCGGTGGTGGTGGGGCTGGTGGAGTTGGCTCTGGGATAAGCATTTGCTCCGCTATTTGAGGTGCTGAGACTTGTAGCACTGGAGTAAATGAATTAAGAGCTATTTTTATCGGTTTTTGCTCACCTATTTTTATCTCATCAAAATTATATGAAAGCAAAAAATATACTGCTGCTCCATGCACTACAAGCGAAACAGCTAAGCCGCTGTAATTTGAAATTTTATTCAGAGATTGTTTGGATTGCAAAATTTTCGTGGCCCTTCTCTTTTAATATATCAATTACTTTGACAAAGCTATCAAATTTCGAATTTTTATCGCTTTTTAGTTCGATCAATGTCTTTATATCAACCGCATTTAGCTTATCTTTGAGTTCGTTCTCAGAAATTTCTACATCATCTATAAAAAATTTATTATCCTTATCAATTACTACGCTTACCTTTTTATCGTCTTCTTTACTTTGCTCGGCACTGTTTGCACTTGGAAGATCAATAGCTATCTTGCCTTGAGCAATAAAAGTCGAAATACTAAGCACGATGGCGAGCAAAACAAGCATAATATCAATAAATGGGACAATATTTAACCCATCTTTTTTATTTAGACGCATTTTCAGCCTTATATCTATTTAGTATTACATCTACTTTCCTAACAAAACCATTGTAAATCATCAAAGTTGGTATCGCCACAAGTAGTCCAAAAGCAGTTGCTTTTAGCGCAAGAGAGAGGCCGACCATTATGCTTTTAGTATCGATTCCGCCTGCCATACCCATATCATAAAATGTGATCATAATTCCAGCGACTGTACCAAGAAGTCCTACATATGGTGCATTTGAGTAGATAATGTAAAGCGCGGTTAAATTTTTGGTTAGTGCCTCTTCAAGCGCTTCGATACTTTTGTAGCCTTTTATATCAACGCGTGAATAAAAAATAATACGCTCAATCGTATACCAAAGTACAAAAAAACTCATAATGCCTAAAATCGCAATAATTACGTGATCAATGTGATGTTTAATTAGCTCCATAATACCTTCTTACTTAGTAAAAATTTTTGCGTGATTATAGCTATATTGATAACCAATGTCAAATGTTTGGTAAAAATGTAATCAAATAAAAACTAAAAATTTTTAATTTTGTATGTATATATTTAATTATGTTTAGAATTTCAAAAATTTAATTTTTTTCTTAGCAGCTCTATTTCAACAATGACCATTTTTGGCGTAAGCTCCTTCATACAGGCATGTGTCTTTATAGGACATACTCGCTTCATACATGGCATACACTCTAAATTTAAATGCACTATCTTTGCACTTTCGTCTTGCCATGGGCTAGTCTCTTTAAATTTAGTCGGTCCAAAAAGAGCCACAAGTGGCACTTTATAGGCTGCTGCGATATGCATAGGACCACTATCGTTTGTCAAAAAGATGCCATTTTTTATAGAACCTATGACCTCGCAAAGCTCTTTTATGCTCGTTTTTCCGGCTAAATTTTCACATTTTATACCATTTTGCAAAAGCATTTGCTCGATTTCATTGCAAATTTCAAGCTCAGCTTTTGAGCCAGTGATCTTTACATCAAATTCATCTTTAAAGTGCAGTGCAACCTCTGCAAAATAGTGTGGATACCACCTTTTGGCGCTTCCGTAGCTAGCACCCGGATTTAGCACGAGGAGTTTTTGCTCGCTTTTTTTAGCTTCATAATAGATTTTTAGTTCGTTTGAAATTTCTTTTAAATTCAGGCTTTGCTTTATGAAATTTAGATATTTTTGCACCTGATGCAAACTCTCACTACTCTTTTTAAAGCAAAATTTTTGCGTTGCTTTTAGAAAAAATAGCAAAAATTTACTAGCAAACGAGCTTCTAAAACTAATAGCGATATCAAATTTTCCAAGCTTGCTAGCCGTTTTTATAAGGCTTAAATATCTTGAGTTTTGCTTTTTACTATCGTCAATGACTACTTTTTCGCACTTTGGATGTGATTTGTAAAGCTCACAGGCCACATAAGAGCCAAAAAATACAATATTTTTAGCATCTTTGCTTAAATTTTCTATCGCCCCGCTCGCCATCACAGCATCACCAAGCCAAGTTGGAAGCTCTATAAAAACTCTCACTTTTGCTCCAAATTTAGTACTTCGTTTATGATTTCAAGAGTTTTGCTTGCATTTTCTTCTATGCTAAATTTTTGCGAAAGTAAAAATGACTTCTCTTGCAGCTCTCTCATCATGTCATTATCATTAAGCACCTGCTCCACTAGCTCCAGTATACTTTCATCATTTGGTTCACGCATAACAAAACGATTTTCTAAAATTTCAGCTGCCCCGTTTTGAGCCGTTGTAAAGACAATGTTTTTAAAGCTAAGCGCCTCTAAAACGACATTTGAAAATGGCTCATAGTGTGTTGGAAATATAAAAATATCGCTTGCTTCATAAAATTTTGCAGTCATTTTTTGCTCACCTGTAAAAAATGCATTTATCTTTAGCTTTTTTGCTAGCTTCTTATATGAATTTAAATTTTTATCTTTGCCTACTATTAGCGCATTTACTGGCGTTTTTAGCTTTGAGACAAGAAGTAAAAAGTCTTTTGCTCCTTTTCTTTTAAAGCCATTTCCGACAAAAAGCACAATTGGTAAATTGTAATCGAGTCCAAATTCTTCGCATACGCTAAGTTTTGCTTCTCCTTTTTCTACCTTTTGTGGCAAATTTATACCGTTGTAAATGGTAACGATCTTTGACTCATCGACACCGTAAGCTGAAATGATTTGCTCTTTTATGTAGTTTGAATTTGCGATTATCTTTTTAGAATTTTTAAAGCAACGTTTTTCTAGATATGGATAGACAAAATTTAGAGGATTAACCCACCAAAATGGCTTTGTGGCACGATAAATTTTATGCACACCGTCCCCTGCTCTATAAATATCTGCGCAGCTCACTCGCTCCAAGCTAAAATATACCTCATTGCTTTGTTTCTGGCGTTTTACCTGTGAGTTAAATCTCAAAGCCTTTTTCCATGACGAGATCCTAGCCTCTCCTAGATATGAGCGTATAGATGTATCTATACCTACGTCTCTTAGGGCTTTAGTAAGCCTTCTTAAATAGCGTTCGGCACCACCGACTGCATTTGGATTGATACGTAAAAAAACTATTTTTTTCATGACCTCAAAGCTTTTTGTTTTTGTGATTTTTTATTTGCAATGTCCGCCATAATATCAAAAATTTTTATAAATCAGCCTATTTTTTGCCTAAATTTCATAAAATTACACAAAGGATAAAAATGAAAACACTTACGATTATTGACACTTTTGGTTTCTTTTTTAGGCTCTACTACGCCATGAGCGGACTTAAAAACCGCGAGGGCAAGCCAAGCGGTATGATAAGTGGCTTTGCAAATTTTATAGCAAGCCTCAAGGATGAATACCAAAGCGACTATCTCATCTTCGCACTTGATAGCAAAGGTAAGACCTTACGTCACGAAATTTTAGGTGATTACAAAGCAAACAGAAACGAGCCGCCAGCTCAGCTAAAAGAACAGCTTCCAGTTTGCATAGATATGATAGAAAAAATGGGACTTTACAGCCTTAGCCGTGAGGGCTACGAGGCCGATGATATCATCGCAAGTGCGGTTAAATTTTGCAAGGATAAAGATATATTTGTGCGAATAGTCACGCATGATAAAGACCTTTACCAACTCATAGAGGACGGCAAAGTGAGCATCTACAGCCCACAAAGCAAGATCGATCATGATAGTGCAAGTTGCTTTGAAAAGTACGGAGTTTATCCGGCACAGGTAAGGGACTTTCTAGCGATCGCAGGCGATAGCTCAGACAATATCCCAGGTGTCAAAGGTATCGGCGCAGTGGGAGCTAAAAAGCTTTTGGCTGAGTATGGCAGCTTGGAGGGAATTTATGAAAATTTAGCCCTTCTTAGAAACGAGCGTACTAAAAATATGCTAGCAGCTGCAAAAGACGAAGCATTTTTGAGCAAAAAGCTAGCCACTCTATTTGATGACGCAGTTAGTTCATTTGATCTTGAACACTCTAAATTTCCAGAGCAAAATCCTTTAATAAATATCTCAGAAATTTTAAAAGAGTACGATCTAAATAGGCTTCTTAAGAGCTTGCAAAAAGAGGAAAATGCTGAATTTAAACTTGGCTTTAGAGCAAATTTGCTTCTTGATGAAGCAGATATTGAAAAGCTACTTGCTGACATCACGCCTGAAACTATCGTCGCATTTGACACCGAGACCACGGGCGTTGATAGCAGGAGCGCAAAGATCGTTGGATTTAGCTTTTGCTTTAACGATGAGGATGCCTACTACGTGCCAGTGGCTCATAACTACCTTGGTGTGCCGCAGCAAATTAGCCTAAAATTTGCCACATGGGCGATAGGGCAAATTTACAAAGGCTGCATAATTGGACAAAATTTGAAATACGACTTTGAGATCGTGAAAAACAACCTTGGACTCAACCCTCCAGCAAATTTTAAAGATACGATGATACTTGCTTGGCTTAGCGATCCAAACTCAAGTGTGGGCATGGACGCGCTAGCAAAGAGGCTCTATGACTACGACACGATCAAATTTGAAGATGTGGTCAAAAAAGGGCAAACTTTTGGCGATGTGCCACTAGAAAATGCTGCTAAATACGCGAGTGAGGACGCTTGGATAACGCTTAAATTTTATAAAACTTTTCAAAACACGCTTGATAAAAATTTACTCGCCCTTGCCGATACGCACGAGTTTCCTTTTATCCTCACGCTCTTTGACATGGAGCAAAACGGCATCAAGATAAATGAAGCTAAGATGCAAAAGCTCATCCTTGAAAACGACACCAAACTAAAGGCGCTAACAAGTGAAATTTACGAGCTAAGTGGCGAAAATTTCAACATAAACTCAGTAAAACAGCTTGGCGTAATACTTTTTGAGCACTTAAAGCTTCCAACCAAAAAGAAGACAAAAACAGGATATAGCACCGATGAAAGCGTGCTAGCTGAGCTTGCAGGCGCTCATCCGGTGATTGAAAAAATTTTAGCTTACAGAGAGCTATATAAACTGCAAAGCACCTACTGCGAGCCACTTTTAGCGCTTGCGAAAAAGGATGAGGGCTCACGAATTTACACGAGCTTTTTGCAAACTGGCACGAGCACTGGCAGGCTATCAAGTAAAAATCCAAATTTGCAAAATATCCCAGCTCGTGGCAGCCTCGCAAAGGATGTCAGAGAGTGCTTTGAGGCGCGCGAGGGATATAGTTTTGTGGGGCTTGACTACAGCCAGATCGAGCTTAGGCTGTTAGCTCACTTTAGTCAAGATCCTGCGCTGCTTATGGCGTTTAAAAATGACGAGGACATCCACGCAAGGACGGCTATTAGCATATTTGGTAGCAGCGATGGGCAAAATAGAGCCGTGGCAAAGAGTATAAATTTTGGCCTCATTTATGGCATGGGCTCAAGCAAGCTGGCAAATCAAGTAAATATCACAAGAGCCGAGGCAAAAGAGTATATAGAGCGCTATTTTAAGGCATTTGCTACGATCAAAGAGTTTTTAGAGAGCATAAAAATTTCAGCTAAAAACGACGGCTTTGTGCAGACACTGCTTGGCAGGAGGCGCTACTTTGACTTTAAAAGTGCCACACCTATGCAAATAGCGATGTTTGAGCGCGAGGCGGTAAATACGGTCTTTCAAGGCTCAGCAGCAGACCTTGTCAAGATGGCGATGGTAAAAGTTAGAGCAAATTTAGATGAAAATGCAAAAATGTTGCTTCAGATCCACGACGAGCTGATTTTTGAAGTAAAAGACGAATTTGCGCAGGAATTTGGCAAGGCGACGCAAAAGACAATGGAGGAAATTTACACGCTAAATGTGCCGCTTAAAACATCGCTAAATATCGCTAAAAACTGGGGTGAGCTAAAATAGATAGATAAATTTTGCTGGAGCTTTTAAGATGATTAGCTCCTGCTTTATACTTAAAAAATAAAGTTGTGATTTATCGCTACATCTTTGAATTTTTATACTTTTGTAAAAAGCAAATGGTATCAGTCAAATAAGCCAGCAAGCAGCCCAACGCGTAACATGCGATGTCGCTAACGTCAAATGTTCCGCCAAAGACTATACGTATTATTAAATTATGAATATCTAAAATTTCAAGTACTTTAAAGTATTGTAAAATTTCTATAAATAGCGAGAAGATAAATATTTCAAACGCTAAAATTTTTGGTGTAGTTTTAAACACGGCTCGTCCAAATGCGTAAAGCATCACCGTAACTAACACATCACCCAAATAATGACGCACGAAGCCACCTTTAACAAAAGTTGCGATATAAATTTCGATTGCTAAAATCACGACTGCTACGACTAAAAAGAACAATCTAGTTTGAAAGCCATGTCTCATTTTCTCGTATTGAAAAGATTTGTATATTTTTCGTTTTACTTGCATTTTTTTATTTATTTGAAATTTTACTTTTTTATAAATTAGAAATGATATCCATACCATCTTTAAAGCTAGGATTGTGCTGGATATATTTTTTCGCCCACAAACGTATTTATAACTTCTACCTTATGCTCATTAAAAAGAGCATTCCATTAGGTTTTACTTGAAATGGCTAAAACCCGGCTACTTCATGAATTGTAATAGATAATAGAAATATTGCCAAATAAAAAATTTCTTATTTTTAAAATTATTTGACAAGAAATATTAATCAAAATAGCTTTTGAAAATATTTTTAGACAATTAATAACTTTTTGGTTTAAAAATAATGAAATTTATGGATTAAAATTTTTCTATCAAATCTTTAAAAATTTCATAAAGTTTATTTACTTCATGGGTGCTAACTCGTTCGTTTTTGGCGTGTATGCGGTCGTTTATTACGCCAAATTCTATCGCATCTACACCAAATTCAGCAAAGTGCCTTGCATCGCTCGTGCCGCCTTTTGTATTTAAAAGTGGCGTAATGCCGGTGATCTTTGTGACAGAAGCTATTAAATTTTTTACGATTTTGCTATCTTTATTTGTTAAAAATCTCTTTGAGCTTTGCTTTATACTAAGCTCGTAATCAAGCCCTTTTAAGACCTCTCTAAGATAGCTCTCAACATCATTTACGTCGGTTAAATTTGAGTTTCTCACATTAAACATTATGCTAAGCTCACTTGGCGTAACGTTGCAAACTTGTATGCCACCTCTGATATCAGTTACCACAATCTTGCTCGGGCTAAAAAACTCACTTCCAACATCCATATCGTGATCAGCTATCTTATTTAGAAGTGGAGCTATCAAATTTACCGGGTTTACACACTTTTCAGGATATGCCACGTGCCCTTGAACGCCCTTTATCACGATCTTACCATTTATTGAGCCACGTCTGCCAACTTTTATGCTATCGCCAAATTCTTTATCGCAAGTTGGCTCAGCCACTACGCAAAATTTTGGCAAATCATTTATTTCGCGTAAATATTCAAGTGCTAAAGGCGTGCCATATGTGCCGTCGCCCTCTTCGTCGCTTGTTAATATGAGGCTTAGCTTCCCATCAAATTTCGCATCTTTAGCAGCACAAACAAGAGTAGCCACACCACTTTTCATATCCTGTGCGCCTCTTGCATAGATGTAGCCATCTTTTTCTAGTGGAGTAAATGGCTCACTATCCCAGCCCTCACCTGGAGGCACGACATCAACGTGTCCAGCAAAAGCTAGATGCTCGCCATCACCATAAATTTTAGAGAGTATGAGATTTTTGGTGCCGTTTTTTTCTATAAATTTTGCCTCAAAATCAGGCAAAAATCTAGCGATAAATTCTAAGCTTCCAGCATCATTAGGTGTGATAGAGCGAAAGCTTAAAAGCTCTTTTAAAAAGTTAATTACCACTAAGGGCCTTATGAGCCGGCACGCTCTGGTGCACCAAAATAAAAGCCCTGGAACTCATCTACGCCGATCTCTTTACAGATTTCAAATATCTCTTTTGAATGCACATATTCAGCAATAGTTTTTATACCAAGGTCTTTTGCAAATGCCACGATCGCACTTGCGATAGAGTGTGAATCTTTATTTATGTCTATATCTTTTATAATAGAGCCATCGATCTTCACATAGTCAGGCTTGATCTTTATAATGTAAGAAAAATTTGAATATCCTGAGCCAAAATCATCAATAGCGATCTTTGCGCCCATACTTTTTACACGCTCGATAAAATTTGAAACTCTCTCTAAATTTTTAAGCTCTTCATCTTCAACGATCTCAAATACTACTCTACCAGCAACATTGTGCTTGTTCAATAAATTTAAAACAAGTGAGCTAACATCACCATCGATCATATCTCTACTGCTTAAATTTATGGAAAGTACTAAATTCTTATCCTCTACAAGCTGCTTAAAACACTTTACAATGAGTTGTTTCTCAAGATCAGCATAACGCTTAATACGCTTTGAGATATCTAAAAAGACATTTGGTGATATAACATCACCTCTATCCAAAAGCCTTATCAAACATTCATATTTTACAGGTACCTTTTGGTCATTAACTATCGGCTGAAAATAAGGAACAATATTGTTATTTATAGTAGCGTATTGTATCAGTTTAGAGCGTTCTATTTGAGTTGCGTATTCCTCTTTTTGATTTAGCCCTTTGAAGTAGCAAACATAGTCTTTATCTTGCTCTTTTGCTGTTTTTAATGCTATTGTTGCTTTTCTTAGTGTTTGATCACTATCAAGAGCAAAGCCTATCGTGCTATGTATCTCGATACCTTCTATCTCCCTACCATCTTCATCGACTATACTTAGCATACGACCTTTAAAAATTTCTATCAAATCTTCAACCATATCTTCATATCTATCGATAAAGCTATCGCTATCTTCTACCAGAGCAAACCTATCTGCTTCTATGCAGTAAGCTTTCATATTCTCATTTTTGGCAAATTCACTGATCAAATCAGCCATTTTGACCAAAATCTGATCACATGCAAATTTACCGTAAAAGTCATTCATCTTGCCAAAATCGTCAATATCTATAAGCACTACTTTAGGATTTTCATAGCTATTAATATCACGCACCAATGCTGTTTTATTTAAAAGTCCAGTCATCGGATCGATATAAAGCTTTTCTCCAAGCTCTTCTATCTGTTTTTTAGTATCTGTTTTTAATGCGTTATAGTTATTTTTTTCTTTTATGTATTTGACCGCATACCATATACAAGTAGATAAAGCAACTATTGCACCAACGAAGCTTAAGATGAATGTTAAAGCCATATTGTTTAAAAGCCATTCAAAAAAGTACTCATCATGCGTGCCAGTAATACGCTGATCGACCTTTCCTTTAAAGCCTAATATATACTCTCCAACTGGCACAAACATACAAACTTGAGCGGCGTTTTCTGGCAAAATTTTTGACCAAAAATAATCTTTTTGGAAATTATGAGCAAAGATATTTCCACAGCTTTTATCGTTAAATTCTTGATTTATTATTCTTTTATCTGAAGACGCTACGACCTTGTATCCATTTTTATTATCATCCTTTAATAAAAGGACATCACCCATAGCGCTATCGTTAATGTAAGATTGAAAATTTGCGACATCATATTTGCTGACATTTTTGAAATAATCAACATATTGATATGTCAAATAATCAACTTTCTTTCGAAGATTAAAACCATTTTCAGCAGAAGCATTATTAAATTTAAAATAAAAAACTACCAGGTTTTCGACTAAAAAAATACTTCCCAAAATAAACACCAAAACAACAATTGTCTTAGTGATATTTAAGTGGCTACTTGCCTGTTCGTCCTTGTTACTCAAAAGTTACTTCCCTTGTTTTGTGTAATTGCACTGATTATATCAACCTTAAAATAAATTTTAACTTTTGGAAAAAAGTTAAAGTCTGACTATTTTAGCGCCGTATCCACCCTGATTTGCCGGTGCATCAAAAAACTCTTTCACGCTTGGATGCTCTTTTAAGAAATTTTTGACTGCAAAGGCTAGCTTACCCGTGCCGATGCCGTGAAATACGCTAACCTCATCAAATCCCATAACAAGACTATCTGAGATAAATTTATCAAGCTTTGCTATCGCCTCGTCAGCTCTCATGCCGTGCAGATCAAGCGATAATGACGCCGTTTTTGGCTTATCAACACTTAAACTTACGCCACCTTTTTTAGGCGTGACCACTTCGTTGCCATTTTTTCTTAAAAGCTCGAGTGGCACACGTAAATTTATACCATTTGACTCGATCATAGCGTCATTTTTTGAGATACTTAAAACCGTGCCTTTGATATTTTCATACTTCACTCTATCGCCTACTTTTAGGTTCTCACGCTCAGTTTTTTTAGGCTTAACGATGGCGGCTTTTTTCTCATTTGCCACGTTTAGCGCCCTTTGCTTGTCTTTAATGTCCTTGAAATTTATAACAGCTTTTGCTGCATTTATCGCTTCATAATACTCTTTTTCTAGGCGCGAAATAGTCGCATTTAGCTTGATCTCATTTTTCTCTTTTAGCTCTTTTTGCTCTTCAAGCAAGCGCTCCAGCCGCTCCTCTTTTGCCGTGACCTCTTTTATCCCCTCATCAAGCTTAGTTTGTAAATTTAGCGTCTTTGTGATGATCTCGTTTAAATTCTCTTTATCTTCACCGTAAATTTTCTTAGCCTGCGCCACTAGATTTTGAGATATGCCGTATCTTGCCGCTGTTTCAAAGGCATAAGACTTGCCGATCGTACCTTTTAAAAACTCAAATTTTGGCCTTTGTGCCGCCTCGTCGTAAAGTGCCGCCACTAGCTCAACCTCTGGATTTTTAGCTAGCAACATCGCAAGGCGTTTGTGGTGGGTCGTGATGATCATTTTGATATCTTGAGTGATGAGGCGCTCTATCATGACGCCATACAAGCTCGCAGCCTCTTCAAAATCGGTACCAAGCTCGATTTCGTCGATGCCGATGATGATCGACTTTTTAGTAAAAAGCCTTGCAAAATGCACCATCCTGCCTGCAAAGGTCGAGATGTCATTTTTTACGCTTTGCGGATCTTCTATAATAGCGTCAAATTCTTTAAAAGAGCCGATCGTTGAGCGGTTTGCGTCGATACGCATAGGTAGTAAATATTTCGCAAGCAGCGTGGCTGAGATGATCGATTTTAAAAGCATCGACTTACCACCAGCATTTACGCCAGTAATTAGTAGCACTTTTTTACTAAAATCCACACTCACGCTTTTTGGGTTTTTAAGCGCTGGATGGGCAAATTTCTCAAGCCTGATAACGTGCGAGCTATTTGGCAAAACAAACTCATAGTCACGTGATCTAGCCAAATTTACGCGCGCCTGATATGCGTCAAACTGATCAAAAGCGTTATTTATAAATTTCAAAAAAAGCAGGCTCTTGCTCATCTGCAAGCTAAATTTCTTACAGTGCTCAAAAATAATCTCCTCTTTTCTATCAAGTAGCTCGCTTTGCTCCTTTTTTAGGCGCTCGGTGCTTGCAGGAGCGACGTAGAAGTAGCCGCCCGAGCTTCTAGCGATCACGGTGCCTTTTAGAGCGTGATTAAAGCCGCCACGCACCAAAAGTGCCTCTTGTGAGTTGATGTAGTGCGTCTGGGTATCGACTAGATAGGGCGTGATATGCTTTGAGTAGATGAGTTTTTTAAGCTCAGCGTCGATCTGGCGTTTTTTCTCGCTAAACGCCTGCTTTATCGCATAAAATCTCTCATCCACGCTGTCGCTAAACTCGCCGTTTTCATCAAAGCTGTTTGCCATCTGGCTCATCGCTTCAGGGATTTCAACTTTAGCGATCCACTCGCCAAGCCTACCTTCAAATTTTTGCTTTTTTAGATATGAAAAGTATTTAATTATCTTTGCAAACTCGTAAATTTCACTAATGTGAAGCACTGCTTGCTTGCTAAGTCTAATTAGCGCGTCATCAAGCTCTTTTATCTCATCAGGCGCCTTAAAATCATACTTCGAAAGCTCGCTAATGTTTTCAAAATGGATTTTGCTGTCGCCTTGTAAAAATAGCGGTTTTTGCCTTGCCAAAAAGGAGTTAAATTTCTCTAAATACTCGCCCAAATCAAGCTTTAAAAATATCTCTTCAGTCATTGCTCACAACTTTTTATCGGCACTATCACGCCTGAGAGCTCGCTAAATTCTCTTTTAGCCAAAAATGACGCCGTGCCAAATTCGTAGTTAAATTTCTCAGCGCTTACGTTGTATTCGCCACATTTTAGTGTTTTGCCCTGTTTAAAATCGCTAACTAGCTTTGAGATGGCGTCCTCATTTCTTGACAAATTGCTCTCATAAATATAACCACAAACAAGCACTGCGAGCAAAATAGCACTAACAATAGCTTTTGTTTTTTTGTTTATCTTTTCATCTTTTATCGCCCAGATCGCTCCAAAAAGTACGATCAAGCCAGCGATTAGGATCAAATTTCTTACCATTTCACGCCTTTATATTTTACGATAAGCTCTTTGTAAAGCTCAGCATGAGGCTCGATCTTTTTTAAAATTTCAGCCTTAACCTCACTGATATCTTGTTTTTCAACCAGCAAGCAAACAGCAAGATAAGGGGCATTTGGCAGCATCTCTTTTATCTGAGTGCTGCTTAGCTTTTGCGACCTTGCAAGAGCGATCAAGATATCTTTTTTGCCTAAATTTATAAGGCTTGAAATTTCATCCTCGCTTAACTCTTTTTCATTTATCTCTTTTAAAATTTCATTTTCATCTTGAGGCTTGAAAGTGCTTAGATCCATTAGTACCCGCCTCTTAGCTGCACGCTGATATCGCCCGCTCCAAAGCCAACTACGATGCCGTCACTTAGGCGGTTTTTCACGCCAAATTCATCTGTAAATTCTATCCCCTCTTCAACCCTCTCGACCTTATCGGTAAAGATCGGGTTATACTCGCTAAACTCGCTCTTCATATCAACTTCGATCGGACTTTCTCCAGCTGCATATACTGGCAAGATGACAAGCTCATCAACACCCTTAAAGCACTCTTTAAAGCCAGGTAAATTTGTGCTAAGTCTTGTGTAGCGGTGTGGCTGAAATATCGCTGTGATGCTGTTTATGCCTAAAATTTTGGCGTATTCAAAGACTGATTTTAGCGTCGCTTTTATCTCGGTTGGATGGTGCGCGTAGTCGTCTATTAGAACAAAATTTTTGTTTGCGCTAAGTATGTCAAAACGCTTTTTGATCCCTTTAAAATTTAGTAAATTTTCTCTTATGTCTTTAAGCGGCGTCTCGTGCATCGCAGCAAGAATAGCCAAAGATGCGTCTATGGCGATGTGCTCGCCCATGCCAAAGGCTTCAAATTTGCCTAAATTTTTAAGGTTAAAGCTGGTGTATGGCTGATAGTCTCTTACAACCATTGTAAGCTCGGTGATATCGGTACTTGGATAAAGCCTGATCGCGTCAAGCTTAAGCGTGCTTAAAAACTCGTCCTCAGCGTTTATCACCCTAACTTTTGCGCGCTCCAAAAAGCCCTTGTAGGCTGCGTAAAATTTAGCTAGATCATAGTCATAGTGCTCCATGTGCTCTGGCTCTGCATTTGTGACGATGGCTAGATATGGGTTTGAGTTTAGAAAGCTTGAGTCGCTCTCATCAGCCTCAAATACGACGTTGTCGCTTTTGGCATAGCGCATATTTGAGCCAAACTGCTTTGAAATGGCACCGATGATGACTGAGCCTTCTATTAGGCTTGCTAGCATCGCTGAAGTAGTACTCTTGCCGTGCGCGCCAGCAACTGCAAAAACGCACTTATCTTCAAGCACATAAGGTAAAATTTCTTTTCTTGAAAAGCACTTTATGCCCTTTCGTCTGGCCTCCACTAGCTCGATATTATCCTCTTTTATCGCAGCTGAATAGACCACGAAGTCTTGGTCTTTTATCGCCTCTTTGCAGTGCGGCGTGATGACCTCGATGCCTTCATTTTGAAGCTCAAGCGTCGTTTTGCTCTCTTTGATGTCGCTGCCGCTTATCTTGTGGCCTTTTTCGTGTAAAAATCTAGCGATGGCTGAGATGCCGATGCCGCCAATGCCTATGAAATGGACTTTTTTGATCTCGTTGTTTAACTCTTGCAAATTTTATCCTTAAGTTTTTCGTGATTTTAACAAAAACTACTAAATTTAAGGCTGAAAAATGGCTTTTATTTGCTTAAGGTAAAGCTTTCATCTATTAGGTCAAAAACTGTTTTTTGTGAGATTTTAGAGTTTAAATTTACACTTATCCAGTGTTTTTTGTTCATGTGATAGGCTTTAAAAATTTGCTGCTCATCAACTAGCACCATCGCTAGATCAGGGCTACATTTTAGATTTAAAATATCTATCATTTCGTCACTTTCAAGCCCAAGCTTGCTAGCGCTTATCTCCATAAGTAGCGCAAACCACTTCTCATTTTTCTTGTGACGAAAGGCACTAAATTTTGGATATTTTGGGAAAATTTGCTCACCTAAAACGTCAAATTTCTCTTTTATGTATCTCTCAACGTCACTTCGTTTCAAATTTCACTCCAAAATTCCTTTAAAGAGCACTCATTCTTGTTAAGCTCACTTTCCCGTCCAGTTACGGCTTTCTTTTATCTTTTAAATTTCGCCTCTATATGCATAAAGCCCCAAGTGCTTCTAGCCTCGCTAAGCTCCTTTTTGCTAAGCTCATCTATCATCATCTCTTCATTTTTACCAAGTCTATTTTTGACCTCGCCAAACGGATTAATAAGCATCGAATCTCCGTAAAAGCTCCACTGCGTATCATCACTTTTATGACTCCCTACGCGGTTTACACGCAGCACGTAGACGTTGTTTGTAAAGGCCCTAACCTTTAAAAGCTCCTCCCAACGCGCCTGAGAAAAAAATGTACAAGCCGTTGGCACGAGTACGATATCAACCTTTTTAGCGCTCATATAGGCCCAGCACACATCAAAGTGCGCCTCATAGCCAAACATAACGCCAACTTTAAATTTATCATATGTAAAGATAGGTAAATTTAGTTCATCGCTTGTGTTATTAAAGAATTTAGCCTCATTCCAGTGAGCGTAAGGCATGAGAATTTGCTGATCATATAGCTTTACTTGTGTTGGGGTAAATTTAGCTAGACTTTTAAAAATTTCCTTGCCTTTTAGATTTACAATTGGTGCAACAATATTTAGATCATACTTTTTTGCCATTGCAAAAAGAGCCTCTTTTTTGCGCTCGCTTTGCTCTTTTATAAGGCTTTTTGGCATGCTAATGAGCTCTTTAAAAAAGCTATTTAGCACGTATTCACCAAGCACAACAAGTCTTGCGTTTTCGTCAGCACAAATTTTTAGATAATAATCAAGCCTTGCCTCGCTTAGCGGCTGAGTTGGTAGCTGAAGAGCACAAATTCTACTCATCGTCCACCTGCTTTATGCTAAGTTTTGCGTTTTCTAAAATTTCTCTTGCTTCATTTAATAGCTTTTTACCCTGCTCGTGTAGTTTTATGCTATTTTCTAGGCTCACATCATCTTTATTTAGGTCGTTTAAAATTTTATCCGCAAGGGCCAATTTTTCTTCAAAACTTTGCTCTTTTTGCTCCATCTTCTATCCTTTTAATATATTTTTTATATATCCATCAAATTTTTCTATCTCGACCAAAAATGCGTCATGGCCGTAGTTGCTATCTATCTCTACAAAATTTGTCTTTGCGCCTCTGCCCATCTCACAAAGTGCGTCATAAATTTCTCTCATGCAGCTTGGCGGAAAGAGCAGATCGCCTTTGAAAGCAATTAGATGCAAATTTGCTTTGATCGGCGCAAGGGCGTCTTTTAAGTTGTCATAGTGTCTTGTGCAGTCAAAGATATTCATCATCTTTACTATGTATAGGTAGCTTAGCGGATCAAACCTCTTTGGGAAGTTGTAGCCGTTGTACTCCATGTAGCGATCCACCTGAAAGCGCCCAGAAAGCTCGTAAAGACCGTCAGTTTCTACGTAGTTTCGTCCAAATTTCTCATCCATGCTATCAGGACTTAAAAAGCTGATATGCCCTGCCATCCTGCCATAAGCCATACCCTTTAGCCCATTTTTTCTTATAAATTCCACGTCGTATTCGCCATTTTTGAAATTTTTATCGTTTAAAATGGCTTCGATGGCGATTTTATTAAACGCTATCGCCCAGGGCTTAGTCTGATAGGTGCTTGCAAGCATTATGATATCTTGCGAAAATTCTGGAAACTCGATAGCATAGCAAAGTGCCTGCATACCGCCAAGACTGCCGCCTATCACAGCTCTTGCTCTTGTGATACCAAGCTCGCCAAAAAGCTTCATTTGCGCCTTTACCACGTCGCTTATGGCAAGGACAGGGAAATTTAGCCTATACTCTTTGCCACTGCTTCTATCCACACTTAGTGGTGAGGTAGAGCCAAAGCACGAGCCTAGGATATTTACACAGATAACGTAAAATTTATCGGTATCAACCGCCTTTTTACTGCCTATTAGCCCGTCCCACCAGCCAGCTTTCTCATCACCTGCGTAGGTGCCAGCTGCGTGGTGCGAACCAGTTAGGGCGTGGCAGATCACGATAACGTTGCTCTTATCGGCATTTAGCGTGCCATAAGTCTCATAAATAAGATTGAAATTTGATAGCATACGGCCACTCTCAAGATAGAGTGGCTCGTTAAATTTAATAGTTCTAGTTTGCAGGTCTAACACTAATTAACTTTGTAGTTTGGTGCCTCGTGAGTGATAACTACGTCGTGGACGTGGCTCTCTTTTAGTCCTGCGCTTGTTATCTCGACAAATTCAGCTCTTTCTTGAAGAGTTGGGATATCTTTTGCGCCAACATAGCCCATAGCGCTTCTTAGGCCGCCTATTAGCTGATGTATCACATCTTTTATACTACCAGCAAATGGCACACGACCCTCGATACCTTCAGGCACTAGCTTGTCTTGAGCGGTGCCCTCTTGGAAGTAGCGGTCTGAGCTGCCCTTTGTCATAGCGCCGATCGAGCCCATGCCACGATATACTTTATACTGGCGACCTTGGAATGTTATAAGCTCGCCTGGGCTCTCCTCGCAACCTGCAAGCAAGCTTCCTGCCATAACGCAAGCTGCACCTGCTGCAAGGGCTTTTGCCACGTCGCCTGAGTATTTTAAACCACCATCAGCGATAACTGGGATACCATATTTCGCTGCTTCGCTTGCGCAGTCATCGATAGCTGAAATTTGAGGCACGCCAACGCCAGCAACGATCCTTGTGGTACAAATAGAACCTGGTCCAATGCCCACTTTTATGCCGTCAGCTCCTGCTTCTGCTAGGTCTTTTACAGCTGCTGGGTTTGCGATATTACCAGCTACGACATCGACTTTAAAATTTGTCTTTACCTCTTTTAAAGTGTCGATGATGCCCTTTGAGTGGCCATGAGCTGAGTCGATGACGATGACATCTACGCCAGCATCAACTAGTGCTTTGGCGCGGTCTATCTGACCTACGCCAATAGCCGCAGCCACGCGAAGTCTGCCGTAGCTATCTTTGTTTGCGTTTGGATACTCTTTGCGTTTTTTTAGATCTTTTATGGTGATAAGTCCGTCAAGTCTGCCGTCTTTATCGACGATAGGTAGCTTCTCAACCCTATTTTGAGAGAAAATTTTCTCCGCATCATCAAGCGTGCAGCCCTTTGGTGCAGTGATAAGCGGTGCTTTTGTCATGCGGTCTTTTACCAAAGTGCTCATATTTGTCTCAAATCTCAAATCGCGGTTTGTTAAAATTCCTATTAGTTTGCGGTCTTTGTCGATGACTGGAACGCCTGAAATATGAAGATCTGACATAAGGCTTAGAGCTTCAGCCACAGTCGCCTCTGGATTTATAAAGATAGGATCGATGATGACGCCACTTTCGCTTTTTTTGACGCGTTTGACCTCTTTTGCTTGGCTTTCGACGTCCATATTTTTGTGGATGACGCCGATACCGCCCAGCCTTGCCATCATGATAGCAGTTCTATGCTCAGTCACCGTATCCATCGCAGCAGAGACGATCGGGATATTTAGCGTGACGTTTTTGCTGATCCTGGTTTTTACATCAACTTGCTTTGGCAAAATTTCAGAGTATTGCGGCACAAGAAGCACATCCTCAAATGTTAAAGCTCTCTTTACTATCTTCATATTTTTATCCTTTTATTAAATTTTCTAGGCTCTTAGCACCATTTATCAAGGTCTGTTCGTCCCACGCTTTTGCGATGAGCTGGGCGCTCACGTTTAAATTTTGATCATCTTTGCCAACTGGCACAGAGATAGCTGGTAGGCCTGCTAAATTTACGCTGATCGTGTAGATATCGCTTAGATAGGCCTGAAGCGGATCGCTGTGTGCTCCAAATTTATAAGCTGTGCTTGGAGCAACTGGCATGAAGATGAGATCATTTTCTTCTAAAATTTTCTCGTATTGAGCTTTTATATGCGCTCTTGCTTTTTGCGCTTTGATGTAGTAAGCGTCGTAGTATCCGCTACTTAGTACAAATGTACCAAGTAAAATTCTCCTTTTTACCTCTTCGCCAAAGCCTTCTGAGCGTGAATTTACATATAGCTCTTTTAAATTTCTAGTATCTGCGCGTCTGCCGTATCTTACGCCATCATAGCGACTTAAATTTGCGCTTGCCTCTGCAGTTGCGATGATGTAGTAGGCTGCGACGTCATATTTTGAGTCTTCAAAATTTGTGTAAGTTACGCTGTGACCGTGTGATTTTAGCTTCTCGATAGCTAAATTTAAAGCGACTTTTGTCTGTTCGCTTGCATTTTCGACGTAGTTTTTGATAACACAAATTTTTAGCTTCTTCTCGCCATCTATCTTGTCGCTCACGCTCACAAACGGTACATCTGCGCTCGTGCTATCTTTTGGATCATGTCCAGCGATCGCGTCATATAAAATGGCTGCATCTTCTACGTTTTGAGCGATAGGTCCTATTTGATCAAGACTGCTTGAGTAGGCGCCAAGGCCATATCTGCTCACTCTGCCATAAGTTGGCTTAAGTCCCACGCATCCGCAAAATGCCGCTGGCTGGCGGATCGAGCCACCAGTGTCGCTACCAAGTGCGGCTACTGCAAGGCCAGCTGCGACTGCTGCTGCCGAGCCACCGCTACTGCCACCTGGGACGTGAGCGTGGTTTAGTGGATTTAGTGTTTTGCCGTAAAATGAGCTCTCAGTCGTGCTTCCCATCGCAAATTCGTCCATATTTGTGCGGCCAAATGGAGCTAAATTTTTGCTAAGTAGCTTCTCTATAACGGTTGCGTTATAAGGTGCTACGTAGCCTTGTAAAATTTTAGAAGCGCACGTGACGCTCCAGCCTTTTACTTGGATGTTATCTTTTATAGCGATAGGCACGCCCTCGCCTAGTTTTGCGATCTCTAAATTTGCTAGCTGCTCGACATAAGCGCCAAGCTCTTTTTCTTTTATGATCTTCGCCTCAAGCTCGGCTCTTAAATTTTTTATCTCTTCAGCTGAAAATTTCAAAGCTTCTTTTAAAGTTACCACTATTTTTATCCTTTAAATTTATTAACCAAAAATATGCCAAACAAGCTAACAACGACCACCGCAGCGATCGTTGCTATTATGATAGTTGCGCTTACTGGCTCACTTAGCACTTATGACCTCTTCACATCTTGGGCATAGCGCATCTTCTTTGCTAGCGTTAAATTTCCAGCATCTTGGGCATTTGTGAAGGTTGCTTGCTATGATCTTAAATTTATCGCCCTCAAGCTCAAACTCAGCTAGTGGCTCGCTATCATCATAAGCTCTAACTGAGCTTACCATATAAAGATCAGCCACTTCGCGCTCGTCGTAGCTTGTGATGTTGTGGTTTGTGGTCTCTAGGCTTAGCTCTAGGGTTGATTTTATCTTTTTCTCCTTTTTAAGAACGTCCACGATCTCGTTAAATTTCTCCCTGCTGGCAAAAAGTAGCTCATCTTCAAAGCTAAGATCAAATTTGATCGGCTCATAGACTAGATCAAACGCGTCTTTAGCGTCGTCTTTGATGATCTTTGGAGCGTAGTCCATCACCTCATCAACGGTGTAAGTAAGCGTTGGAGCGATGAGTGGCAAAAGTGCCTTTGTGATGATAGCCATCGCGCTTTGAGCTGATCTTCTTCTTGGTGCGTCTTTTGCGTCGCAGTAAAGTCTATCTTTGCAAACGTCAAGATAGACGCCACTAAGATCGGCTGATAGGAAATTTAAAAGGATGTTAAAGCCCTTTGAAAAGTCATAATTTCTAAAGCAAGCGCTCGCCTCATCAAAGACCTTTTTAGCACGTGCCAAGATCCACTTATCAAGGATGTTAAACTCTGTATTTAAGCTCTCAAGATCATTTACGTTTGCTAGTAAAAAGCGGATCGTGTTGCGGATTTTGCGGTACTGCTCGCTTATTTGTTTTAATATATCTTCGCTTATTTTTAGGTCACTTGAGTAATCACTCATACCAACCCAAAGGCGTAAAATTTCCACGCCGTGAGTCTTAGCCACGTCTTGTGGAGCGATGACGTTGCCCTTACTCTTGCTCATCTTCTCGCCCTTAGCATCGACAGTAAAGCCGTGAGTTAATATGCTCTCGTAAGGTGCGTGAGAATTTATAGCTGTGCTTACTAGAAGTGAGCTTTGAAACCAGCCACGGTGTTGGTCTGAGCCCTCTAGATACATGCTTGCAGGGTATTTGCCAGCGTCGTAGTTATCGCTTTGCAAGACCGCATGCCACGTCGAGCCGCTATCAAACCAAACATCAAGGATGTCCATCACTTTTTCTAAATTTTCAGCCTTGTATTTTGAGCCCGTTGGTAAAAGCTCGTCTATGCTTAGTGCCCACCACGCATCAGCGCCTTTTTCTTTAAAGATAGCCACGATATGATCTAAAATTTCACTATCAAATATAACTTCTTTTGTCGCTTTGTCTCTGAAAAATGCGATCGGCACGCCCCAGTCACGCTGACGAGAGATACACCAGTCTGGGCGATTTTCTATCATTGAGCCTATTCTTTTTACGCCAACGCTTGGGTAAAATTTAACCTTTTCAAGCTCTTTTAGCGCTGTTTGTCTAAGCGTTTTTCCGCCTAGTTTTGCCTCATCCATAGCTATAAACCACTGCTTTGTGGCTCTATAAATAACAGGCTTATGCGTTCTCCAGCAGAATGGATAAGAGTGTCTAAATTTAGAGACGCTAAGCAAGCTTTTGCCAAGTAGCTCTAAAATTTTCTCATTTGCTTTAAAGATGTGCATACCGACAAACTCATCTACCACGTCACTTCTAAATAGTCCGTGATGTTTGAGGCTCTCATCGTAGCAGCCGCCGTCATCAACTGGCATCAAAATTTCGCTAAAACCATATTTCAAACATACGTAGTAGTCGTCCTCGCCGTGACCTGGAGCTGTATGAACAAGTCCAGTACCACCATCCATCATGACATGATCGCCCAGTAAAAATTTAGACTTTCTGCCGTTTAGTGGATTTATCGCGTGGGTGTTTTCAAGTAGGCTTGATTTAAACTCTTTTTTGATCTCGCCCTTGCTTAGGCCACTCTGCACAATGCTTTCAAGTAGTGGCTTTGCAAAGATCAAATTTTCAGCCGTTAGCACGTAAATTTCATCTGGATTTAGGCTTATGGCTTGATTTGATGGAAGCGTCCAAGGCGTGGTCGTCCAAATCACTGCACTTGCCTCTTTTACGCCAAGCTTTTCTAGCGCATCGCTGTCAAGCTCAAATGCTACGTAAATAGAGTAGTCCTCTTTCTCCTCGTACTCGACCTCAGCCTCAGCTAGCGCCGATCTAGCCGCCCAGCTCCAATAAACTGGCTTGCTTCTTTCTATCAAAAGCCCTTTTTTAGCGATCTCGCAAAGTGCTTTGTAGATGTCAGCCTCAAACTCAAATTTCATCGTCATGTATGGATTTTCAAAGTCGCCGATGATGCCAAGGCTTTTAAATTCATTTCGCTGAATGTCTATAAATTCTCTCGCGTGCTGTCTGCAAAGCTCCCTGATCTCGACCTTGCTAAGATCTTTTTTCTTATCGCCAAGCTTTACTTCTACTTGCTGCTCGATAGGCAGGCCGTGGCAGTCCCAGCCTGGCACGTAGCGGACATTTTCGCCGTAAAAGTAGTGCGTTTTTGTGATGATATCTTTTAAAATTTTATTTAACGCATGGCCGATGTGAAGGTGGCCGTTTGCATACGGAGGGCCGTCGTGGATGTTGAAATTTTTAACCGCATTTTGGCGGTTTTTCTTCATTTTTTCGTAAACCTTGCGGTCTTCGTACCATGATTTTAGTCTTTGTGGTTCATTTTGTGGGAGATTTCCGCGCATCGGAAAATTTGTCTCTGGGAGTAAAAGTGTCTCTTTGTAGTCCATTTTTTACCTTGATTTTAAAATTTGCTAATTTTACACCTGTGCTGGTTAAATCACACTGAAAAATAGTATAATAAGGCAAAAAAAGGAGCTTAAAAATGAGACAAAGTATCTTGATAATAGGCGAAGATCTTGAGATAAATAGAGAATTTCTAAACTACATTTTTCAAAGTTACGAGGATCATTTTGGCGAGCTTGGAGTGGTCAGTTTTGCTCCAAAAAATAGCAAAGAGCTCCCTTTTATAATCGAAAATTTATCAAAAGATTACGACTTTGTAAGCATTTTTGGCTCGGATGAAAATTTTGCCATCGCCGCAAAGATCGTAGCGACGCTAACTGGGGACTCGCTCGAGCTAAAAGATAGCACGACACTTGCACTTAAAGATAGCTTAGACTACTCAAAAAATAGCTTTTTAGCTAGCCTAAATAACGCCCAGATAAATCTCATAAAAGCTAATCCAAACGAAGAACTTGGCGAGTTTCTCACTGAATACGAGCCTGATTTTAGCTACTTTCATCTAATAGACATCGACGCTGATAGCGCTAAGATCCTTATGCTGCCACTTGCTAAAACTTACGAGGTCGATATCACACTTGCGCAGATCCTGCCAAATTTGATACTAGTAAGGGCAAAAAGTAATAAATTTGGCCAGATCGAGAGCTTTTTGCAAGGAGTAAAAACGCTGTTTTCGCAAAAATTTATCCCACAAAAAGATGTGATCGAATTTGTAGCAAAGAGGCTCATACAAAAAGGGCTTAAAATTTCATTTGCCGAGTCTTGCACGGCTGGGCTGGCGGCGGCTAAATTTGCAAGATACGGCGGTGTTTCAGCTAGCTTTGATGGCTCCTTGGTAACCTACGCAAATCACATAAAACACGAGTGGCTGGGCGTTGAGGATGAAATTTTAGATACCTATGGCGCCGTGAGCGAGCCTTGCGTAAAAGCGATGGTAAAAGGTACGCTAAGTACGACAAATGCGGACTTTGCGCTTGCTATTAGTGGTATCGCTGGACCAGGTGGTGGCACAGTCAGCAAGCCAGTTGGTACGGTATATGTCGCAGCTGGCGATAGAAACGGCAACATCGAGATTGAGAGGCTACTTTTAAAAGGGGAGCGCAACTACGTAAGAGAGCAAAGCGTGCTAAGTGCGTATCTATGCCTACTTCGTCTAAAAAGTGAGATATTTTTCGCGTAAATTTTGCCTTTTTAAAAATTGCACTAAATTTAACGGCGATATTCGCAACAAAATATCAAGAATAAAAAGCCAAATTTAGGAGGCTAAAGATGTTTAAAAAGATATTGTTTCTAGCCGTTTCTTCGTTATTTGCATTTGGTGCTCTAGCTCAAGCAGGCGAGATAAAAGCAAGCGACTCGCCCTTTGGTTACGCTAGCATTGGTGCAGAGCAAAATTTTGGCGGATACGCCGGCAAAGAGAGCAAAGAAGTCGTCGTAAAAGATAGGCAAGAGCTCGTAAAATACGCTCAAATGGGTGGTTACGTCATCTATGTGGATGGGCTCATAGACCTTAGCGAAGACAAGATTCCACAAAATGGCAATAGCGATGGGCTGGATAAATTTATAAGTGAGATTAGCGGTGGCGAGTTTAGCTCTTATGCCAAATTTATGCAGGCTTACGGCGCTTCATGCCTTGCAAATTTAGACGGTTCGCAAGATCCAAAGTTAGCAGCGCTTCGCAAAAATTTATCCAACGAGTACAAAAAGCTCATCGTAGTGCCGTTAGCTAGCAACACCACAATAATCGGCTTAGGCGAAAGCTCAGGCATAAAAGGCGGCTCGCTTTTGTTAAAAAATGTCCAAAATATCGCGATCCGCAACATGTTGATCGAAGATGCTTTTGATCCATTTCCAGATATACAAAAAAATGACGGCTTTAATGCGCAATATGACGGCGTCAGCATAGAGTCAAGCAAAAACATCTGGGTAGATCACTGCTATTTTAAGGATACTGTGGATCTTAGCCATGTGCATTTAGCAGGTGGAGAGCTTATTAAATGGCAGACTTACGACGGACTATGCGACATCAAGGGAGACAGTGCGGCTATCACGATCTCGCACAACATCTTTGAAAACCATGACAAAACGATGCTAATAGGCTCAAGAGACTCTGACGGCAGCAGCGAAACAAGGACTATAACGGTCGCTCGTAACGTTTTTGACAACTGCGCGCAACGCCTACCTATGGCACGCAATGCAAAGGTGCACGTCTATAACAACTTTTATGACTCAAAAGATGGCTTCTATGACCAAAAATATGCCATTGGCGTACGCTTTGGCTCGCTAATATACGCTCAAAACAACTACTTTACAAATGGCGTCAAAATAAGCTACAAGTGTAACAAAGGCACCATTTTTGAAAGCGGCAACATAGACCTTTCAAAAAAGGGCAGTATCTGCAAAAAGCTAGACAAATCGCTATTTAAGCTGCCATATAAATTTGATCTTATTTCAGCCTCAAACGTCCAAAACGAGGTAAATAAAAACGCAGGCACAGGCAAACTAGACGTTATAAGATAAAAAATCAAAGCCCCGAGCTAGCCAAAACGCTTGGGGCATGAAAACAAAGCTAAATTTTTATATTTTTGCAAGCCAAAACGCTAGCACATAGCCCATATATCAGCACGCAAAGGCTAACACTTAGCCCAAAGACGCTAAGAGCCACAGTCTGGCTAAAAGAGAGAGTAAAAAACGAGATAAAGCTCGTAACAAATGCGCAAAATATCCCATAAATTCGCTCTTTTTCACTAAGGCTCTAAGGCTCTCATTTAGCGCAAATATCATGTAATCAACCCCAACAGCGCTTGCAAGTATGAGTCCAAAGACACCAAAAATGCTTAAATTTATGCCAAAAATAGCAAGGATAAAGAGCGTAAGAAGCACGCCAAAGATGATGACGCCCATCACAAGTGCTGAGATAAGCGCACTAAAATAAAAACACAGCAGTACAAATGCGATCACAAGTGCTGCTATTTTTAGCTTTAGAGCAAGCTCTTTTGCCTGAGTTAGGCTCTCATTTAGTGAGCTAGCAAAATTTAGACTAAAAGCGTTATAGTGCTCTAGCACCTCATCACTTTTAGCCCCTTTTACAAAGCCGCTCACGTAAGCCACACTCGTATTTTCATCAAGGGTAAATTTATTAAAATCCTTCATTGATTTTAGAGCTAAAATTTCTTTTTTAAATCTTCGACTCTGACCTTTTCTTTTGAAATGGCTAAAACTGCGATATTTTCTTTATGAGAAAAACAGACTTTACCTCTCATCTTTGTTTTAAATTTTAAGTAGCGAGATATTTTAAATGAGTTTTGTTTTATTAAATTTGGATATTTTTTACTCTTCTGCGATCTTTTTTATCTAGCATTTTTGGGCTAAATTTCTCACCGCAAAAGCTGATAAAAAGATGGATTTCACCCCTTTTTATAGGCATTTAATCTCTTTTTATAATTTTCATCAAACTCTAAGGCTTTTTCAAACTCAGCAGTAAATGCTCTAAGGCAATCATTTTTTTGCTGGTTTTCATCGCCAAATGATCTAATACGTGACGCAAAAGTAATCTCATCTTTTCTAAAATCAGCCTCTTTTAAATCAAAGCTTAAATTACTAATTTTGCTATTTAAGATATGTAAGGCACATTTTCTTGGCCCAAAAATAAAATTTTGTTCGTTTAAGGGTTTTAGGCTTCTTACTAAAACGCCACCATAAAGTGATAGATCACTTTTAAAAGATATGTCAAAGCCAAAGTTGTGAAAGTAAATCTCTCCTGCCTCACACTGCCTTTTGTAGGTATTTGCGTCAAAACAAGTATAAATTTCAAGCTCACTAAATTTATACTCTTTGCCAGAAACAATTAAAACTTTACTTTGCATAAGCTCGCATAAAAAGCCCCTAAATTTCTCATCAAAAAACTCTTTAAAACCAGCAGTCTCAACTATCTCTTGCTTTATATTTTTATCTAGAATTTTAAAGTTATTTTGTTTAAGCAGATCAAATTTTTCTTTATCAAAATGACTTTGCTCTAAAAATTTACTAAGCACTGCCACTAGATCAAATTTAGCAAAATGGCTTTTAAGCAGCTCACCAGCTAGCATCTTTGCTCCTAAGTTTTTATATATTTTAAAGGGTTTGAGCTTTACAAGCTAATCTTTGATGAAATTTTACCAACTGCCACTTGCTCCGCCTCCGCCAAAACCGCCTCCGCCGCCACTAAAGCCACCACCTCTTAAACTGCTTGAATGGCTACTGCCGCTGCTATTTGAGTCTGATCTATCACGCCCGAAATCACTATGTGTATTTTTGCTTTGAGTATTTTTTTTAAAGGCATTTTTTAAAATAATAAAAAATATTACAAACACAATAGCAAAGACAATGAAGTAATTTTGCACGCCAAAAAATTGCTCAAATACCGTAGATATCAGCCCTGCAAAACACGCACTAAAGCCAACTCGTATAAAAAATTTACCTAAAAAGCCAGAGATAAAACACGAGATCATGCCAGCAAAAAAGGCAACTATTCCAAATGGTATCTCTTCATCTTCACTCACGCTTTCAAATTCTTCGCCACTAGCTACCTTTAAGATGGCCCTTATGCCATCTATGACGCCACCGCCCATATCGCCTTGCTTAAATTTAGGCACTATCACATCATTTATGATCTGGCTTGATATAGCGTCAGTTAGCACACCTTCGAGTCCATAACCAACCTCTATACGCACTTTTCTCTCGTTTAAAGCGATTATTAAAAGCACTCCATTGCTGCTTTGTTTTTGTCCCAGCTTGTAGCCTCTAGCTATCTCAAGAGAGATCTCTTCTATGCTTTTATTTTCTAGTGATTTAAGCGTAACGATAGCAATTTGCGTCGTACTATTTTGCTCGTAATTTTGCACCAAGCCCAAAAGCTCATCCTTCTCATTTTTAGAGAAAATTTGAGCCTCATCATTTATCTGCTCATTAAAATTTATGGCAAAACAAAAGCAAAATGTAAAAAATAAAAGAGCAAAAATTTTCTTCATCATTTCTCAAATGAAACTTTTGGATTTATCTTCTCTTCGTTGCTTATTTCAAGATTTTGTTTTGGCTTTAGCTCAGGATAAAAAGCGCTTGCTATAAATTTATTTGGAAAGCTTCTAAGGGCTACGTTATACTCTTTTACAGCTTCAATATAATCATGCATTGCTACGCTTATGCGGTTTTGCGTACCTTCAAGCTGACTCTGAAGAGATAAGAAATTTTGATTTGCTTTTAGCTCTGGATAGTTCTCACTAACTGCCATAAGCCTGCCAAGTGCCAAGCCAAATGAGCTTTGTGCTGTCATAAATTCTTTCATCCTAGCTTCATCGCTAAGACCACTTGCATCAACGCTTACTTGCATGCTCTTGCTTCTAGCATTTGCCACATCTTCAAAAATTTTTTGCTCATGAGCTGCGTAGCCTTTTACAGTTTCAACCAAATTTGGCACAAGCTCGGCTCTTCTTTTATATTGATTTAACACCTGCGACCACTTTGCATTTACATTTTCATCAAGTGCAACAAATGAATTTATATACTTAAAAGCACCAAAAGCAAGTGCAGCAATAACTATAATAACGGCTATTAAATTTTTCATATTTTCTCCTTTAAGGAGCAAATATTAGTAAAACAAGACTTAAAAAATAATGTGAGTTTGAGTTTGAAATGAGTGCGAATTTACGCACTCATTTTGGGGATTAAAGATCGGTATGGATTTTGTCGTCTATTTGGATATGGATAGTTTTTCCATTTATTTGATCTATGCTTGAGTAGCCTTTAAATCCAGCAGTATCATATGAATGATCTGCACTCCATTTATGAACTAGATCAACTTTTGTGATTTTATTGCCATTAGCATCAACATCACCACCTTTTATCTTAAGCACCGTGTCAGGGTTATCAGTGATATCAAGGATATTTTGTGCATTAAATTTGATCTTTGTTTCTCCTTTAAGCTCAAGATTTTCAAAGCTTTCCACTTTTGAATCAAGATTAGCAATGCCTCTAAGATCAACTATTTGCTTATCAAACACCAAAGTATCATGACCTTCGCCACCTTTCATATCTTTGCTTGCGTCAAATTTAACAGTATAGTTTTCAACGCCTATATGAAGTGGTTTATAAGGCTCATAAGATTTAGACTCTAAGCCATCCGAATCCGAGGTCTTAAGAGTAGCTTTGACTTCCAAATCATAAGCTGATCTAGCATTAATATCTAATGATTGCTCGAATACACCTTTTGTTATATCTTCAGCCGATAAAGTATGTGTTGCAGTCTTGGTTAGTGCATGGTGGTTGTCTGGATCAGTGTATTTAAACTCTACCGTATCTCCATTTCTAGCATCTTCATTAAGATAAACTTTAACCGTAGTAGATCTCTCGCCACTTTCTGAGGTTTTTATATCTTTATTAAACATGATGCCTCTTATAGCATCGATTTCAGCATGTGCCGTATCGCTTACTGTTTTGCTCTCACCAAATGTGTCAGTTAGAGTAACTTCAGCTTTTGTTTCTTTATCAACTGCGATAGTAGCATCAAGATCAAGTGGTTTATCTCTATCAAGCGTTTGTTGAGAATTATCATCTAAATTTTTAAGTGTAATTTTTCCATTTACATCTTTTCCCATAACTTCATAATGTTTAGTCAAGATAGATCCATTAGGATTTGTTATCTTGACATCTATCTTATCGCCAGCTATAACACTTCCTGGGATAGAAACATGAACCTTTGAAATTTTACTACCTGACTCATCTCTTGAGATAATGCCATTGTCATTTTTATCAGCAACTATGCTTACACTTAATCCCGCTTCACTTAAAGGTGCAAGTTTAGCTGTTGCTTCGCTGCTAGTTGTAGTCTCAGCACCATTTGTTATAGTAGCTACTGCACTAGTTTCACGACCCGGAAGCATAGCAACGCCAGGAATTTTTATAGTGTTATTTTCTAGTTCATGTGGAGTATGAGTAGTATCACTATCATCTGTTAATGAAATTTTACCATTAGCAGTTTTTGACACTGTATAAGTTATGGTTCTAGACCCTGTTGTGCCATTAGCTTGGGGTTCTTTTATTGTTACTGCTACCTTATCGCCATTTGTGACATTATGTGGCACCTGAACGCTTATAATTGTCTTTTTTATATCATTGTCCAAAATAGCTTCATCTCTGTCTATTACATTGTCTCTACTTGCATTATCTTCAACAAATTCAATCTTTAAATTTTTAGTATCTACTGATTCTAATGTAGCTTTAGCTGTCTTTGTTACTCCATTTATAGTAGCTTCAACCACTGCTGGATGATCTTTATCTATATGAACATTAGAAATTTTTAGTTTATTTCCTGGCTCAAGTGCGACAAGGCTGCCACCTGCATCTTTTATAGTAACGTTTGTACCATCATTTGAAGCAACGGTATAAGTTTTCTCTGCTCCACCATTTACCTTGACTTTTATAATATCGCCACTATTTACAGTGGTTGGGATTTGAAGTATTGCCGAAGTGGTATTTAAATTTCCATCCTTCATAGCTTCATCTCTACTTAGAACTCCGTTTCTATCTTTATCCTCATCAATAAATAGCCTAAAGCCTGTTCCAGAACCGCTACCTTGAGCATCAAGCGTAATATCGCTATTTGTCTCAACCTTATCAGCACCGGTATTATCAGTAACCTTGGCATTAATGATAGTTTTATGATCTTCTGTTAAGCCAAGTGTATATTTGACCACCTTATTGCGGTCAGCATCATCGGTAATATCAAGCTCTTCACTACCATTTTTGGCTATTAATTTGCCGTTATTGTCTTTTACTATCTCATATGTCTTGATTGTTTTATTATTTGGTGTGTCTTCGTTATGTGACTCTACTATTAATTTATCACCTAAAACAAAATTTGAAGGAAGCTTGATAGTTGCTATAGTAGTCGCTCCAGTTGCCTCTGTGCTGCCCAAAATACCATCATTATTGGTATCTTTTTCAAAAGTTATCTCCATGTCTTCATGAAGCTTTTCAAGAGTATTATGATTTTGAGCTTCGGCTTTCTTGCCGCCACTTGCATCGGTGGTCTCAGTAGTTACATTTATGGTCTTGCCAGCAATGATCTCTACGCCAGGAATTTCTATCTCATTTTTATCACTTGCGGTTATAGAAGTATTAGTAGAAGTATCTTCTAGCATGATTTTACCGCTTGGGTCTCTACCTGTAACCTTATAAGTTTTAGGTGAAGTGCCGTTATCTATTTTTACAGTTACCACATCACCAGCTATAACGTTATTTGGCACTTTTACTACTACTGTCGTTTTATGTAGGTCACCATCTGAGTCCTTGCTCTCTGCTCTCGTTAAAGATACGTTACGGTCAGCATCCTCTTTGAAATATACTGCCATATCGTTTATATTTGAGATAGTAACCGTGCTTGCGTCTTCTGCATGCTGAATACCATCTTTATCTTTTATCTCAGCTGTTACTTTAGTTTCTAGACCAGTCGCTGTTTTAATGCCAGAAATTTTAAAACTTCTACCATCTATTTCTGTATCTATTTTTTTGCCGCCACTATCTTCTACATAAAACTTACCATTATTATCTTTTTCAATAGTATATTTTATTTCTCTAGCAGTAGCTTCATTTGGCTCTTTTATAGTTACAGTTAGTTTATCTCCACTTACTGCATTTTTAGGAAGCTTTATAGTGACTGTTGTGCTATTAAGATCATGATCACTCATAGCTTGCTCTCTACTCATACTCCTATTGCCATTAGCCTCTCCAAAGATAACTTCAGGTTTTTTTACATATTCTAAACTGGCCGATACTTCTGACTCATTTATAGATGTATGTCTATTTGGATTTAAATTTGTAACTTTGGCCTTAATAGTCGTATCTTCTCCATGCTTTAGTTGGATACCAGAAACATTGATGATATATTGATTATCACCTGCTTTTATAGGCGTTAAAACATTAGAAGTTCCATTTTCCGTTACACTAGTTACGACACCTTTACTGTCCATATGTATAGTAAATTCTCTTGTATAAGTTTTAGAAGGATTATTTACAGGATCATCAGGATCAGGTCCAGTAATAGTTAGCGTAAGCTTATCGCCATTATCAATTTTATTTGGTAGAGTAATCCTTGCTGTGGTTTTATTTACTTCATTGTCATCAGTACTTTCTTGTCTTGAAATTTCATGAAGAGTCTTTTCTTCTGGTAATATCATTTCTAAATTTCTACCAATAGGCATTACGCTATCTTGATCTGACTCTTCACTTTTTCGAACATTGTTTTTATCTACCACATGAACACTAGCTGATGTTTTTACATCTGGAAATATCGGAAGAGATGTATTTACTTTTTGATTATCAATCATCTCTTGTGTAAGAGAAATTTCTTTTGTTGTATCTTGCTTAGTTAGTGGATCGGTATAAGTTATAACGATCTTATCGCCAATAACTACATCTTTTGGTAGAGTTATTTCTACTGTCGTGCTTCTAAAGTCGTTATCTTGCTTATTTTCATTATCATATAGATAGATATTATCGTCTGTATCTTCAGTAAATTTCAAAGTCGGTTTTACATCAAGAGTAGTAGAGTCGCTTGCAGTTGCACTTCTCATCGTGTTTGTGCTATCTGCTACGTAAGCTTCTACTTTTGAAGGCTTACCGTGTTCAACTGGCATATTATCTATCTTATATCCATTATCTATTATGTTTTGATCTATAGGTACACTTTTAACCTCGGTTGTACCATCAGGCTTTGTTAAAGTCATGTGAAGCACATCTCCAACAATCACATCTTTTACAGTTATAAGTACTGGAGTTTCATTTAATTTACCATCTTTAGCATTTTCAGTATATGTTAATAGATTATTATCAAGGCTGTTATCTTCTGTAAATTTAACCTCTGGAGCACTAAAGCCACTTGAAGTTACGTTATCTTCACTTTTGCCACTAACATTTCCTTGAAAATTTGTAATAGTTGCATCAACTTTTGAAATTTTACCAGTCTGTATTGGAGCATCAAACTGATAACCATTGCTTATGATAGTTGGAGTGATAGGAATTGTTTTATTTTCAGTATTACCATCTGGCTTAGTTATAGTGATATTTAGTATATCTCCGGCCCTTACTGTGCCATCATTTGGAATTGTAATAAGAACTTTTGATGTATTTAAATTTGTATCACGTGCATGCTCAACCCTGCTTAAAGTACCATCGTTATTAAGATCGCTTATAAAAGTTACAAGAGGATTGCTTGGGATTATAGTATCATCTCCACCATTGTATCCGCTTATTGGGCTATCGTATGATGCAAAAGCTCTGTTTGTATCACTTAAATTTCTATATGTTGCATTAATGTTTGAGTAGTGACCGCCCTCAGCAAATTTAGCGTCACTTAGGCTAACGCCATCTCCACCACCAGCAGCAGTATTTCCACCAGCTGCGGTCTCTTCAAGTTTTGTTAAATCTCCACCATTTAAAATAGCATTTTGCAAATCACTAACATCTGCCAAGCCTTCCGCGCCTATGGTGCTTTGATTTAAAGCAAGTGTATCATTGCCTACGATCGTAATCTCTTTTCCATTATTTGAAACGATTGTTATTTTATCAGCGGCATCACTTGTCTTGATGCTCTCTCCCATATAAAGGATGTCACCTACTTTTAGCTCTCTCTCATTTCCGTTTTGATCGATAGCGACCGCCTTGCCACTAATGAATTTTACTACTCCAGCTTCTTTAGCCAAGATTACTCCTTATTATTTTTTGTATTATTTAAATTTTTACGTGATTATATACTATCTTTATAAG
>NZ_POZU01000086.1:0-13436 GCF_002914005.1 Campylobacter concisus | reverse complement strand
GTGTTTGCTTATATTTTTAATCATTAAGACGATCAATAAAACTCATTGATAAATTTTCTACTAAATCTTATTTTAAATAAAAGTAAATATTAATTTTCTTAAATAAAGCTAAACATAACAATATAATTTTAAGTTATTAGGTTATAAAATTTTTTTAAATTTTATTTTTAAGGATTGCAACATGAAAATGCTATTTTTAGCCCCTATCTTAGCATGTAGTCTTGCTTTTAGTGCCGATGTCATCGCAAAAGATGCCAATATAACGTTAGATGGTAAAAATATTGGAAAGATCGAAGTTTTAACGCCAGTTGAGGTTATAGAAAAAGGTGAAAAGACGAGCAAGATAAAGGTTAATGGTGTGGTTTCAACGAACTATTTAGCCCAGCTTCAAAGAAGTATAGAAGATCCGGAAGTTTTTATCGCTTTTAATGATGAAAGTGAGGCAAATTTTAAGAAAGTAAAAGATATTGAAGATGAGTATGGTGAAGTATGGTACCAAGCAGAGGGCGTTTACGAAGTGCCAAATGACGCACTTGGTGGCGATACAAAAAAGCTTTACGTAAAAGCACAACAAATTTACGAAGAGACCTGCTCTGCGTGTCATAGACTTCACGAGCCAAATAGCTTTACAGCGGCTCAGTGGCCAGCAAATTTAGCTGGAATGGTCGATGCAAAATTTGTGGCGCTAGATGAAACTGACCTAAATTTAGTGCTCAAATACTTACAACACAATGCCAAAAAAGTAAAATAAATTTTTCATAAGGGAGAAAATATGAAAAGACGAGATTTTATAAAATTTTCTGCACTTGCAGCTACTGCGGCACAAGCAAATAGGATCGAAGGTGTGACAAAAACCATTTTTGACCAAAACAAAACCTTTGGCGCAAATAGATTTGGGCTATTTTGGGCAAATACCAACTCAAATCAAATCGTCTCCGTTGATCCATTTGAGGGCGATAAATTTCCAAATACAATGAATAATAGCTTGCCAGATCTCATCCAAAATGAAAGTCGCGTACTCTATCCGTACGTAAGAAAAAGCTACTTAAAGGCAAAAGGCGTAGCAAAAAGCGAGCTCCGCGGCAAGGAAGAATTTGTACGTGTTAGCTGGGATACAGCACTTGATCTTGCTGCAAAAGCCTTAAAAGAAAATTTTGACAAATATGGTCCAGAAAGTATTTACGGCGAGTGCTACTGGTGGGGCGGTAGTGGTAAGATCAGCTGGGGTAGGACTGTTGGTCACAGGATGCTTAAGGTTTTGGGTGGATATGTTGAAGAGAGCGGCGACTACTCAACAGGTGCTGGTCTTGTTATCATGCCTCACGTTCTTGGAAATAGTGCGGTTTATGACGCTCCTACAAAATGGGAAGCTATGGTTAAAAATGCTAAGAACATCGTATTTTGGGGTACTGATCCACTTGTAACTGGTCAAATTTCATGGCAGCCACCAACACATGATGGTTATCTTGGCATTAAAAAGATAAAAGATGCTGGCATAAAAACTTATAGCGTTTGCGTCTTTAAAAACGACACCACAAGATACCTTGACTCTGAAACTATCATCGTTCGTCCAAATACTGACGTAGCAATGATGCTTGGTATGTGCCACTATCTTTATGAAAACAATCTTTATGACGAGGAATTTATAAAAAAATACACAGTTGGTTTTAATAAATTTAAAGACTACTTGCTTGGTGCAACCGACAAAGTGGTAAAAGATGTAAACTGGGCTAGTAAAATTTGTGGTGTAAAAGCTGAAGATATAGCAAAATTTGCTACTGCACTTGCAAAAGAGCCAAGCACTATTGTCGCTGGTAGATCACTTCAAAGACAAGACCATGGCGAAATGAGCTTTTGGGGTATCGTAACTCTTAGTGCGATGCTTGGCCACATTGGCAAAGAGGGCCTTGGATTTGAGTTTAACCTCTACTACGGAAACGGCAGCACTGACAAGATAGCACCTGCCCTAAAAGGTATCAGTACTAGGATAAGTGAGAAATATGAAAATGTAGATGGTGCTCCGTGGAAGAAATTTAAAAACGTAACCATCCCATCTTCAAGATCAATCGAAGCCTTGCAAAATCCTGGCAAAGAGATAGATTATGATGGCTCTAGGATCAAACTTCCACATATGAGAGTAGCTTATATGGCTTCTGGTTCGATGTTTACAAGACACCAGGATGTAAACAATACAGTTAAAGCATGGCGTAAATTTGATACTGTTATCACAGCTGAGCCATTTTGGACAAGCACAGCTAAACTAAGCGACATCGTCTTACCAGTGGCACTTGAGGTAGAGAGAAACGACATCAACCAAAGTGTCCCATCAAGCGAATACATCGTGGCATACAAACCAGTAGTTGAGCCAATGGGAGAAAGCAGAAGTGACTATTGGATCTGCTCACAAATTTGCAAACGCTGGGGCAGAGAAGAGGTCTTTACCGAAGGTAAAGATGAGCTTGGATGGGCGAAAGAATTTTACGCAGATGCGGTGGAACAAGCCAAAGCACTAGATCTTAAAATGCCAAGCTTTGATGAGTTTTGGAAAGAGGGCTATGTCAAATTTGACAAAGACAATGAAGAGACAAAATACTACACAAGACTTAGTGCATTTAGAGAAAATCCACACAAAAATCGCCTTGGCACGCCATCAGGCAAGATAGAAATTTACTCTCCAACTATTGCTAAATTTGGCTACAAAGACTTTGCTCCACACTTTGCTTGGATAGAGCCGTTTGAGTGGCTTGGTAGTGAAAAAGCTAAAAAATATCCATTTAGCATCACAACCCCACACTCAAGATACCGCTTGCACTCTCAGCTAAATAACTCAATAATTAGAAACTACGCTGAAGTTTGTGCTAGAGAGCCGATGTTAATAAACACAAACGACGCTAAGAAAAAAGGCATCGCAACTGGTGATGTAGTGAGAGTCTTTAACGATAGGGGTGAAATTTTAGTAGGAGCGCTTGTTACTGACATTATCCCAGAACACGTCATCGCCATCTGCGAGGGCGCATGGTATGATCCTGAAGTGCTAGGCGAAAAGAGCCTTTGTAAGCATGGCTGCATCAATGTCCTAACACGCGACAAAGGCACATCTAGCATCGCTCAAAGCAACTGCGGACATACGATACTAGCGGATCTTGAAAAATATAAAGGCGAGATCAAACCAATAACTGCTTTTTCTAAACCAAAAATTTTACAATCTTTGTAGAATTTATATAAATTTAGCCCTCGCTTGGGGGCTAAATTATTTTTAGGTCATTTATATCTTCAAATTTGATCCTAGTTTTTACAACCATAAGAGTTTTATTTTTGAAATTTACGTCAGATATTAGTCCGCTAGCACTTGCATAGGTATAGCCGTCATGATAGCTCACATATACTTCATCAGCTGGTCTTAGCTTGCTTATCTTTTTTAAAATTTCATCGACTTTACTTTCATCAAGATCTAGTTTTTCGCATTTTTCTCGCTCTTTTTGTCGTAAGGCTCGCTCTAAGGTTGAGAGAGGATTAAACGAGCTAAAAATTTTCGCTCTATCTTTATTCGCCACTTTTGTGCCCTCCGATCTTTTTATTTCGATCTTGCCCAGTGGCTTCTGGTAGTAGATCGATCGCTCTTAAAACCGAGTTTTTACCAAATTTTTCTTTTATGAGATTTAGGGATTTTAAAACTGCCTTTTCTTTAGTATCATCCTCAAAAAGAGTAGAGTGGGCTAGGTTCTCTTTTACTACGTCGTTTGCACTGATGCTAATTTGCCTAATTAGCCCAACATTTTTTATCTTATTTAAGAGCAACTCTTCGGCTGAACTCATCAGCATGCTTGAAACATTTGTTGGTGTCTTAAACCGAACGCTTGCACGTTGTAGTGGCTCGAGTTTGTCGGCAAATTTTATATTTATCGTTATTCCACTCGCCATTACTTCTTTGTTGATCATCCTAAGTGCTAGTCTATCAGCCATTTCTTTTAGTACGACTACCGCCTCACAACGTTCGTAGTCTCTTGGTAAAATTTCAGAGCTAAAGTAGGATTTTGTGCTTGGTTTATATGCTTTTATGTCAGCTATTGTCGTTGGCTCTATGCCATTTGCGTGGTCTATCGTTATATAGGCATCAACTCCAAAAAAATTCTCAAGCAAGCTTCGCGGAGCATTTGCTATATCTTTCATACAAAAAATTCCATGTTTTTCCAGCTTTAGCCTAGTTTGCTTACCGATACGCCAAAAGTCGTCTAGCGGTTGATGCGTCCAAAGACGTTCTTTATAAAGCTGCTCGTCTAAAAATGCAATCCCATCATCACTGTGCTTAGCTAGGATATCAAGGGCGATTTTTGCAAGGTATAAATTTGTGCCCATGCCACAGGTGGCCGTCACGCCAGTAGTTTTTAAAATTTCATCCATTATCTTTTTGGCTATGGATTTTGCATCGGTATTATAAAATTTAACATAAGAAGTAAGATCAATAAAGGCCTCATCGATAGAATAGACATAGATATCATCTTTTGAGACATATTTTAGGTATATCTCATAAATTTTAGCCGCATAGTCGATGTAAAACTGCATTCTAGGCGGTGCGATGATAAATTTTATAACCTTTGGTATCTCAAAAAGTCTGCATCTATTTTTCACACCTTTGGCTCTAAGAGCCGGGCTAACGGCTAGGCAAACACTTCCATTGCCACGACTATCGTCAGCCACGACTAGATCGGCTTTAAACGGATCAAGTCCTCGCTCTACGCACTCAACTGAGGCGTAAAATGACTTTAGATCAATGACGGCATAAAATTTTTGTGCTTCGTTTTTCATGGAGTGATTATAGATGAAAATTAGTAAAAGTTCGTTTTTGAAAAATCGATCTTAAAGCTAAAATTTCTAATAAAAATTTTTTAGAAACAAAATAAGTAAAATGAATAAATTTTACTAGTGGAGTTAGGGTAAATGAAATGCATAAAGAAGTTAATATAACTAACTGGCCCTTCTATTGAAAAAAAGTAGACAATCAGGTGTTTATATTGGTTTAACAGATAGAAGTGGTGTAAATTCTAGCAAAGTAAAAATAAAAATGGCGAGTCTATGCTTGGGGGCTTTTGCTATACCAACATTTGATAACAGCGATGAAGATGCTAAAATAGATGGTAGAGTTAGAAACTATGGACTTGGTATTTTTTCAAGACTAAATTTGCCACGTGATTTTTATATCGATCTCATGGCAAAAGCTGGTAGGAGCCAGATTAAGGTTGATGCAAAAGGCATAGATTATAAAATCTCAATGCCATACTACAATGCTAGCTTTGGTGTCGGCAAAAAGATAAAATTTGATAGCTTTATACTTGATAGTGGGCTAAACTACGCACTCTCTTATGTTAGTAGCGATGAGGCAGATATCGGACAAAGCACATTAAAATTTAGCAGCGTTACATCAAGTAGAGCTAAATTTTACTCAAAAATAGCAGTAATCCAAGAAGACGAGGAAATAAGCCTAACTTAAAAAGGCACAAGCTCAGAAGTTGAGGTCGGTATAAGATATATACCAACTTATGCAACACTCATAAATTTTGGCATAACACAATCTTTTGGCAAAAAAGATCAAAGCAGCGCAAAACTTCAGTTTGCTTATAGATTCTAAAAATTTAGTGGCTTTTAAGCCACTAAATTTACTTATTTTATGGATTGTAAATTTATATATTTATTTGGAAGTAGTATATAAGTATAACCAGAAGTAATACAATTATATTTTTTATAAAAGAATACGTTATAATCGTACTTTCATTATACTAAAAAGGAAGTATTAAAAAATGAAAGAAGAAGTAAGTAGTAATATAATAATACCAGAGCCATCTTTTGGAAGTAATTTGACTAATGTTATTTTAGATTTGGAAAAGCTAAGGACCAAAAGGCTTGGTGGTGATGTACCTCCATATATATTTTTTCAGCTTAAAAATATTTTTCAAATTTTAGAAACTTTAGGATCAGCTAGAATCGAAGGAAATAATACAACATTATCTGAATATGTTGAGAAGATTATAGATAAAAATTTTACAGATGAAAGTGATGATGAGATAAAAAGCTTAGAAAATGCCATAGCTTTTATAGAAGATAACACAGATGAAGAAACCATATTTGATCGTGCCTATATTTCAGAAATCCATAAAATTATTACAAAAGGCTTAACACCGCCACCAAAAGGTGAAGGATCTAACTATCCTGGAGAATTAAGGCGACATGACGTAAGTATAAAAAAATCAGGACATATCCCACCAAAGCACTTTATATTGCCAGATTATTTTAATAAGTTTATAGAATTTATCAACGAAAAACATAAGGAGCAGTACCAGCTTTTAATGGTTGCTATTGCACATCATAGGTTTGAGTTTATTCATCCGTTTGACAATGGAAATGGCAGAATGGGAAGACTTTTAAATTATGCTTTTTTAATTAAGCTCGGATTTAAAGTTAAGCAAGGTAGACTTATAAATCCATCTTCTGTTTTTTACGCAAATAGAGATCAGTATTACGATATGTTGTCGTGCGCTGATACTTTAGAGCCTAGAGATTTGTTAGCTTGGTGCGAATATTTTTTAATAGGATTAAAAAATGAGATTGAAAAAATAGACCACCTTTTAAAAAAAGAATATGTACAAAAAATTATACTTCTACCAATGCTCAAAATAGCACTAGATAGAGAACATATAACAAAACAAGAATTTGATATATTGACGTATATTGTTAAAAAAGATGATATGTGTATGAAAGCCGAAGAACTTGATAAATTTGGTATACGAAAATCAAAAGAAAAATCAAACATTATGACAAAACTGAAAGATAAAAAAATGGTTAGATCCATAACTGATGGTGGAAGAATTTACACTATCTATTTTGTAAATAATTATCTTTTGCGTAGCATTATGCATGTATTAAAAGATAGTGGTTTTGTCTCTGATTTTTTAAATAATAATATTTAAGGGCTTTTAAAGCCCTACCCAGCCAGTGTTAATCAGAGTATAAATTTTTGATTAAATAAAAAGCCAAAAAGGCATTGTTTAAGATCAGGCATTATCCCTAAAAAAATATTACTTATACTTTTTTCCACCAGAGTGACAGTTTTTACCGCTACCGCAACCGCAGTCTTTTTGTTTAAATTCTTTCGCATACACGAAATATCCCGCACCAATCGCTATCACGATTAAAATCGCCGCTTCGTACCAAGCCATATTTTTCCTTTTAAAGACGTTTCGCCGCGTCAAATTTAAACATTTCGCGGCGAGTTTGCTAATTTATTTTGAAATATCTTTTGACTCTACGATGACCTCGTGGCCTTCGCCCGCGAACATCCTAGCCTTGTATTCACCTTGCGGTTTTTTAAACGTATACATACTGTCTTTATCGAATTTGCCCTCGATAACGACTTTACCATCTTGAAGCACTTTAAACTCTACGCCGCTAGCGCTGCTGCCGTCGCTAAATCCGGCCTCGCAAGTAACGGTATCGTCGCCGTTATCTATGCAGCTCATAAGTGCCGTATGCGCAAACGCAGGCAAGCTCACAAGAGCCACTAAAACAGATGAAAATAAAATTTTCTTCATTTTTTCTCCTTTGATAAAGTTAAATTTACTTTTTGACGCCGCCGTTCCAGTTTTGGTGTTTTTGCGGCATAAATCCTAAAACGATCACGAAAAACAAAAGTATAAAATAATACGTCCCCATCGCCGCCAGCCCACTAAGCTCATAAGCCTTTGCCAGCGTGAAAAACGCCGAAGCTACAACAAGAGCCAGCGTAAAAGGGAAAAATATCCCAAACGCCATCCACGCGTAGCTGTTCGTCTGCATTTTTACTACGATCATCGTAGCGATACAAGGCGGCGTAAGCAGCATGAAAACGATGATTGAGGCCGCATGAAGCGGAGTATAGCCGCTACTTTGCCTCATTGCTTCTTCAGGCCTCATCTCTTCGCCGCTACTTGCTTCGGTGGCTTTACCGCTTTCGTATATACTACCAAGCGTCGCCACTGCAGACTCCCTGGCGGCAAACGAGCTTAAAAACGCTACGTTTATCCTCCAGTCAAACCCTGCAAATTTAGACACGGGCTCAAGCGCGCGCCCAGCCATACCAAGAAGCGAGCTTTCTATCTTGTCGTTTTTTTGCTCTCTTAGGATCGTCTTTCTTTGCGTCGATAGCTTTCTAAGTGCTGAATTTATCGCTTTTGCATCTTGATCGGATTTTGGCATTATAAATTTGTAAAACTCTGGGTTCTCGGCCTCATATTTTTCGTCTACGCCTTTGCCTCCGCCCATCTTTTTAGCTTTGTATCCGTCGTAAAAATTTAGCAGCCGCGCGACCTTTTCTCTGCTATCTACGCTCGCATAGTAGCTTGATTTTTTCGCGGCCATGTCGAAATTTGCCAAAGCTTTGGCTTCCTCGCTTACATAATGTTCCTGTTTTTCGCTTGAAAGTCCCGGAAACTGTAAAAGCGCAAAGAGTATCACGGCTACGGCGATGACTATCGTACAAACCTTTTTGATATACAGCCACACACGCTCGCACGCTCTTATCACGACACCCTTAAACGTCGGCAGGTGATAAGGCGGTAGCTCCATCACGAAGGGCGCGGTTTCTCTTGTCTTTAAAATCGTCGAAGTTAAAAATTTAGCTATCAAAAGCGCCGATAGCATCGTAACGGTCGAGATATAAAACATCATCACGCTCATTTGCGAAGTATCTATGCTTTTGCTCCCGTCCGCCACCACGGTCGTAGTCGTATAAAATGCGCCCAAAAGCAGCGTATAAAAAGGCACCTTAGCTAGGCAGTTCATCAAAGGAACGGTGAGGATGGTAGCCATCCTAGCTCTATCGTCGGCGATACCCTTAGTAGACATGACGCCCGGCACCGCACAGCCTCCTACAAATGCCCCGCCGAGCACCAGCGGCAAGGTGCTTTGCCCGTGTAGGCCGAATTTTTTAAAAATTTTATCTAGGATAAACGCCATTCTTGGCATATATCCGACATCCTCTAAAATCGCGATCATCGCAAAAAGTATAAAAAATATCGGCAAGTAGTTTAAAAGCGCGACGGCGGAATTTACGAGCCATATGGCGGCGTCAGTTATGAGCGGCACTTTAGCGATATTAGGCTCGGGCGCGATATCGGAGACGAAATTTTTGATCGCGGCAAGTAAAGGCCAAGTGTAGTTCGTGAGCTTATAACCAAAAACTATGCTACTCTCGTAAATCACAAAAATAATGGCAAAAAGGATCGGAAAACTAAGCCAGCGATTTAGGATTATTTTATCTATCTTGTCTGTTAGCGTGGCTTGATTTTTCTTGGTCTCTTTTACACACTCGCTAAAGACTATGCTAGCGTTTTCGTATCTAAGTGCAGCCAAATATCCCTCAATACTTTTGCTGGTTTTTTCGTTAAATTTAGCCCTTTGCTCCACCGTCAAATTTTCTATCTCGGCGTTAGAGTTTTTTAGCAAATTTAAGGCTGTAGCGTCGTTTTCAAGGGCTTTTACGCAAAGCCATCTCGTACTCACGCCTTTATCTAAAGATACGCTATTTTGTAGCTCTAAAACAAAAGGCTCCAACTCTTCGTAATTTACCTTAAATTCTTCGTAGTTTTGTTTTAGATTTTTAGCGTTTCTTAAAACGTCTAAAATTTCAGCCTTGCCCTCGCCTTTTGACGCGCTAGCGCAGATTACGGGACATTTTAAAATTTTAGCTATTTTGCCAGAGTCTATGATTATGCCGCGTCTTTTAGCTACGTCTAGCATATTTAAGACGATGACGACGGGAACACCGATTTTAAGCAGTTGAAAGGTTAGGTATAAATTTCGCTTTAAATTTGAAGCGTCGATGATGTTTAAAATAACGTCAGGCTTTTCGTTTACGATAAATTCTTTTGCAACTTTTTCTTCAAGCGAATACGAACTAAACGAATAAGTACCCGGCAGATCGACCATCTCGACGTCCACGTCTGCGATGCTAAAAAATCCCGATTTTTTATCAACGGTAACGCCCGGGTAGTTTGCGATATGCTGGCGTATGCCGCTTATCATATTAAATACGGTGGATTTGCCGCAGTTTGGCTGCCCTGCAAGAGCTACTTTTATTTGCAAACTTCGACCTCCACTAACGCCGCCTCGCTTTTTCTAAGCGAAATAAGACAGCCTTGAATTTTAAGCTCTATGGGATCAAGAAGCGGAGCGAGTCTTACCGCCTCGACGACGGCTCCGTTTATAAAGCCCATATCAAGTAGCTTTAAAAGCAATTTACCGTCTGCTTTTAGCCCCTTTATCTCGTATAAATTTCCGATCTTTGCATCGCTAAGATTCATCTAAAATCCTTAAAATTTGACCGCCCGAGCGTTCAAGCGGCCAAATCGAAATTTATTTTACTTCAAACGTAAAAGAGGCGATTGCCGTCTCTTCGTCACACTTTTTAGCGTCTGCATAAGGGAATTTATGTACTACTTTTAGTACCCATTTTCCAGGCCTAAGTGCTAAAACCTCGGTTTCTCCTTTTAGATCAGTTGTTGCATGAAACGCACTTTTGTCTTTCAAAAATCCATCAAACGTGCCGTCAATGGTAGCGACTTTTAAAGGTTTTCCTTCAAACAACACCTTTACTTTAAACGGCTCGCCGACTTTAAATTTTGCAGGATTTGCTAGAGGTACGATTTCTAGGCGTTGTCCAGTTGATTTTGTTATAAAGTCATCTCCTGCTCCAACGTTTATGACGCTTTTTGCGCTCATAGTAGCACGGCGACAAAATTTAGCATTTTTTATCGTCTCTTTAGTGCCGCCCATGTGCCATTTGCCATCGGTATCTTCCGTCCAAAACGTAGGCTTGTATTCGCCGGTAATCGCGTAGGTACCCTCTTTTAGCTTCGCGCCCTCGTAGTGATAGTTCTCTCCGCTTTGTTTTAACGTGATTTTGCCCTCTTTACCAAGGATCACGGGCGCTTCAAAGTTATTTACGCGCTCAGCATCAATCGGTTCTGATTTTGGGAAATCATGACCAAAGCCTATATCTACGCTAGCTTTTTCGCCGTTTTGTCCAAATAGCCAAAAATCATGCGCGCTTGCTACGCTAAATGCACCTAAAATAGCTAGTAGAGCTAAACTTTTTTTCATTTTTTATCCTTTTAATAAAAATTTATTAGATTTTAAAAACTATATCTTACGCCTATGCCAAAAGTTCTGCCTTTGCCGTAAGTAACAAGGGCGTTGCTAGCTCTGGCTCTAGCATGCGTAAAATACTCTTTGTCGGTTAAATTTTTGACATAAAGATATACATCAAAGCTATCTTTTAGATAACCAACTTTTGCATCTGCTGTAAAGTAACTCTTTTGAGCAAGCGTATTTTGCTCATCAAAATATGTCTTACCTATCATGTTTCCATCAAGTCTGGCATAAATTCCCATCGGAGCATAATATGAAGCACCAAGAGAAATTTTATACTCTGGGTTTTTCTCGATTCTATTGCCTTTATTATTTGAGCCGTCTTTATTGATATAGTTGCCATATTTAGTTTTAAGTAGGCTTGCGGCCAAATTTATATCAATCTCCTTGCTGGCTTTTAGAGTGCCTTCAAATTCTACGCCCATAGATGTTGATTTATCGGCATTTGATATATAGTATATGTTAGAGTTGTTAGGGTCGGTATAGAATATATGAGTACCTTTAATAGCCATATAAAATAACGCTGTAGAAAATCTAAAACTATCATATGTGCCTTTTAAGCCGATCTCATAATCATCACTTGTTTGGGCGTCAAATTTATTATCTTTTCTGCTACCACCAGTTGTATAAAAGTTAAAGCCACCTGCTAAGTAACCTTTTGAATACATCGCGTAGATATTTAGCTCGTTAGTAAGATCGTATCCAAGTGCAAATTTAGGCAAAAATGTTCTAAAAGTCTCTTTTTCATCCATTGAAAACGCTGGTGTACCAGGAGTATGTCCTAGTGGATAAGAGAAATAATCAACCTTGGTGTGCTTTTTGATCTGCTGTAACCTACCGCCTAGTGTCACGTCAAATCTGCTGGTAACTGGATAGATAACTTGACCAAATGTCGATATTGTCTGCGCACGATTTACAGACGGCCAGTCCTCTACTATCGTGTTACCATGATAGCCATATTGATCTCCGATAGGGCCAAAAACTTGCTTTTCCTTTTCAAAGTATAATCCGCCGACCCATTTAAAGCTTTGCTCATCTATGCTGCTAAATCTAAGCTCCTGCGATAAAGTATCGTTTTTAGAGTTTAAAAAAGTAACTAGCCCGTAGTGGTCGGGATGTAGATAAGTTGCCTTGCTACCAAAGTCCTCGTCGTAAAGTCCATCTTTTTTAGCTCTACGAAAAGTCGTAGCCGATGTTACATCAAATTTATCAAATTCATATTTTAGATCTATCGCACCAGATGTTGAAGTCTGCTTTACGCGAGCTGGAGTTTCTAAATTTATATGTTTAGCTTCGCTTTTTGAGATATCATAAAATCTACTCTTTGGGATAAAAAGCTCGTCAAGTGAGTCGTCCTGTCGGTGAAAAACGTCGCCACGAATTTTAACGGTAAGACGATCAGTTGGAACAATCTTTAAATTTAAGCCAAAGTTATAATTTTTCTTATCATTGGCTTTATCTCCGTTTAGATCGTTTATGATCCAGCCATCTTCTTTGGATGTGAGCCATTTAAGCCCAAAAATAGCTTATCATCGATTAGTGCACCGTTTGTTTCAAAAAGGCCCAGCATGTATTTGTTCGATCCATATTCGGTACCGATACTACCTCTCCATTCATTTTCGGGCTCTTTTAGAACGATATTAATGATACCGCCGATAGAGTCTTTACCATAAATCGCACTACTAGGACCTCGTAAAACTTCGACATGGTCAATGTTGGTTACTGGAATGTAGGCTGCATCTTTGTTGCTCTGTGCTACACCGCCTACATAGACAGTGACTGGGTTTGAGCTAGTGTATATGGATGGATTTAGCCCTCTAGTACTGATACCCTCATACATTCCGCCTACGCCGCTGATATTTGGTATAGTTTTTACCAGCTCTTCTACGTTTTTTACGCCTCGCTCCTCTAAATCAACATCACTAATTACACTGATACTTTGAGGCACGTCCTTTAAATTCTCACTGATTTTGTTTGCGGTAACCGAAACTTCACCAAGCACTATATCCTCTGCGGCTACGGCTGAATTTGTAAGAATCAATAAAGCAGCCGTTAGTCTAGATAGAGAAATTCTTTTCATATTTGCTCCCTAAACTTAAAAATTAATTGTAGAATTATAAGGAATTAGATAATCATTGTCAATACTATAATAATAAAAAATTTATATAAAAATAATACTCGGCTAATGTATAATTATCGTAAATTAGGGGATTATTTATCATATAATAAATTTATATTAAAAATACGTAATACTATAT
>NZ_POZU01000085.1:0-19792 GCF_002914005.1 Campylobacter concisus | reverse complement strand
CTATAAAAGAAGATCTAACACAGATAAAACAAGAGATTGGTGCTCAAGAACAGTTTTTAGAAAGCATGATCAAAGGTGAGCGTTTCTTTAGAAAGTATAAAAAATTTATGATAATTGCTATTATTGTTGCCGTAATTGCAATTATTGGATTTTATTCGAACAAAATAATAAATGATAATAGAATTGAAGATGCGAATTTGGCTTACTCAAAGCTCATTTTAAATCCGAACGATGCAAACGCCTTAAGCATTTTAAAAGAAAAAGAACCAAATTTATATGCACTTTTTTCACTTCAGCAAAAGCTTGATAAAAATGAGACAAATGGCATTAGCGAGCTTGCAAATTTAAAAGTAAATCCTATAGTAAAAGATATCATTCTTTCACAAAATGGTAATGCAAACACTCAAATTTTAAGCGAATATAGCACACTTTTAAAAGGTTTTGAGCTTTTAAAACAAAACAAAATCAAAGAAGCAGATGATGAGTTTGATAAAATTTCACTCGACTCTCAACTTCAAACTTTAGTTAAAAATTTAAAACACTATCAGGGAATAAAATAATGAAAAAAATTACTCTTTTCTTGGCTTTTGCCTTGGCTTTAGTTTTAAGCGGATGTGGCACAAAAAGACAATATTTCGAGCCAGCTCAAACCTCTGGCAAAATTTCTTTGTCAAAAGATATGCCATCTTATATCAAATCAGCAAATGCAAATGGTGCCACTCTTGATAACGGCAATATTATCACCAAAAACGGCCTAAATACAAACATTAAGTTGCCTGAAAATTTTAATTTCTTAAATGAAAACAACGGCTTTATCATCTCAGCTAGTATAAATGGCGATCTAAATGTGACAGATCCTAGCGGACGTAGCGTTTATAGCAATAAATTTCCAACAGCAATCGTTGCTGCTTCTCTTGACCAAAACCTATTAGCAGCTATCAGCGTGGCAAACCACATCTATCTAATAGACATAAATACCGCAACAACAATAATGGAATATAGCTCGTCTAATATAGCAGCAGTTGATTCAAGGATCGTAGCACCATTTTTTATGAGCTCGCTTATCGTTTATCCAGCATTAGATGGCAAAATTTACATAGTACAAAAAGAGACTGGTAGAATTTTACGTGACGTGGTCGTAAGCTCTGAAAATTTCTTTAATAACATCATATTCTTAGGCGTTGAGGGTGATAACCTAATAGCGGCAACAGCGAAAAAACTAATCGTCATTAACCCAAACCAGACAGTTTATTATGACGGTGAGATCAAAGATGTACTAGTTAATAACGATGAAATTTATATCTTCAAAAAAGATGGTACGATCGTAAGAACAAATCTTATGCTAAAAGAGCAAAATAAAGTTAATTTCAAATTTGCCATCTTCTCAGCAGCTACTATTATAAATAACAAGCTCTACGTAATCGAAAAAACAGGCTACGTTATAAAAACAAATTTAGACCTCAGTGGAGCTGAAATTTATGAATTTAGCGATGAGATAAAAGATAAAAGCTTTATGGGCAATGGTGCCTTTTATTATGATAATGAGCTTGTTAATTTAGGGCAATGAACCAAAAAATTTGGGAGCTTTTTGAAGCCAGAAAAATCCTTTTAAAAGATATCAAAGCACTTAATACAAGTGAATTTAGTACAAAAAAGACGCTTGATATCTTTTGGGGAGTGGACAATAAGAGCTTTTATAATCTTGTCTTTTTAAGAACAGCAAAAAGTAGATTGCTACGTAAAGAGGCTTTGGAGCTTGAAGAAATTTCTAAAAAAATAGAAATGAAATTCCAAACAAACCTAAGAAAAAAAACTATATTTTATAGCTCTGGCATTTGTTCTAAAGCCTTAAAAGAACTACAAGATAATAATTGGCGATGTTATGATTTTGTGTAATATAGGCAATACTAACGCTACATTTTTAGAAGATGGCAAAATCTCACGTATGAAAATTTCTGAGTTTAAAAGCTATAAGCCAGAAAAAAAAGTATATTTTATATCCGTAAATGATGAAATTTTAAATCTTTTAAAAGATGATAAAATGTTTGTAAATTTAGAACCATTTTTTACTATTGATACGATATATCAGGGTCTAGGCGTAGATAGAATAGCTGCATGTTACTCTATAAATAATGGCGTAATCGTTGATGCTGGAAGCGCGATAACAGTTGACATTATGGCAAACTCTATCCATCTTGGAGGATATATCTTACCAGGCATTTCAAGTATGCTAAATGCCTACAAAAGTATCTCGCCACGACTTGATATCACTATAAATTCGCAAATTGACATAGATGCCCTACCACAAAAAACAGCCGATGCCGTGAGTTATGGCATTATTAAACCAATAATAACTCTACTAGATAAACTAGCTGGCGACAAAAAGGTCTATTTTACTGGTGGAGATGGCGACTTTTTGTCAAAATTTTTTAAAAACGCTATTTGCGACAAGATGCTAGTTTTTCGTGCCATGCAAAAGCTAATAACTGAAAAGAAAGATATGATAATATGATAACAGTAGCACTACCAAAGGGAAGAATAGCCGAGGCAACACTAGAAATTTTTAGAAAAATTTTTGGCTTAAGTTTTTTATTTGAAGATAGAAAACTAATCCTTGAAGAAGGAAATTTTAGATTTTTAATGGTTCGCAACCAAGATATCCCAACTTACGTCACTGAAGGTGCAGCTGATATCGGTGTAGTGGGGCTTGACGTACTTGAAGAGCATAAGCCAAACGTTGTAAGACTACTGGATTTAAAAATCGGACAGTGCAAAGTTTGCATTGGCATAAAAAACGACTCTGAACTAGATCTAAACCAGCCAGAGCTAAAAATAGCCACAAAAATGCCAAATATAACAAGAAATTATTTTACAAAACAAGCTGTAGCTGTAAAGATCATCAAGCTTTATGGCTCGATCGAACTTGCACCATTAGTTGGCTTAAGCGACGCAATAGTTGATGTAGTCGAGACTGGTTCAACCATGAAACAAAATGGGCTAAAGATTGCTGGTGATATCATACAAAGCTCAGCTTATCTAATAGCAAATAAAAATAGCTTTATCATTAAAAAAGATGAGATTTTAGAGCTTTATAAAAAAATCAAAGAAGAGATTTAAGGTTCTTCTCTATTATCATAAAGTATAAAAATTTCTCTAATTATAAAGTCCGACTATTCGCTTATAAATTCTTTTAGAATAATGCATTGGTAGTCACTGGCACACTTTTTATATTAATTTATCTTAATAGATTGGTACTGACATACCAAAGAGCGATCTAAATATTACAAAAATAGTAGTTTCTGACTAGCTAAGAGCTAGGCATAATCTAAAGCCTCATCACGAACATTTAAGCTTTGATTGCAATTAATTACCATCAAAATCAAGGCGATAATCCTAGCAAATTTAAAGAGATCGGTGATAATGGCTTCTTATCCTGTCATAAGAGTAAAAAGCTCTTAGCTGATGGACTAAAATTTATGGATACTCTAAAAGCAAATCCTCACAACTCAGTTCACAAATGATCCAACTTTATACTGTGATGAGTGCCACGAGTATGAAATTTCACAATGGATAAGGACCATAAAAATTTCAAAGAAATTATTATCACTTACAATCTTTATAAGTAAAATTTTGGATTTATAGTTGTTTTACCAGTTCATTATGCACTTAAAGAAACAAGTGAAGATAAATTCTGTGTAGTTTGCCATGAGATGGATCCTATGGTAATTGCTTACAATGATGATATTCATAGTGGTAAAGGTAAAACATCACATACCGTATGACAAGATCGCAAAATATACTCTAACGAAGGCAAAATGGTATTTTAGAGGACTGGGAACATTTCTTTGGTGATCATGATGTGATTGATTGGCATAAGAATCTCAAAAACTGCGAGTATTTCGTATTTAAAAATGGTTACACTAGCTGCCATGCAAATACGATAGGTAGCAATAAAATATCAGCACGAGCTCAAAAGATGTATACTCACTATAAAAAAATTCTTGGCAGTGACAAAAAACTAAAATTTGTAAGTTGCCACTATGAAGCAGGACATAGCGCTAGCTTTAGAAATTATCTTGAGTACTGAAGCCAACATATAAATTTTATGAGAAGAATATACTAGAGCAAAAGATCAACGATAAGAAAAATTCTTCAAAGATGAATATAAACCTACAAAAGAGGAAGAGAAATTTTTAAAATAAAAAGTTGATAAAGATGCTCAAAAAAACAGCTGGTGGTATGACTGGATAAGTCTAAATTTTCTATTCATTAGACAAGCGATTTAAGTTTGCTTGTTTCTACTTCTTGCATAAAGCTTTTTAATAAAAATTTATACTATAAATTGATTAAATTTACAAATATACTAAAAGATAAAATAGTAAATTTTAGTTTTTAAAATTTAAGAAATTTGCACAAGCTCTTTGTTCACAAGCTTGTATGAGCTATCGCATTTTGCGGCTAGATCGTTGTCATGAGTAACTAGCACAAGGGCAGCTTTATTTTCATTTACATAGTCAAACAAAACTTGCATCACTTCATTTGCTGTTTGCTTATCAAGGTTGCCCGTTGGCTCGTCTGCAAAGATGATCTTTGGCTTTTTGGTAAGCACTCTAGCGATACTAACACGTTGCTGCTGACCACCGCTTAGCTCACCAACTTTTTGATTTATTACATTTGAAATTTTAAGCAACTCAAGCTCTTTTTCTTCTATTTTTTCGCCAGATAAGATGCTTGCAAGCTCAATATTTTCATAAGCACTAAATCCTTTAAAAAGATAATGCGACTGGAAAATAATGCCAAAATGAAGCCTTCTAATGGCCAAAAGCTCGTTTTGAGAAAGCTCATAGATAGATTTATCTTGATAGATGACCTCACCAAAATTTGGTTTCAAAAGCGTTGAAAGTATATGTAAAAGTGTTGATTTTCCACAACCGCTAACGCCGGTTATCGCAATGCTTTGTTTTTGATTGAGAGTTAAATTTATATTATTAAAGAGCGTATAATCATACGCAAAGCCCAGATTAGACGCTCTTAAAATTTCCATTAGCCTATTTGAGCAGCAACTTCTGCAGCAAAGTCATCTACTTTTTTCTCTAAGCCTTCGCCAAGTTCGAAACGAACGTATTTTACGATCTCGATCTTGCCGCCAAGCTCTTTGCTCTTCTCTTCGATAACTTGCTCTATAGTCTTTTTATCGTCCATTACATAAAACTGACCTAAAAGTGTAAGGCGTTGATCAAGCACTGTGTTATCAGCGTAAAATCTCTCGATCTTGCCAGGGATGATCTTGTCCCAAATTTTCTCAGGTTTGCCCTCAGCTTTTAGCTCTTCTTCGATCGCTTTAGTAGCTTTTGCAAGCTCAGCTTCGCCTATCTGGCAGCGGCTAGCATACTCAGGGATGTGATGAAGTGGCTTGCCTAGGCGTTTTAGCTCTTCATTTTCTTTTTCAAGCTCAGCGCGAAGTGCGATAAATTCTTTCTCAACAAAATCTTTATCAAGATCTTTGTAGCTTATAACGCTTGGCTTCATAGCAGCTGCATGCATACATAAATTTCTTATAAATTCAGCTGCTTTGTTTGCAACTTCAGCACTTTCGCAAGCTGCACCGATAAGTACACCAACGCGACCATTTGAGTGAACATAGCCATTTACTACACCCTTATTATCAGCGCTAATAGTCTCAAAGCGACGAACTACAAGGTTTTCACCGATGGTTGCGATCTGAGTTTTGAAGTAATCTTCAAATTTAACACCATTTAAAGTGCTCGCATTTAGCTCCTCAACTGTTTTTATGCCACTTGATTGGATGTGAGCTGTTGCATCTTTTGCAAGTGCTTGAAACTGTGGGTTTCTAGCAACGAAGTCAGTTTCAGAGTTGATCTCGCTAATAGTTGCTTTTTTGCATTTTGAGCAAACTTCAACGCTTACTAAGCCCTCGCTTGCAAGGCGGTCAGCCTTTTTAGCAGCTTGGCCTAGGCCTTTTTCACGAAGGATGTCAACAGCTTTTTCCATGTCGCCATTTGCTTCGCCAAGTGCCTTTTTGCAGTCCATCATACCAGCTCCGGTTGATTCGCGGAGCTCTTTTACCATTTGTGCAGTTATTTCCATTACTCTTCGTCCTCGCCAAAGTCTTCTTCACTCATAGCCTCAGCTACAACTGCATCTTTCTCATCTTGGCTTACTTCTTCGCCAGCAGCTTGCTCGCCACCATCTTGCTCAAGAAGTGATTTTCCTTCATTGATCGCTTCAGCCATCTCTTGGCAGAAAAGCTGAACAGAGCGGATAGCATCGTCATTTCCTGGGATCGGATAGTCGACAACGTCAGGATCACAGTTTGTATCAATAGGTGCTACAACTGGAATTTTTAAACGATTTGCTTCTTGAACAGCGATCTTTTCTTTAACAGTATCAACAACAAATATCATATCAGGTAGGCTTTTCATATTGCGGATACCACCAAGAGTTGCGATAAGCTTCTCTTTTTTGCGGCGAAGCATCAAAGCCTCTTTTTTAGTTAGTAAATTTATCGAACCATCTTCTTCCATAGCCTCGATAACTTCTAGTTTGCGGATAGACTGGCGGATAGTACCAAAATTTGTCATCATACCACCTAGCCAGCGGTGATTTACATAAGGCATTCCACATTTTTCAGCGTACTCTTTTATAGCGTCGATAGCTTGTTTTTTAGTACCAACAAATAGCACTGACTTGCCTTCAGCAGCTGCGTCACGAACGATGTTGTAAGTGTAGCGGAAGTAGCGGATAGTCTTTTGTAGATCTATAATATAGATACCTTTTCTCTCGCCAAAGATAAATTTTTTCATCTTTGGATTCCAGCGGCGTGTTTGGTGACCAAAATGTACGCCACACTCTAATAAATCTCTCATAGTTACCATGAGTTTCTCCTTGTTTTAGGCATTTTGCCTTGAATTTAGTTTTATCCTCCACGACCATTAATGCTTTCGCACAACCAAATTTAGGATTGTCGTGTGTGAAATAAAGGGGGATTATACTTAAAATAATATGAATTTAAACTAAAGTTTATTTACTTAATTGTGAGTCTTCTTCGATTTTTATTAACTTAGCAAAAATTTCTGCCATTGCTTGCCTTTGTTCGGATGAAATTTCAAGCTTCTTAACATTTAAAAGAATGCTTACAAACTCCTCGTTTTGTAGTGTTTCTACGCCAAATTTTCTTGCGTTTGTAGTAATTTTTAGCACAAGAGGATTTTTTGATTTAAAGTTTTCGTAAGGCATTCTTTCTCTACTTTCAAAATTACAAAGCGATTATAAAAAATTTATAATAAATTCGAACTCAAATTTATATCAAACTTTTATTCTTTTATCTCAAAGCTAAGCGTCGTTTTTAACGTCTCTTTATCACACTTCGCAGCATCTGGATAAGGTCTTTCATAAATAACTTCAAATACCCAAAATCCTGGTCTTAGAGCTAATACTTCAGTGATGCCTTGCTCATCAGTCACACCATAAAATGCGTGCTTATGGTCTAAAAATCCAGCAAAAGTACCAGTTAGTTTAGCTCGCTTTAGCGGCTTTCCATCAGCAAAAACCTGCAATTTAAAAGGCTTATCTACTCTAAATTCTGCTGGGTTTTGTAGCGGTACGATCTCGATTTTAACTCCAACAGGTTTAGTTACGAAGCCATCTATTTCACCTAAATTTAAGACTCTTTTAGATGTTATCGTCATCAGCCGGCAAATCTGTATATCGCTTAGATCCTTTAGATCAAGCTTTGTTTTGTCTATTAGCCACTTGCCATCACTACGTTTTTTAAGCGAATACATAGGATTTTGCTGTGCTAGTAAGATATATGTGCCTTTGTCTAATATTTCGCCCTCATAGCGGTAGTTCTCGCCACTTTGTGTAAGCTTCTTTTTGCTACCATCTTTACTTATTACAGTAATTGACGCAAAAAGATGGACGCGTTCGGCCATAATAGGCTCTAGCTTTGGAAAATCGTCGCTATAACCCATGTTTGCGATAAATTTTCCTAGCTTTTCATTATTAGCTCCATCTACCCAAAACATGTGTGCTTGCACCATATAAAAGGCTCCTGTTAACATAACAGCGGTCAAAATTTTACCTATTTTCATGATTTTTCTTATTGTTATTTTTGAGATTCGATGTCAAATTGTAGCTAAAAATTATTATATTTAGCCATTTTTTAGATCAAATTAAATATCAAAACATTCAATACAATTTAGCGGGCAAATTTTAATAAAGCTAAAAATTTGCTTTTATTTTTTAGTATTTATCGATGTGGCTCTATTCATCACAAATCCGCAAAAACGCCCAGTCCTACTTTGTTTGCGGTATGAGAATAATTCATCTCTCTCAAAAGTACAACGAGGATCTAGCGATATTTGCTTTACTCCAAGCTTAGCAAATTCGTCTAATAAAGCTGCGTTTATATCAAATTTTCCATCTTTTTTATATCGGTTAAATTCACCAAGATCTAGCTTGCCTACTTCGTAGTTTTGCACTTTGATATTTGCGCCTATAAATACGCGTAAATTACTAGCGCGACAACCAAACTCACTCGTCATCAGTCCTACCGCATTTGTGCAAATTTTACTAGTAACACCTGCGCGTCCCGCATGCACAGCTGCGACTACGCCAAGATGTTCATCTATTATCAAAACAGGCGCACAGTCAGCGACTAAGACGCAAAGTGCTACGTCTTTTAATGATGTTATCACACCATCACACGGAGATAGGGTATCGTTAAAATCTTGCAAAATTTCCACTTTATTTGAGTGGATTTGGTTCATAAATTTTAAATTAACAGGCATAATGCCAAGAGCCGTTGCTAAAATTTCACGATTTTGTGCGACCTTTAGCGTATCATCGCCAACATGATCTGCTAAATTTAAGCTCTCATAAGCACCCTCACTCACACCGCCAAATCTATTTGTAAAGCCAGCTAATACGCCATTTTTATCAAAGACGATCTCTAAATTTTCACGCATTTTATCCACCTAATAAAGGCTAGAAATTCGCTCAACATCGTCCCAGCTAAGGCCACTATCTTGCTTGCAAAAAAGCTGCCTAGCCACGTATCGAGCCAAAAGATCGCTTTCGATATTTACGCGCCTGCCGACCTTAAAAGTGCCAAAAAGACTATCTCTAAAAGTGATTGGTATGATCGTAAGCCTTATACCATTTGGCAAAATTTCATTTATGGTTAGACTCACGCCCTCAACACCCACCGAACCTTTATTTGACATCAAGCTCATAGCATCGCGCGGCAAGTCGATGTAAAAATCAACCCCATTCTCATTCTTTCTGATATTTGAAATTTTACCAATAAAATCGATATGTCCTTGCATCAAATGCCCATCTACTCTGTCTCCTAGCTTCATCGCTGGCTCAATATGCACTCTTTCTTTTAAATTTTCAACCGCGATATTTGCCATACTCTCTGCACTTAACTCCACGCTAAAGCCATCTTCATGCAGTTTTATCACACTCAAGCAAGCACCATTTACAGCAATGCTATCGCCCAAATTTGGACGAAAATTTGCCTTTAGCCTTAAAATATTTTGTGAATAACTAACAACCTGTGCGATCTCACGGATCAAGCCATTAAACATATTTTGCCTTTAAAATTTTTAAGGATTTTACTAAATTTTGCCTAAATTTGGGCATTACCATCTTTGATTATTTTATATATTTAAGTAGATAGTAGTAGAAATGGCGGTGGAATTTTGACAATCGCACCAAGAATGCTAATAAAAATTTATTGTGTAACCCTAGTATAAAATTTCTCTATAAATTTTAATTTTTATCTTTTATAAATTTGGCAGCCTTAGCTCGTCTGCAAAACTAGCCATGCCTTGCTAAAATCGCGTGCTACCAGATCATCCCTCTTTATCCACAAATAAATTCTGCCCTCTCCGTCCCAGTCCATATCGCCCTCATCATCACTATCTATCTGTAAAAGTAGTTGCCACTGGGCAACATTTTTCTCAAATTCCGCTATTCTTGGGTGGTGATAAGTGCTACCATCACCACAACTAAGTCCATTTGCAACCAGCTCACACTCTAGCTCCATACCATCTTGAACATTATCAGAGTGTCCAAGGAGCTTATTTTCTTTAGCCTGCCAGCTTGGTTCAATAACCTCATGATAGGCCTCCCACTCAGCTTCACTAATTTTACTAAATGGCACAATCGAGCTTTGTAAATTTGGCAAATTTATCTCATTTTCAAAGCTAAGCAAGCGTGCGTTAAATGTAGAATTTTCTCCCTCTAAGCTCTCCGCTCTCCTACGAGAAAGTGGCCCATGATTTACATCAGAAAAGATCACTGCAAAGCCGTTTTTATCGGCAGGATCATAGCCCCAAACACGCAAATTTCTATCATAAAAGAGATAGAGCATTCCGCTTTTTGGCAGTAGTGAGTCAATGTCAAATTTGCTAGCTTCAGCAAAATTTATCTGTGCCACAAAACTTAAAGCGCCATTTTCATTTGAAGGCCACGATAAACCATCTGGCAGATCTGGCGAGCCGCCAAATTTAGACGCTCCAATGGCGATATCATCGTCATTTTTAGCTTGCACATCTATCCTTATGGCATTTCTTGCTAGTGGCGATAAGAGTTTAAAAAGTTCATCCAGCCCACGTTCTTTACAACCTTTAGAAATTTTTACAATATCCATATTTTCCTCTTTAACAAGCATCAACGTATATATGATACTTCTTACAATGCAAACAACGAAACAAATATCCAGCAATATCGCCAGCTTTAACAAGATGTTCGCGTAGCATTTTATCGTCGTATTCGGCTCTTTTTGTGTAGTCCTCAAAGACCTCGTCTGCTATACCCATTTCTTCAAGCTCTCTTGTACCAATGTCACCTAAAAATTCGCAATAATCATCACAACAAACTATCCAATGCTCGCCCTGCCAGCTCTCGTAGCCCGGGGTTCTTCTAAAAAGTTCGTCATCCCTTTTAGCATCACTTGTAGTTAGTTTGTCAGCATCTTGCACAAATGTTGCGTCAAATTTCTTAGCAGCCTTACCACTAGAAATACAAGTAGGACAAAGATACGAAATATCCTGCTCGCAATAAATGCTACCGTTATAATAAACTTCAGTATCTTTGCCACAACACTCACACACTATGTTCATATCATCTTTAAATGCGCCAGTTTTTAAAGGATTGGGATGGTAGATAAATTTTGGTAACGTGATAGCTTTATCTTTTTGAGCCAAAATTTGACCTCTACTTTTTGGGCGAGGCAACGCCCATTTATCATTTTCGTCAATGAATTGCACTAGATAGCCAAGTGCCTTTAGCTGCTTTTTATCACTTTTGTCATGTATTTTTAAAAGTAAGTCGTAAGCACTCTTTCTCATAGATAAAAGCTGATAAACATCGACTAAAACATACTTTGCGCAAATGTCATCACAATTTTCCAACTCTTCTTTAAACTGATAGAGTGCCTCAATGCTAGAAGCATTGCCATTATTTTTATAATATTCTTTTGAAAGAGTGATATATTTTTCTTGGAATTTATTCATTAATATTCTTTATGTGGATTTGATGTTAACAATTTTAGTGTTTAAATCTTAAAGATATAAAAGCTAGTATAAAAATTATGGCTATTAAAGCGATTAAATTTATATTGATTTTTAAATTGTTTTAGTATTTTAGTAAATGATGCCACAAACAAATTTGATAAGTATTCTTATAAAATTGTTGTGACTATAAATTTATTCTTCAAATGCTCCGATAGAGAGAATTTTTTCTATTCTTTTTGCTACAAGATCATTTATATCAAGCTTTTCAAGCTCAGCTAGCTCTGAGATAAAATAATTTGCAAGTGTTTTTGCAGCACCATCTTTATCTCTATGGGCTCCATTTATCGGCTCATCTATAACAGCATCAATCAGTGATAGACTTTTTAAATCATCAGCTGTTATTTTCATAGATTTTGTAGCTTGTTCCTGTTTAGCTGGATCATTCCAAAGTATCGCTGCACAGCCTTCTGGTGAAATAACTGAAAACACAGAATTTTTCATCATAGCAAGTCTATCAGCCACACCAATAGCTAATGCGCCACCACTTCCACCTTCGCCGATAACAACAGCAATTATTGGAGTTTTTAAATTTGCAAACTCAAATAAATTTCTAGCTATAGCTTCGCTTTGTCCTCGCTCTTCAGCTCCAACACCTGGATATGCGCCTGGAGTGTCTATCAAAAACAAGATAGGTAGATTAAATTTCTCAGCCATTTTTGCAACTCTAAGAGCCTTGCGATAACCCTCAGGATGAGGCATACCAAAATTTCTTCTTAATTTGTTTTTAGTGCCACGGCCTTTTTGCTCGCCTATAACGACAGTCTTTTTGCCTCCGATATAGCCGATGTAGCAGACTATCGCTGGATCATCTCTAAATGCTCTATCTCCATGAATCTCATATCCATCAATCAAAAACGCATTAATATAATCAATAGAATATGGTCTATCTGGATGACGAGCAAGTTGCAAACGTTGATATTCGTTTAAATTTTTATATATTTTTGATATCTCTTTAGATAAATTCTTATTTAAAATTTCAACAGCATGTTCATCGCCTCTGATCTTAGCATTTGCTATATCTTCATCAATTTGCTTTATGCTTTTTTCAAAATCTAAATAATTTGACATCTTAATCCAACTTTTTAAATATCACGACGCCATTTGTGCCACCAAAGCCAAATGAGTTGCTCATAACAGCTTTTATATCAGCTTTTCTAGCTTTATTTGGAACGTAGTCTAGATCGCACTCTGGATCAGGAGTTTCGTAGTTTATTGTTGGAGGGATAATACCATCTCTCATTGCCATTATAGATATAACAGCCTCGATCGCACCAGCACCACCTAGACAGTGTCCGGTTTGACCTTTTGTTGAGCTAACTGGTGGGCACTTATCACCAAAAACTGCTTTTAGTGCCGCAGTCTCATTCTTATCATTTACAGGTGTTGAAGTACCGTGCGCATTTACATAATCTATCTTTACACCTTTTGCCATATCAAGTGCTTGTTTCATCGCACTTAATGGGCCTTCAAGTGTTGGTGATGTGATATGGTGTGCATCTCCACTCTCACCAAATCCAACCACTTCAGCATAAATTTTAGCTCCTCTTGCAACAGCTGACTCATACTCTTCAAGTACTAATGCGCCAGCACCTTCGCCCATTACAAAACCATCACGATTTGCGTCAAATGGCCTTGAAGCCTTGCTTGGCTCATCATTTCTAGTTGATAGTGCTTTCATGGCAGCAAAACCGCCTATTCCAACACCACAAATCGTAGACTCAGCTCCAATAACTAGCATATTTGTAGCTTGGCCAATCATAATGCATTTTGCTGCTTGAGATATTGCATGAGTACTTGCTGCACATGCTGTTACGCTAGACAAATTTGGACCCTTAAGTCCGTGATTTATAGAAACTATGCCACCTAACATATTTACAAGTGCCGATGGAATAAAAAATGGTGAGATTCTCTTTACACCTTTTTCAAAGTATGTAATTGAATTTTTTTCAATATTTGGCAAACCACCTATGCCAGCTGCCGAGCTAACGCCAAATTTATGAGCATCAAACTCTTTAAAATTCGCATCAGCCATAGCTTCATTAGATGCTTTTATGCCAAGCTGTATGAAACGATCTACTTTTTTCACCTCTTTGCCGTCTAAAATGCTATTCGGATCAAAATCAGTTATCTCGGCAGCAATTTTAACAGGAAAGTCACTTACATCAAAGCTTGTGATCTCTTTCACACCTGTTTTACCCTCGCAAATAGCCTTAAAAGAACTCTCTTTGTCAAGGCCAAGTGCGTTTATCATGCCTATACCAGTTACAACGACTCGTTTCAATACATCTCCTTAAATCAAACTGTGTAAATTTTAATTATTTACCTAGTTTTTCTATATAATTTACAACGTCTTGAATGCTTATTAATTTCTCTGCTTCACTATCAGGAATTTCTACTTCAAATTTTTCTTCTAAAGCCATAACTAGCTCTACAACGTCAAGTGAATCAGCACCTAAATCTTCGATGATTTTAGACTCTAATTTTACTGCTTGTGGATCTACGCTTAGTTGCTCTACAACTACGTCTCTTACGTCTTCAAATACTGCCATTTTAAGGTCTCCTTATAAAAAATGTCTGTTATCTTATAATATTTACGCTTTTATTTATTTTAAATTTCAAAACTTGTCTGAAATTTACCTACATATAAAGTCCGCCATTTATTTTTAGCGTCTCTCCAGTTACGTAGCTTGCGTGATCGCTTAGTAAAAATGCAACAGCCTCAGCTACTTCACTAGCACTGCCAAAACGTTTTAGCGGAATGTTATCGCTATAAGTTTTCTTCACCTCATCACTTAGCCCATGTGTCATATCAGTCTCGATAAAGCCTGGAGTTACGCTGTTAAAGCGGATATTCCTACTTGCGCCCTCTTTTGCAAAACTCTTACTCATAGCAATCAGTCCGCCTTTGCTTGCTGAATAGTTTACCTGACCAGCATTTCCCATCTCACCAACGATAGAAGCGACGTTTACGACCGCTCCAAAGCGTTTTTTGCTCATTACTTTTAAAGCCTCTCTACATCCGATGAAAGCTGAAGTTAAATTTGCATTTATCACATCTGTAAATTCACTAGTTTTCATGCGAAGAGCTAGTTTGTCATTTGTGATGCCAGCGTTATTTACGAGGTAGCTTAGCTCACCGTCGCTATCGACTATCAAATTTATACCTTTTATAAACTCATCTTCGTCTGTTGCGTCAAATTTTATTACAGCAGCCTTGCCGCCATTTTGCTCGATCTCAGCCTGCAAAGCGTCTGCTATCTCAGGCTTTGAGCGGTAGTTTATCCACACTTTTAAGCCCATATTTGCAAGCGTCTTTGCGATCTGTGCACCGATACCTCTGCTTGCACCTGTTATTAGCACGTTTTTTCCGCTAAATTTCATAAATTCTCCTTATTTTTTCTAATTTTTTAATGATTGTAGCTTATATAAGCTTAACGTCTAAATTTTGCCACCTTTTTCCCATTTTACTTTCTTGCCAAAACCAAGAACATTGCTTGTAAATTTTAGTTTTTCAAGATTTATACACCAAATTTTTGGATCCATTGCCTTTGCGTAAAAAAATCTTTTAAAGTAAATTTCTCGCTCACTTGCGCTAGCCTCTCTCATCACCCCTTGAAACTGCACACCCTCTATCTTGCCAACAATCTTCGTATCAAGAGCGATGGTGCCAGCAACGAGCTTTGAGTTTTTTAAAAATTTGATATGTGAGCTCTCATCAGAGCTAGCCAGCAAAAGGCAAAAATTTAGCTCATCAAAGGCGTAAAATGCGCTAAAAGCGTAAGGCTGACCCTCATCATCAATAGCGCAGACACTTGCAAGATGCATCTTTTTTAAAAATTTTACTATCCTCTCATCCATCTAAATTCCCCTAAAAATGTCAAGAATGGCTTGAAATTTAAAGATGACTACGGCGATTATCAGCACCCAAAGCGTAAAAATAATGAACTCTATTATAGTAAATTTATCTTTTGCAACTTTTTTAAAAACAAGCATCATTAAAAATGCTCCTAAAAAGCCACCAATTAGCGAAAAATAGTGGATCGCATTTACCTTTACGAAGCTTGGCAAAAGCCCTTTAAAAAATAGTGAAAACATTAAAATTGAGAGTAAATTTGCAAGTATCAAGTAGTAGCCAACGACTGGCAAAACAGGCCAAAGCTTAGCAAAAACGAAGCTTAAAACAGTGATAAGCATCAGTAAAAAAACCCTAGTCCCAAAACAACACATCGCCGTCCTTTTTGGCATATTTTACAAAATTTTGCTTTATGAATTTAAAAATTTGCCGATTTAGCTCCAAAAGGATTTAAAAATGCAAACAAATTTTTACTCTCAAGGAAGCTACAACAACATGAGCTTTTCGATGAAAACTAGCTCAGGCGATGAGATAAGCTTTTCGATGTATGATAACAAAAGTTTGGAGTTTTCAAGCCAGAAAAATGGCACTTCTAGCCAAAGAAGTCTAACTCTAACCCACGAATACGGCTATGAGTTTTTATATAAAGGAAACGGCATAGACGAGCAAGATATGAAAGAGATCGAAGAGGCGATGAAGCAAATTCGTCCACAAGTTGATGAATTTATGAAAAATGTCAAAGAGGGCGACAAGATCGCTGGCAGCAGCCAAAGCATAAGTGAGCTTTCTAACAAGATCAAACAAATGCTGCCTGAGCCAAAAGATCTAAATCACAAGAATTTCATAAATGACAATATGCTAAAAATGTTTGACGAGCTTCTAGCTCAAAATAATGCGAACAAAAATCTACTAAGTGCGACAAAAAGGCTATTTGATACTTTGCTTGATGAGAGCAATAAACTATCTTACTACGCGTAAATTAGGGCCTTTTGGCTCTAAATTTTTATCAGTGCTTCTCTTTGATAAAAGAGGTGCGACAAGACTATCACAAAATAAAGCTGAAAAAATAGCCCAACAAGCGGCACAAGCGATATTAGATAAAACAAAAATGTAAAAGCTACAAATTTTATCCCACCACCCTCAAGAAGAGCTAGCTCAAATTTCTCGCTATCAAGTGTATTTGAGCCAACGTCTATTAGTAAAAGTTTATAGTAGATGTAAAAAAATGGCACGTTTATGATGAAGAAATTTAAAACCGGCACAAACAAGAGCGGTAAGCAAACGAGCAAGATTCCAAGAAATTTCATGATCTCAACCATCATCACCTTTAGCACTCTAGCCGTACTAGCCTCGCTTTTAAGCACGTAGTTGTAGTGCCTTTTGTTTATCTCTTTGGCCACAACTGGAGTTAAAAAGCCGGCTACAATTAGGGCGATTATTATGCTGATAATTATCGTTAAAAAGGTGCTTAAAACGTAAAAAAGTATGCTTATGATCCATTTTGTGGCACTAAAGCTTAAAATTTTAATAGCTATAAAAGAGAGCGTCGAGTTTGGCTCTAAAAAGGCAAAATTTTCGTTTTTAGCACTATCACTTAAAAGATCAAATATCTCACCGCCACCCCAGATCGTAAGCCATGCAAGACTAAAAATGCTAAGGCAAAGTGGCAAGATGGATAGCGCTATAAATTTGGCTGTAAAAAAATCTTTAAAGCCAAGGCGAAGAAGGTTTATCATTTCACCTTTTTATATTCATGCTCAAGTGCTGCGTAAATTTCATCGATCTTGCTAACACCATTTGACAAAATTTCACTCATCACTTCATTATCTTCGCGTCCGTTCCAATTTTTCTTATAGCTGCCTTCTTTATAGCCATTATTTTGGCGGAAGCGATTTAGCACGTTTTTAGCGATGTAGCACTCATAAAGTGAGTATAAATTTACGCCACATTTTAAAGACATAGAGAAGTAAATTTTTAAAATATCAAATATATCGTAGTCAAACCCGCTACACTCATGTATAAGCATTTCAACGTCATTCATTATCTCATAAATACTCTCATCTTCGATCTTTAGTGGCTCTTTGCAAAACTCACTAAAACCACTTGATTGGCAAATATCATCAGCTAAAGTTTCTATATCCCCAAGCTGTTTTGATTTATAAATTTGCAAAGCTAGACTCATAATAAAGTGCCAAATATCGACAACTTCTATGCGTAAATTTTGTTCATCAGTCTTTGCATCGATGCTCTTCCAGTGTTTCCATGCAAAGCTATCAATCAGTTCAGCGCACTCCATATATATGCAGCGCTTCCAGCTGATTAATTTATTTTTATTAGTATAACCATTTTCCCACCCAAGCCCATTTGTCTCATCATTTAGGCTTTGCTGCATCTTTAACATCTCTAAAATAATCGTTCTTTCATTCATTTTAGGCCTTTTAAAATTTTAAAGGATTATAACAAAAAATTATTAAATGCCACGAGGCAAGCTTGACTTAAATCATTTTATGTATAAAATTTAGGAGCTAAAATAAGCAAAAATTTCAAAGGAGAAAAAATGAGAGAAAAAGATCTAGTGGTTTGCAATGTTTGCGGACTAAAAAGCAATGATGATACAAATGCGGTTTTTATCCACGCTCATAAAAATGGTGAAGAAGTTGATATCTGCACCAGTTGTGTTCCAAGCGTAATCCATGGCTCAGGCATGGTCGTAAAATCAAACGAAGAGATAAAGGCTGAAATTTAAACCTTAGCTATCATTTGAGGATCTTGTCTTACAAGGTCTTCAAATTCTTTTGCACTCATAGGACGAGATAAGAAAAGTCCTTGCACTTCATTACAATCAAGCTCTTTTAAGAAACGAATGTCTTCTTCTTTTTCTATGCCTTTTGCACCAACTTTTATCTTCATTGCCTTTGCTAAATCAATAATTGCAGATACGATTTGTGCATCTATTTTGCTATTTGATGCTTGAGCAACAAATTCACTTGCTATTTTTATACGCTTAACACCGTACTTTCTAATATAAATAAATGAAGTATATCCAGAGCCAAAATTATCTATACAAACATCTATATTATTTTCTTTAAGAATAGAAAAAATTTTATCAAGCGTTTTAGAATTATTTGTCCATATTTCTTCGCCAAATTCTATTTCAAAAAGCTCTAGATTTATATGGTGCGAGCGTAAGCTAGAAACAAAATCTAAAACAAATTTTTCTGATTTACTTTGAATCTGCGCAACATTTATACTTATTTTTGGTATCAAGAGTTTTTCTTTTTGCCATCTATCTACATACTCTATAGTCTTTGAAACTAAAAGCGAGCAAATATCGTTTAAGATATCACTATTTATATTGACCTCTTTCATAAATTTACTTGCTTCCATCAAGCCAAATTTTTCTGATTTCCAATATAAAAAAACCTCTGCGCAGATCATTTTTTCGATTTTTAGATCAAATATTGGTTGAAAATATACATGAAGGTCTTCTTGCAAATTAGCTTTTTTTAGCGCGATCTCGATGCTTGAGCTTAGGTGCATTTCATTGCTAATTTTATCGCTATAAACCATAGGATTTAAAGCTGGATTTTTCTTGGCGTAATACATTGCCATATCTGCATTTTTTATAATATTTCTTGGATTTGCCGTGCTATTTTTTGTTGCTACGTCTATGCCTATTATACACTTAAGCCCAAAGTGATATCTATCTATTTGAATTGGCTTTTCAATAGCATCTTTTAAGGCAATACCAAGATTTAAGCGTTTTGTATGACTATTTATCTCCATTTTTGCTAGTACGATAAATTCATCCGCACTAATCCTTGCTATGGCCTCTTGTCTATTGCAAACTTCAAGTATCCTTTTTGCAACTAGTTTTAAAATTCTATCGCCTATTTCATGCCCATAAGATGTATTTATACTTTTAAAACGGCTTAAATTTATATAATAAACTGCGATTTCCTCATCTTCAGAAATGCTTTTACACATTCTCTCAAGCTCATTTACTATAAAATTTCTATTACCAAGATCTGTTAGATAGTCTTTCTCGGACATATCTTGAAGCCTTAAATTTGCGAGCATAAGTTCATTGGTCCGCTCATGCATCGACTTTTCCATCTCTCTATGAAGATTTCTCTCATAATCTAATATTTTTCTACTTGCAATAGAGCTTTTAACATAGTAATTAACAATAGCATTTACAACTAAAACAAAAAGTGAGATGAGTGCACTAAAAGATGTTAAATCTTCTTGTAATAGCAAAGGTAAAACTATTATTATTGGTAGCCATTTTGATCCTATTGAGATATCTTTATCAGTATTTGTAACATATTCG
>NZ_POZU01000084.1:0-27051 GCF_002914005.1 Campylobacter concisus | reverse complement strand
TCTTGTAATCTATTGATGAGAAAAATTTAGTAACCACTGAGGATTTTTCTTCTAAAAAAATAGTCATTTCAAAAAAATCTTGTGATATAGCATATTTATAAGGAGTATTTAAATTTAAAATTCCAGGATCAAAGTCAAATTTATCCAAACTCTGGTCATAGCCTTTTATTAAAATTTTAATACTTCTTACTATATCATCTTGAATTTTTATATTTTCAAATAGTTTTTTATGTCTGCTAGCAACATCTACTAATTGTAGAAAATCTATTTCACAATCACTAAATTTAAATCGTTCAATTTCATCATTAACTATATCGCAGCAATAATCATCTTTTATGAGATAGAAATTTTGTAAATTCTGAAATTTTTCGATCTCATATTCACCAAATTTCTTATCATAAAAAGCGACCTTGCCCATTACCTCTCCGTTAAGGCATTTTGTTTCGCCTTTAAAATAGGCTTTAATAAATAATCAAGTATTGTCTTTTTGCCGGTAATGATATCAGCTGAGACTATCATACCAACTTTTATCCTAAGTGGCTTTTCTTCGCTACCAAGATAATTTTTCTCAGTTTCTATCCTGACCAAATAATAGCTCTCGCCAGTTTTTTCATTAGTCTCCGTATCGGCACTAATCTGCGTTACTTTGCCTTTTAAACCACCGTAAATACTAAAATCATAAGCCGTAAATTTAACCATCGTATCAAGCCCAGGCCTCAAAAACGCAACATCGGCTGGTTTTACTTTTACTTCGGCAACCAGTTTATCCTCAAGAGGAACGATCTCGGCAATATTTTCACCAGGCTTGATAACTCCTGATACGGTATGAACCATCATTTTACTAACGATACCATTTACTGGAGATCTTACATATGTTCTTTCTACTCTATCACTTAGGCTGATCTGTGATTCATTTATCCTTGCGATCTCTGCCGAAACCTCATTTAGCTCTTTTTTTGCATTGTTTTTAAATGCGAGTTTTGCTTCTTCGATCTTGTTTTTCGCTTCTTTTATAGTTGATTCAACTCTTGGCACAGCAAGAACAGCAGCATCAAGCTCACCTCTTAGATCATTTACACGTCTTTGAAGCTGGATGTATTCAACCTCACTAACAAGGCCTTTTTTAAAGATTGGCTCCATAATGGCCTTTTCTTTTAGAACAAGGTTATAGCTATTCTGAGTTTGAGAAATTTTATTTTTTAGTTCGACCAACTCACTCTGGCGTTGATGAATTTGCTCTGTTAAAATTCCTATCTGTTCATTTAAGTGATCAATATTTGAACTATGCAAACTTAACTCATATCTTATGGCTTTGCTATTGTTCGCATCTCTAGCTTCATCGTAGTCAAATTCCTTATCATTTGCCTCAGCATCAAGTCTCATAAATTTTGCTTGAAGTTCATCAAGTCTTAGTTTTGACTCGCCATAACTACTCGTAAAATTTTTATTATCTAGCCTTATTAGAATTTGATCTTTCTTAACTTCATCACCCTCTTTTACAAAAATTTGATCGACTATACCGCCTTCAAGATTTTGTATCGCTTGGTTTTTTCCAGACGGGATGATCTTACCACTACCTCTTGTAATCTCATCTATTTGTGCCCAGGAAGCCCAAACAAGAAGCCAAAACATAGTTATAGCAACCGTATAGAGTATCTTTTTAGATGTAGATGGGGCTTTAGCCAAAACAGCCTCAGAAAGACTTGACATAAATTTCAAATCATAAGCATCATAATTTTTTGTTTGAAGATTAGACTTTATGTCATCTACACTATTTAAAATTTTATTACTAGCTTCCTCTTGTTCTTTTATGTTATTTTCAGAAATTAATCTTTTTTCAGTTTTTGGATTTTCATTTTGTTTATTCTTGATATCTTCTTGCATGATCACTTCCCACTAAGTCTTGCTAAAACTTCATCTCTTGGTCCGTCCAATAAAATTTTGCCATTGTCCATAACTATAAGTCTATCAACAAGATCTAGCATCGACGTCCTATGCGTGACAAGCAGCATCGTTTTATTTGCTGTATTTGTCTTTAAATTTATTTTTAACTTATTTTCAACTGTATTATCAAGAGAATTTGTTGGCTCATCAAGCAAAATAATAGGACTATCTAGCAAAAATGCCCTAGCCACAGCTATGCTTTGACGCTGCCCACCACTTATGCCATCGCCTCTTTCAAAGACTGGCATGTCAAATCCAAGTGGATGAGCATTTACATATTCATCAACTCCGCTTACTTTAGCTGCTTTTATAATCTGAATATCATCAACATATGGTGCTTTTTGAACAATATTTTCTCTAACCGTTCCTTTAAAAAGCACAACATCTTGCGGAACGTAGCCGATGTTTCGCCTAAGATCGGCTGGATCAATTTGATTAATATCAATACCATCTATTAGCACTGAGCCTTCAGTTGGTGAGTAAAGTCCCAAAATGAGCTTTTGTAAAGTAGTTTTTCCAGAGCCATTTTTGCCTATAATGCCAACTTTTTCACCTGGCTGAATAACAAAATTTATCCTATCAAGCGAACCTTTTGTGGTATCTGGATATGTAAAGCTTACATTCTTAAACTCAATCTTTCCATCAAAAGAATTTCTTCTAACAAATTTTTTACCTTCTGGCCTTTCAACAGGCATTTGCATAATCTTACTAAGACTTTGATATGCTGTTTTTGTCTGCTCAAAATTTGCAGCTAGTGAAGCTACCTGTCCCATAGGAGCGATAGCGCGAGAGCTAAGCATAACCGCAGCGATAAGACCACCCATTGTAAGATGTGTATCTTGTATCATATAGACGCCAAGAACGATGATGGCAATAGTATTTAATTGCACTAAAAAAGATGTAACAGTCGTTATTGAAGTTGTAATAATTTTTGATTTAATGCTTCTATTTGCTATCTCACCGGTTGCCTCTTCCCAGTTCCACTGTATATGTCCGCTAGCGCCAAGAGTTTTGATGGTCTCAAGACTACTAAGGCTCTCTATTAAAATTCCATTTTTTATAGCCGAAGCCTCAAATGTACTTTTAATAGCATTTTGAAGTGGATCTTTTATAAAAAATGTATAACATAAAATAGCTATCATGATAACAATCGGCACTAGTACGATATAACTTCCTATAAAATAAGTAACTATCAAGAAAATGATCGCAAATGGAAGATCGACAATGGCTGCCAATGAGGCTGACGAGAAGAAATTTCTAACCGTATCAAACTCTTTTAGATTACTAGCAAAAGAACCAACAGATTTTGGTTTATTGCTAAATTTCATATCCATAACACGCTCAAATAAAATAGAGCTCATTATGATGTCGCTCTTTTTACCAGCGATCTCAAGAAAATATGATCTTACAAATTTCAAAAAAAGATCTATGCCATAAACTACACTTACACCAAGTGCCAAGACCCAAAGTGTCTCAACCGCATTATTTGGCACGACACGGTCATATACATTCATCGTAAAAAGCGGACTAGCAAGAACAAATAAATTTATAATAAAACTTGCAAGAACAACATCAAAATAAATCTTTTTTGAACGTTTTAGAGTTCCCCAAAACCAGTGGTCATTGCCAGCATCAATTAGCTTTGTTGAGCTAGTATCCTCTGGAACAAACTCGCGCTTTAGATAGTATGCATAGCCTAAATATTCTTCTTTTAATTTACTTATTTCTATCGTGCTAGTACCAGTTGAAAGTTCTGGAGTTATGATATTTGCTGTCTTTTTATCTTTACTAAAAGATTGCAAGATGCAAGCTTTTTTGCCTCTAAGCATTAAAATGCAGGGTAAAACTAAAGGAGAGATTTGTTCAAGATCTTTTCTTACAAGGGTAGAAGCAAAGCCGGCACGAGAAGCAGCACGAGAAAATAAAGACCTTGAGCTTTTAAGTGAAAAAAGCTCAATCTCATCACCATCTTTTACTGGCAAGCCAATAGTTAAAGCATCGGCACTGTATGGATTATTATGAAGCTTGGTAAAAATAACCAAACATTGAAGCAGTTCATCTTTTATCTTATCACTATGCATCTATCATCCAATGTTCTTGATTTCATCTATATAAATTCCTTGCATATTTTTAATGCCAAGATCGATTAACTTTTTCTTCTGCTCTTCGCCTTCAACACCGATTGCGATCAAAATAATGTCTTTTGAGCTTAAAACAACATCAAGTGATTGTTTTGTGTTTACTCCTGACTTATCACTTAAGAAGTCGATTAAGACATTTGACTGAATTTTTACATAATCAGGGTTAAATTCTTTTAGCTTCTCAATACCTTTTGCATTAAGCTCGAAGTGGTCAAAACCAAATCCAAAGCCAAGTTCTTTTAATTTTTTAGTAAGCTTAACTATACTTTCTATGCTAATATCGTCTTTATTTGGAATTTCTATATAGTTTTTATATTTTGAAATTTGACTTATCTTTTTAAGTGTAGCTTCAAGTTTTGAAAAATTTTCATCTGAATTTAATATCTCTTTTCCCAAATTTATGGCTAAATTGCCACTTGGTAAGATATTCTCCGGTAAAATTCTGGCTACTCTATTTAAGATATGAAGATCAAGCATTGCACCTAAATTTAGCTCATTTACCATCGGCATGAAGTATGAGGCCATACGCCATACGCCATCTTTATCAACAAGCCTCAAATAAAGCTCATACTGCTCAAAATTTGAATTAAGATCAATCACTTTTTGAGCTGCGAATTTAAATTCATCCTCTTTTATTGAGTCAAAAATAAGCTCTTTATACTTCTCTTTACCAATCACTAAAGTATTTTGATTTTCATTAAATACCTTATATGTAAAGCTACCAGCAAGTCTTGAGCTAGCCAATGTAACGTCAGCTGAAGTAAGAAGTGTCTTGATATCAGTATTTGGTGAATACTCAACTATCGCAGCATTTACTGGATACTCGCTATCATTTAGCGCAAAATTTGCATAAAGCTTTTTAAACTCGTTCATAATTTCATCACATAGAGCCAAGAAATTTGATGAATTTCTACCATATGAAAGCACAATAAAATCATTATCGTTGAGCCTTGCAACAACCGCATTTTTATCATTATGAATTGATTTTTCTTGTAAAATTTGAGCTATTTTCATTACAACGCTTTGCCATTTTTCAAAACCAAGCGTACTTTTTAAATTTATTAGATCTTTAAAACTAACAAGTAGAGCAACGCCACTTGAATATTCTTCACTAGCTAGATACTCACTAAATTTAGTTTGAAAAAATCTTCTATTATTAGCACCACTCATTGTATCTTTATATAAAAGTTCTTGATACTTACTAAGTGTGGCTGCCTCTCTCTCAAAAATGTCTTTTACCTTGCTAACCATAGAGTTCATAGCTAGAACCATTTTTTTAAGATCAGCTGTAAATGGAATTCTTTTCTGAATAATAAATTTATTATCAAGTATGGCCTCAGCCTGATCTTGAACCTTCATAAGCGGCCTAAAAATAGCTTTTAGAGCGAAATATGCCACCACGAGAGTGACAATTATCATTAGAAGAAGAAAATTAAAAATATTTTTTGAGTTAGTATAAAGCTCATTGTAGGCAAGTGCGGTGCTACCTTGAACATAAAGCGTGCCAAATTTTGCCCAGCCAGTCATAATCTCGCTATCTGCTATTGGCGCTTCGAACTTGGCTATTTTGTAAAACCATTCAGGAATATCTTTAACAACAGTTTGTTGAGAATTTTCAATAAGAACCTTGCCATCAACATCTTCAAGCTTGATAAGCTTGTATCTGCCGCTGTCAAACATAGAATTTATCATTGTTTGAGCCAAGGACATGTCATCTGGATCGATAATAGGCTTTAAAGCAAGTCCAAGCGAATTTGCTGTGTGTCTTGCATTTTCACCAAGCTGGTCATTAATATATCCATTTAGGCTCTTAAAATTTAAGTAGCCAACAGCCATAAAAATCATGATACCAAAAGTTATCACGGCGATCATAATTTGTTTAAATAGCGTCATAAATCCTCTTTTCCTATCCTATCTATTAGTTCCATCCACTTAGGATTTTGTTTTTTATTTCCACCTGGTATTGCTTGACCAAGACCTTCTTGTTTTGCCAAGTATAGCGAATCACCATTAAAACTATAAACTGGAACAAGGTCTGTTCTTTGAGTTGCGATTTTTATTTTACCATTTATGTTATCTAAAATTAATGGAATAGATTTTGGTGTATCGTAGTATGCTAAAACCATATGAGCTTGATTGTATCTTAAGGCTTTAACATATGTGAAATATAATTTTTGAGTTGGAATTCCTAGCTGCTTTAGTGTAAAATATTTTGCAATAACATAGTCTTCACAGTCACCAGCACCTTTTCCTATAAATTCCATTCTAGTAGCCCAATAATCCTTTTTGTGCCAAAGTTGCATATCATCAACCCATCTAAAAGAGTTAAAAAAGTCATTTACTTTTATTAATTTCTCTTGTTCAGTTGCATCTTGCAATGAAGTCATTAAAGAATTTAGAGCAGAAGCCCTTCTTCTTGCATCTTCTCCATAAATTTTAGCTACCTTTGCTATAGTTGTTGATTTTATAAAATCTCCAATAGCACTCGCTAATAATAAAAAAAGGACGCTTACAATAAGCGTCCAAAAATTTGTCTTGACCCTCATGGTCATTACTTTTTACATTTTTATCTTAAATCGTTTTGAATGCTGCAAGCACCTTGAATGTATCTCTTTGCAAAACCTGGTTCAAAGCTATCTGAGATCATTCCCATATTATCTAACAGTCTGTATCTTGCATAAGATAGTGCTGTCTCAGTTGTAGCGATCTCTTTTAATGCAGAGTTGTATTCATTTTCGGCATCAAGCAAGTTTATAAGATCACGACGACCGATTCTAAATTCATCCTGATAAGCATCAAGTGTAGCTTTAGCATATTCAACGTGTTGATTTAGATATCCCATTTTTTCTTGATTAAGAACATAATTTTGCCATGAAAATTCCAAAGATTCTTTAAGCTCTCTTACAAGATTATCTAAAGTTTGTTGCTCTTGTTGAACGGCAAGTTGGCTTTTTTCTTTATCTAGTTTATCATTACCTTTATTGTAAAGGTTATAGTTTAGTCTTAAAAGTGCGTCAAATGTTTGTTCTTCATAATTGTCATATAAAACATTTGAATGATCATACGCACCAGATACAACAAGATCTAATTTTGGTAAGAAAGGCGCATTTTTCTCTTTTACAACTGACTCTGCCATAGCAATATTTGATTTTTGAACCAAAAGTGACGGATTGCAAAGAATTGCTTTGTTATAAACAGCTTCTTTTGTGCTAGGCAAAGGAAGGCTAAACTCAGGCATTACTAAATTTTTAGCTGCAACTTTTTTTCCATATAATTTCTCAAATGTAGAAAGTGCATCTTCATAGTTATTTTTAGCAGCTGTATAGTTTGATTGAGCTAGAGTATAGCGTGATCCAGCTTGTCTCTCTTCAGAAGCTACACCATAACCTGATCTTGCCCTATCTTTAATTTGACTATAAATTTCCTCGTGACTCTTTACGTTTTCTTCTTCAATGTCTAAAATTCTCTTAGTTTGAAGAACTTGCAAGTAAGCATTTGCAGCATTTAATGTAAGTCTATCTGCAGCTTGTGCTACTGAATAAGCAGCTGAATCAAGCCTTGCGCTTTGAGAATTTATTCTATTTTTATCAGCACCACCATTGTATAAATTCTCAACCAAGGTTAGAGATGTGCCAGAAATTCTTCCATCTCCTCTTCTTGTAGAAACTCCATCATCAAGGCGTTTTTTCTCATATCCCACTCTAGCAGCAGCATCAAGTGTTGGATAATAGGCATTTTTTGCTATTTTTAGATCTTTACCAACTTGTAGATAGTTAAATTCTGTAGCTTTTAAACTTGGGTTTTCATTTAAAATAGTCTTTATAACTTGATCTAAAGTCAAAATTCCATCATCAACTTGTTGTGCTACTGGTTTCACTTCAGTTGATATAGCTTGTTCTATATTGGATTTTTTTGTTATTTGAGTATCAGCTACAGGTGCTTTTGCTCTCATTAAAGCATCCTTATAGCCTGATTCGTTTTGAACTTTAACTAATAGACTATTAGCTTCATCCTCAGAGACTGGAGTTGTGTCAATATATAAAAATTTTCGTCCACCAACCTCATAGATACCTGTGGTCAGCCTACTATCAGAAATTTTACTATTAACTTTATTAATAGCACTGTCGATTCTAGCCTGATTATCATCTTGTGCAAATGAAGCTAGAAAAATCCTATAAGGAACATCTTGAGCTGACAGTACAGTTGCTGCCAAAGCACTAATTGCTAACATCTTTTTCATAACTAAGATCCTTTTACCTTTTTTTATCATTAAGTCTATACTTAAATTTTGACACGAATTATACACCAAGAAATATTAAACGTATTTTAAATATCTTATGACAAAAAAATAATTTTTATATAGTTTTAGAAAAACGCCTTAAATTCTCGGGAATTTTCTTTAGATATTCATCAAAACACATTGCAATATTGCGTATTATTAGTGTCCCTGTTTCATTTACGCTAATTTTTGTAGGTGCAATATCAACAAATTCACTTAAATTTTTTAGCTCCGCAAGCTCCTCCTTAAAGTGTTCAAAGAAATTTATATTAAATTCATCCTCAACTGTCTTGATATTAAGTCCAAAATTACTCATTAGGTTCATAATCACCCTCTTTCTAAGTAGATCTTCATCACTCAGATAAATTCCCTTTGCATATGGCAGCTTTCCGCTATCAATTGCTTTTTCATACTCATCCATATCTTTATAATTTTGTGCATAGTGTCTTTTGCATTCGCCTATGCTGGTCACTCCAATACCAATCAAGTCGGCGCCACCTTTTGTCGTATAGCCCTGGAAATTTCTATGCAAAGTACCATTTGCCAAAGCGCCAAAAAGCTCATCATTTGGCTTTGCAAAGTGATCCATTCCGATCATTTTATAGCCATTTTTAGTTAAAAATTCGGCTGTAAATTTCAAAATCTCAAGCTTTACTTCAGGATCTGGCAATGTCGTTTCATCAAACTTACGCATTGATTTTTTTATCCATGGCACATGAGCGTAGTTAAAGACTGCAAGCCTATCTGGATCAAGTGTGAGGGCTAGTTCAAGCGTCTTTTTAAAGCTATCTAGGCTTTGATACGGTAGGCCATAGATCAGGTCCATATTTATCGACTTTATGCCCTTTTCTCTAGCCATTTTTACAGCATTTTGAGTAATCTCATAGGGCTGAATTCTGTGAATTTCTTTTTGCACCTTTTCATCAAAATCTTGCACGCCATAGCTGATGCGGTTAAATCCATGAGAAACAAGTACATCAAGCTGCTCTTTTGTTAAAAATCTCGGATCTATCTCGCAGCTTATCTCAGCCTCTTTTGAGAAATTTTTAAATTTAGATTTGATTAGTTTTATGATCTCATCAAGCTGTACGGCGTTATAAAATGTCGGTGTACCGCCACCAAAATGCATCTGCAAGACCTCAGTGCTGGTGTCCAGATGACGAGCTAAAATTTCAAGCTCTTTTTCTATATATCTTATATATCTCTCTTTACGGTCTTCTTTGCTAGTATAAATGACGTTACAGCCGCAAAAATAACAAGCACTTCTGCAAAATGGCAAGTGTAAATAAAGCGAAAGCGGTCTTTTTTTATCGCGATTTTCAAGCTCTTTTATATAAGCTTCATAGCTAAATTTATCACTAAACTCTGGTGCTGTCGGATAGCTAGTATATCTTGGCCCTGGCCTTGAATACTTCACATAAGCACTAAAATCAATCATCTGCTCTACTCCTTGCCATTTGAATCACCTCTTTTATGTCTACAAATAAATTTGGGTGCTCTTTTTTGATATTTTTTACTAGTTTGTCAAGATCAATATTAAATTGTCTGCTTTTTTTATCGCTTGCGATCTTTTTTATCTCATCCATAGCAACTACCCAAACATCACTAAAATCAACCGGTATATTTTGCCAGATCGTCTTTTCAAGCCTTAGATCAAAATTTTCTTTTTGAGACTCTTTGTAAGCCTCAATCAAAGCTGAAAGCGATTTTACAGAGATTACTGTGTGTAAATTTTGATTTTCATCAATGCCAAACCATGGTTCTTTCGAGTCCCAAGAGCCACTTTTTAAATTTAAAATATGCTCATTTGGATTTTTGGTTGAAACTATCTCAAAGATCGTCTTTTCAGGACTACTCAACCCAAGACTATTGCCGATCTCATCTATCTCATCATATATACTTTTCTCTTTGCTCATCTTCTTCTCTCATTTAGCCAGACCATTACACCTTTTTGGGCATGAAGTCTGTTTTCAGCTTCGCTAAAAATTTCATCTGCGTGCTTCTCAAAAACTGCCTCGCTCACCTCGTAGCCCCTATAAGCTGGCAAGCAGTGCAAAAATATCGCGTCTTTTTTAGCTAAGCTCATCAAATTTTCATCCACACAGTATCCAGCAAAGTCTTTTAGTCTCTTTTCTTTCTCAGCCTCTTGCCCCATTGATACCCAAGTATCTGTAGTCACTACATCGGCACCATTTACCGCTTCTTTTATATCATTTGTGATAAAAATTTTCGCACCTGAAATTTTTGCGTTTTCATTAGCCATCTTTAAAATTTCAGCGTCTACCTCGTAGCCTTTTGGTGTGGAGACCCTTAGCTCAAGGCCAAGCTTGCTGGCTAGCATGAGCCATGAGTGAGTCATGTTGTTGCCGTCCCCTACGTACGCGACCTTCTCGCCTGCGCTAAATTCAAGCATCGTTAGATAATCCGCCATGAGCTGCACTGGATGAAATTTATCGCTTAGTCCGTTTATCACTGGTACGCTTGAAAATTTAGCAAATTCCTCTAGTGTCTCGTGCTTATCGACCCTTAGCATAGCCATGTCGCACATTCTGCTTATCACTCTAGCGGTGTCACGGATCGGCTCGCCGCGGCCTATTTGTATATCATTTTTGCTTAAAAATAGCGCATATCCGCCAAGCTCATGCATGCCCACATCAAAGCTCACTCTAGTTCTAGTCGAGCTTTTTTCAAATATCATCGCAAGCTTTTGATCTTTAAGATATGGCTTAAATTCTCTAGCTTTCGCCTCTTTTTTGATCTTGCGAGCTAAATTTATCATCTGCTCGATTTCATCTTTGCTAAAGTCATTTAGCGTCAAAAAGTGCCTCATCTTAGCCCCTTAAAATTTTAGCCGCTTCTTTTGCGTGATAGGTAATGATCAAATTTGCCCCTGCTCTTTTAAAGCCGATCAATGTCTCCATCATAACGCGCTCATAGTCGATGATACCAGCTTTTGCGCCAGCTTTTAGCAGTGCGTACTCGCCGCTTACGTTATAGACGCAAAGTGGCAGAAGTGTTAAATTTCTTAGTTCTCTAACGACGTCAAGATAGGCGAGTGCTGGCTTTACCATCAAGATATCAGCACCTTGCGCCTCGTCCTGTAAGCTCTCATTTATAGCTTCAAGGCGGTTTGCGCTGTCCATTTGGTAGCTCTTTCTATCGCCAAAGCTTGGTGCGCTTTGTGCCACATCGCGAAATGGTCCGTAGTAGGCTGAGGCAAATTTAGTCGAGTAAGCCATCACTGGCAAATTCTCAAAGCCGTTGCTATCAAGCGTCTCTCTTAGCGTTGCGATGATGCCATCCATCATGCCGCTTGGTGCAATCATGTCGGCGCCATTTTGAGCGTGTATCAAGGCTTGTTTAGCTGAAATTTCAAGTGTGGCGTCGTTGTCGATGGTGTTATGTACGTGGTCGATTATGCCGCAGTGGCCGTGGTCTGTGTACTCGCAAAAGCAAAGATCAGTGATGACAAATAAATTTGGGAATTTATCTTTTATGGCTCTAAGCGCGGTTGCGATGATGCCGTCGTTACTTAGTGCGTCGCTGCCAACGCTATCTTTTAGGCTTGGTATGCCAAATAGAATGATCGATTTTATGCCTAAATTTACTATCTCTTCGCACTCTTTTAAAATCTCATCGATACTCATTTGATAAACGCCTGGCATCGAAGAAATTTCATTTTTAATGCCTTTGCCTTCGACCACAAAGAGTGGATAGATGAAGTCATTTACGCTAAGGCTAGTCTCTCTTACCATATCTCTTAGGGCTGGATTTATTCTTAATCTTCTAAAACGTTTAAACATATTTTTGCCTTTTCTTTGTTAAAATGCGTGATTTTTAGCTAGTTTAGCACAGTTGGAGTAAATTTAAAATGAAAATAGAAATTTCAAACGCGGCAAATCTACCCTCGAGATTTGGCACTTTTAAGGTTCAAGCTTTCAAAGAAGGGGAAAAAGAGCACCTTGCGATCTATAAAGAGCCTTTAAGCGAAGTTGTAAATCTTAGAATTCACTCTGAGTGCCTAACTGGCGATGCGATCGGGAGCCTAAAGTGCGACTGCCGCGACCAACTCGAAGCGAGCCTAAAATATATCGAAGAAAATGGCGGCATGGTCATCTACCTGCGCCAAGAGGGCAGAAATATCGGGCTTTTAAACAAGATAAACGCTTACAACCTCCAAGACAAGGGCTTTGATACCATTGAGGCTAATCACCAGCTAGGTTTTAAGGCTGATGAGAGGACATACGAAGTGGTTGATTTTATCCTAAATCACTACGGCATAAAAGAGGTAAATTTACTCACAAATAACCCATTAAAACTTCACGGGCTAAGCTCGGTAAAGATCGTAAAACGCGTGCCTATCGTTATAAAACCAAATAAATTTAACGAAGACTACTTAAAGGTCAAAAAAGAGCAAATGGGGCACATCTTGTGATGAAAAATGAACTCTGTTTGCCAGCTGAATTTAACGAAAAAGTAAAGGCTTACGCTCAAATTTTTGCTAAATTTAACCGAGTTCATAGCTTAAGCAACTATAAAGATATAAGCGAGCAGGTGCTTGATAGCATAAAACCGCTTGAGATTTTTGACCTAAGTGCCAAAACGGCGATCGATGTTGGTAGTGGAGCTGGCTTTCCAGCGATATTTTTAGCACTTGCGATGCCACGCACTAAGTGGCACCTTTTTGAGCCGATAGCCAAAAAGTCATCATTTCTAAGCTACGCTAAGATCGAGCTTGGCTTGCAAAATTTAGAAGTTCATAGCCAAAAGATCGAGCTTGCAGATAAATTTACAGCTGATCTCATCACCTCAAGGGCACTTAGTAAGACAAAAGAGCTTATAAAAATTTGCGAGGGATTTTATGATGAGAGCACTAAATTTCTCATCTACAAAGGCTCAAACGTCATGGATGAAATTTCAGGCATCAACGCGCAAATTTATAATGAAAAAAACAGAAACTACATATTTTTTAATCTCAAAAATCAAGGGGAGAAACATTGAAATACTTGCTTTTTGTGGCGATTTTGGTTGCGATTTATATCATATTTTTTAAAAATAGAAAAAAAAGCGACAAGATAAGCACCAGTAACTTCGAAGAGTGCAGCAAATGCGGTGTCTTTAGCGACATCGATCAAATGGTGCTAAGGGACGGAAAATACATCTGCAAAGAGTGCATAAAGGGTGAGAGATGAAAATTTTAGGCGATGAACTGATCAAATTTGAGCCGCTATTTCTTTGCAAAAGCGAAGATGAAATTTCAAACGGCAGGCAAAATCTCTTTAAATTTGATAGAAATTTCATAAAAAAAGCGCTAGAAACTGGAGCAAACTTTAGCATCATCGCAAATGACATAAACGAAGCTATCATCGCAAACGCTGCTGGAGCAAAATTTATTATTGCAGATATTGATATTGCAAAAGATCTAGCAAAGATAGCTGAGAGTTATTTATTTGACGCACTTATAGCTGTTTTGATAAAAGATGAAAGCGAGCTAGCACAGCTTGCAAAATTTAACATAGACGCAGCGATCTTGCCAAATGCTATAAAAGAATAAGGACAAAAATGGAAATTTTCAAAACCGCTTTTTTAATGGTTACTTTAATGCTGATTTTTATCGCTGTTGGCGGATATATTGGAGGTGAGCATGGCATGATGATCGCCTTTTTGATAGCGGCTGGCACAAATATCTTTTCATATTTTTTTAGTGATACTATAGTACTAAAAAGATATAACGCCATCCCAGTCGATGAGAGTAACGCTCACGGGCTTTATGATATCGTATCTCGCCTCACACAAAAGGCAAATTTGCCTATGCCAAAAATTTACATCATCCCAGAAGAGGTGCCAAACGCCTTTGCAACAGGCCGTAACCCAAGCCACGCAGCTGTCGCGGTAACCGAGGGGCTTTTAAAAATTTTAAATGAAAACGAGATCGAGGGCGTGCTAGCTCACGAGCTAAGCCACGTAAGGCATTACGACATCCTAACTGGCTCAATCGCTGCCATACTAGCTGGCGCTATCGCTATGCTTGCAAATTTTGCTAAGGTTGGTGGTATTGCTGGGCAGAGTGGCGGTTCAAGAAGAGGTGGCGGTAATGCCATCGTTATGCTAGCACTTGCTATACTCATGCCAATAGCTGCCACAATCATACAAATGGCGATCTCAAGGGAGCGCGAGTATAAGGCAGACAAGGGCGCAGCCTATCTAACAGGACACCCAGAGTGGCTTGCAAGTGCTTTAAGAAAGCTTGAGAGCTACTCAAATTCTTACATTATGCAAAATGCAAGCGAACAAAGTGCTCATATGTTTATCGTAAATCCATTTGGCTCGCTAACTAACAAGCTTGGCGTACTTTTTAGAACGCATCCAAGCACTAGCGATAGGATCGCTGAGCTTCAAAGGCTTGAGCAAGAGATAAAAAGAGGCATGTAGAAAATTTAGTTCTAGTAAAATTTGGGCTAAATTTCTTCTTTTTACCATCTTTTTTGGCTTTAAATTTATAAATTTACAAAAATTTTAAATTTTATGGGTGAGTATATAACGACTCTAAATTTAGTAGCGAGTATCCATGAGAATTAAAATTTAATAGTCTGCTAAGACAAATGAATAAGATTTTAAAATTTAAAAATTTGTTTGTTCAAGAAAAAGAAAACTTGAATTATACTTTGCAAGCTTGTAATTACACAATATAAATATAAATTCTATTGCTAGGAAGAAGAGGACTAAATTACAGTCTGCTTGCAGTTTCGAGCTCGCGAAGCAAAAGAACTCTCTTCCCCTTTAATAATCCCTCTACCACTGACACGCTCAAGGGGCATGCAAACTTACTAATGCACTGAATGCGGTTAAAAGACCATGGCAAATTTTGTAATTTATGAGTGAGCATATCGCGGCTCTAAAATTTGAGACAATCAGCGGGCGAAATCAAATTTTATTAGTCAATTTTTGCAAGTAAATGAAAGTTTAAAATTTGCAAAAATATCAAATTTACAACCAAAAAATCGAAATTTAACCCCAAATTTCACTGCAATTTCTTGCAGTCACGATCTTCTATAGTGTACTCAAAGATCAGCTCACCATTTTCTGAATAAAAAAGCTCATCCAATGTAACACCGATGCTTAGCATATTTAAAATTTCTTTATCCTTGCAGGCGGTTCTTAAATTCTCTTTTTTTATAGTCTCGATAAATTCCAAAAGATCTTTTTCTTCAAGCCTTTTGATCTCTTGCTTTCTTGCGTGTTTGACGGCGTATCTGTAGATGAGCGTATCGCCAACATTTAAGATATCATTAAGCGTCAGTGTTGGCGTGCAGATAAATGGGAGCTTTTTTTTGTAGTAAGTTGCGTGATTTTTCGCTGCTATATCTGGTGTAAGAGCCAAAGCAAGCGAACAAAAAAATAGTAAAAAAAGGGCTACTCGCAACTACTTTTATCCAAATTTATATCAAAAAAATGCCTACCCTCAAAGCCGTAACTACCACTTAGCGTAATGCCACGATTTAGCACAGCTCTAGCCATACCTGAGTTGCAAAGCGCATCTTTTCCATTTTTATAAAACTCATCTTTTAAAGCTAAGATTTGAGCTTTGTTGTAGCCTTTTATCCTCTTTGTCTTGGTCTCGTTTAAAACAAACTCGCCATGTATGTTTAGCCCGCTGCTACTTACATCTTTTAGCGTAATCATCTCATCGACCCTACTTGGTAAATTTGGCTTTGCAGTTTGGACGACAAAGGTTGGGATCTGCTTAGTGTCAAGCTGATTTAGTATCTGCTCATAAATCTTAAACTCACTCTCTTGCACACCAAAAGCAAGGCTAGCAAGGGCTAATAAAACGATCTTTTTCACATATTTCCTTTATATAAATTTTCTAGTGATGTTTGGCGAGAGCTTTACTAAAATATCATAACTTATAGTATCAAAAAATTTCGCCCAAATATTTGCATCCTCAAAAACACAGACCCACTCGCCGCTATCTTTACAACTAAAGCTATCCATAGAAATTTTGCCCAGTATTGGCTCGTTATTGGCAAGTCTTAGCTCGCCACATCCATTGTATCTTAGTAATCCATCGCCATATCCAAGATCATAAGTGGCTACATTTATATCTTCTTTTGCGCTAAATTTAGCACCATATCCAACACTTTGACCACTTTTTAAGACACGCCTGCTAACTCTTCTTGCCCATAGTGAAAGTACTGGCTTTAAGTTCAAACTATCACCAAACTGAGCGTATCCATACTGAGCGATACCAACACGCACCATATCATCATTGATTTCACTTGCTCTTTCAAGAGCAGCTGAGTTGTGAGAGTGAAAGATCGGTTTTTCTATACCAAACTCATCGCAAAGAGCTAAAATTTTCTCTTTTGCAGCCCTAAAATTTTCTCTTTGCACAAAATAATCAGCATTTAGCTCATCACTTGCACGAAAATGAGTATAAGCTCCAAGAAGCTCTAAATTCCTTCTTGTTAAAATTTCAAAGGCGTAATCAAGCTCGCTAATATCAAGCCCATTTCTATGCATACCAGTATCAATTGCAAGGTTGATTTTTGAGCTATCTTTTATCTTTAAAAGCGCCTCTATATCGTTTATCGCATAGATAAATTTACTGCTTTCATTTCCGGTTGGGATATGTGAGAGAATGAGAATATTTTCAAATATGTCAGAAATTTCATCTGCCTCAAACTCACTTTTTACAGCACAAATTTCTATACCAAATTTTTTAGCTTCATTTGCAATAAGTCTTGCGCCATGGCCATAAGCATTGTCTTTTAATACAACTATTACTTTTTCTTTGCCACCAGCTTTAGCACAAATTTGAGTGAGGTTATGAATATATGAAGCTTTATTCAGGCGTATTTCAGACATTAAAATTCACATTAAAAGCAGTATAAACATCCGGTAAAAGTTTTCTTACATTGTAATCAAATGCATAAAATTTAGCGTAAATTTCTTTCAGGTCAGCCTCTTTTACTTTGCTAAAATCAAAAACATCAGTACCATCTTTCTTTGGAACTTGGCGGTCAAGCTCAGCAAAAAAAGCAGCTCTTGCCTCTAAAATTTTTTCGATTTTTTCTTTTACTTCTTGAGATTTTTCCACTTTTACTCCTCTATAAAAATTTTCATATCATCGTTGTAAAGCTTCACATAAAGCGTCTTTTGACCAGCAAATTTGTGCGTATCTGAAACATAATCCTCATAAAAACTCACACGAAAAAGCCTGTCGTTTTTAAGATTTGGATAAGGCGTGATGAGAAAATTTGAAAAACTAATGCGTTTTTTCTCTTTTTTAGAAAAAATAGCCCGCTTCATACTTTTAAATTTTTCCAAGCTCATACCATCATATCGCTCAAAGTTTTTATCGTAAAATTTAAGATAGTTTTCAATGTCGCTCTCACTCCAGGTCTTTTTCCAGCCCAAAAGTCCAGAAATGATCACTGCAATATCTTTTGCGCTAGCTTCTGGACGCTTATCTTCATAGATAAATGCGAGTGTTTTTTTGTGATCTACAACATCATCGAATTTCATCAAAGTATCATTTTGCATAGCCACGCAGCCTTTTGTTTTTAGCTCATCTGTCCTTTGACCATCAAGCGGATAGCCATGTATCCAAATACCACCACCATTTCGCTTTGCAAGCTTATCAAGTAAATTTGGATACGAAAGCGAAAATGCAAGCGGGCCAAGATATCTATCATTTGGCGTAAATCTACGTGTAAGCTGATACACTCCAACCGGTGTTTTTAGATCGCCTTCAAGAAGCTTATCGCCATTTTTGCCAACTATAACGCTTGAGCTAAAAAGCTTTTTTGTAATGCCGCCATTATAAGAGATCACTTCAAGCTTCTTTTTAGTTTTATCAACTACACTTAGAAGTATCTCATTGTCATAATACCCATATCTTACATCCTTGCCTTCAAGCTTTTTTAGCCAGTAATCCTTACTTAAAATATTTTTTTCGATGGCATCAATAACAGCAGCAGAGCCATTTTTTAAGTAAATTTCTTCGTAATTTTGGGCAAAAAGACAAGGCGATAACGCGATGAAGAAAAATATAATTTTTTTCAAGTGAAATATCCCAAAAAGTAAAATTTAGTCCGTAATTATATCCTAAAAAATTTATATTTTTAGATTTTAAAGGTAAATTAAGTAGTTCTAAATGTATAATGTGAAAACCATTATTAATTTTATCACAAAGGAAAAATATGAAGAAATTCGTTTTTGGTGCGATGCTTGCAGCTTCTGCTCTTATGGCGGCTGATATCAGCCTAGAAAATGTTAGAGCTAGAGATACAAAACCTGGCACAAACAATAGTGCAATTTTTATGGATATAAAAAATGCTTCAAATTCTGATGTAAAGCTTATTGGTGCTCATTCAAGCGTTTGCAAAAGTACAGAAATTCATACACACAAAATGAATGATGGTATGATGGCTATGGTTCAAATCGAAGATGCAGTGATCCCAAAAAATGGCGAAACAAAACTAGCTCCTGGCGGTTTACACATTATGCTTATGGATCTAAATAAACCATTAAAAGATGGTGATAAAGTTGATTTAGAGCTAAAATTTAGCAATGGCGAGAGCATAAAGCTTGATAATATCGGAGTAACTAAAAACTTTAAATAATGAAAAAAATCATAATTATTTTTTCATTTATCTTTATTGTTCTAGGTGCTTTTTCGATAGGCTATAAGCTTATGACAACAAGCAAGGAAGATCCACCTGAATTTGCCGATGTAAACACATCGCTAGATCCTTTAAAATGTGATCTAAACAATAAATCTTGTGAGATGGAATTTAAAGGCGTAAAGCTAAAAATAGACATCTCACCAAGACCTATTTATGCTATGAGACCTTTTAGCTTTAAAATCATTAACGGTAAAAATTTAGGGCTAAAAAATCCTAGTCTTGAGATAGACGGCATAAATATGAATATGGGATCAATCAAAGCAAGACTTGAGCCAAGAGGCGATAACTTAACTGCTCAAGTAGTGCTAAGTGCTTGCGTTGTCGAGCTTATGAGATATAGATTTAAAGTGCTTGATGACGAAAAAGAAACTGGTTTTTTTGTAGATTTTGATCTAAAATTATAGAGGGTAACGATGAAAAAGGCATTTTGGGGCTTAATAATAATCTTAATTTGTATAGGTGTTGCACTTTTGCTAATAAAGCCAAACAAGTATGATTTTAAGGCACTTTCACAAAATGGTGAAGTAAGTCTTAAAAATTACGACGGAAAGTACAAAGTTATATATTTTGGTTATCTTTTTTGTCCCGATGTCTGCCCTACTGCGCTCTCTTTGATTGGCGATGAACTAAACAAGCTAAAAAGAGATGACTTTGAGCTACTTTTTATTACACTTGATCCTGAACGCGATACTCCTGAAAATTTAACTCTAATGGCAAAAAATTTCTACAAAGATGCTGATGGATTAAAACTAAACGCCTTAAAAGAAGTGGCAAAAACATTTGGTGTAAAATTTCAAAAAGTCCGTCTTGAAAACTCAGCCATGGGCTACTCTGTTGCTCATAGCTCTTCAATATATTTAATAGACAAAAAAGGAAATTTTTATAAAGAAATTTCAAATCTAACAAATGAAAACATTGGAGAAAATTTATTAAATTTGATCAAAGATAGACCTTAGGCTAGAAATTTTAGTAAGCCAAAACTGACCTACTAAAATTCTTTATGCAAGCATCATCTCAAGATCTTCTAAGCTAAAATTTAATTCACTTGCTATACTTTTGATTTTATGCTTGCTGAGTAATTTTTCACCCAAAATCTATTAACCCTTGAACATAAATTTAATCTACAAGCCAAACAAAGTTGATTAAATATAAGTAGTATTAGCAACGAATTTATTAAGAGGATCTATACGAAAGGTAGGCTTTTGCACTATAAATTTTTAATCATAATGCAAAAGATAGAAATTTAGTTTTGCTATTTCACTCTATGATGCACGCTGCCGCTATAAGTAATATCTTCAGCTTTTACCTCATCACTTGTTAAAATTTCACTTATCTTGCCATTTTTTTCTAGTTTTTTCCTATTTTCTTCGGCATCTTCTTGATAGCTGTAAACCATCGCAACGCTCACTACTCCGCTGATAGCTTCTATCTTTTTAAAATTTTTTATCTCATCTTCAATACCATCTGAGCTAACTACCACTACGATTCTATCGTCTGCGTCGGTTATTATTTCACACTCTTTTAGCTTTTTTATCTCATTTTTTACACTTTCATTTTTATTATCCGTATAAACTATTAAACTTGAAATATTCATTTAATTCTCCAAAACAAAATTTTATTCTCATAGGCTGAAGTTACGACTTCATTGTCACTTATAAAAACTATGCTATTTATCGTACTTTGCCCAGTTTTTAGCATTGCAATATTTTCTAAGCTTTTGCTATCAACTAAATTTACATCGCTCATCTCATCGCTCATATAGGCTGCCACTCTGCCATCATCACTAAGGCCGACACCATAGACCAAAAAGCCGGTATTTATCTTTTTTAGGCTTCCAGCTGAAAATATCCCCACGATCCTGTCGGTGCCTCCGCTGATCATGACTCCATTTTTATATGAGATGTCGTAGATATTGTCTGTATGAATGTCTAAAATTTGATCCATTTTTTTAGCTTTTATGTTATAAAAGTAGACCTTCCCACTCTCACAAGCGATAGCTAGCGTGCTTCTATCTTCATTTATCTCCATATCTGAAAGCATCGCTATTGAAATTTTAAAGCTATCATAGTTTTCGCCACTTTTTAAGTTTAAAAAGTAAATTTCATTGCTGATTGAAGCAAGTGCAATACGCTCGTCATCTAAAAATAATGCCTTTTTTGTCGCTTGATTTGGTATTTTTATGCTTTTCATCTGCCCATTTTCTCTTATATAAAGCACCTTTGTAGCATAGTCACCCTCACTTAGGATGAGTATCTTGTCATTTAACTCATCAACGTTTAGAATTTTTGGTCTTTCATGATCACTAACATAGGTTTTTATATCATCCATTTTGATAATCTCTTCAAATTTAGACTCTTTAGGATCATAAATTTCAACCGTCCCTCCATCAGTCGCGATAAAGAGTTTGCCATTTATTAGCGTTGTGCTTAGCACATTTGCACTAGCCTCTATTTGCTTGTATGGAGTGGTGATCTCGCTTGCAAAGATAAAATTTAATAGACAAAAAATAAAAAACAAAGCTCTCATAAGGCCTCCATTTGAAGTGAATTTTTAAAGCAAACATCAAAGCACTCGCCGCAACTTACGCAGTTTTGATTAACAATAGGTCTAAAAACGCCAAGAAATTCGACTGCTTTAAATTTGCAAGCATCAAGGCAGTTGTAGCAGATTGTATCGTTCCATGCTAGACAGCTAGAAACATCGATGCTAACTTTTGCATTTATACTCTTTGGCGAGCTTAGGCTTAATGTCTTTTTACCAAGACTCTCACAAGCCTTTGCGCACTCTTCGCAAAAGTCACAGCCCAGCTTTTTAACTTTAAAAACTACCCTTTCATTTTCAAAGCTAAGAAGCTCTTTTTCACAAGCATTTACACAGCTAGCATCGCATCCACCGCAGTCAAACTCTCCGCTAAAAAATGGCGGAGTTATAAATTTGGGAGCAGATTTTGCCCCCAAAATTTTACTAAAAAGCTCTCGCCTGCTTTGCATTATTTAACACCATCGTTTAAAACATCTAGCAAGTTTGACTTATGAGTGCCGTTTTTGTCTCTAAAATCAGGCTTAAATTTATTGCCAACAAGCTGCGTTACGCCAGTTTGTTGCTCAACGTGGCATGTTGTGCAGTTATATCTTTCATCATCAAGCTTGCCTGCAAGATCTTTTTTATTTCTGATGTCATAAAGGTGAGATGATGGTATCGGTGTTGCTCCACTATCTTTTGCAAACTCAGGCATATGGCAGGTTACGCACATATTCATATCCTTTGTGATAGGCACTAAACCCTCAGTATCGTGTGGGATAAATGGCGGTGCATTTTCAAAAGACCTATCAAATTTCTTTGACATACCAGCTGGCTCTTTTGTGTAGTTCACATCTTTTAATACAACGTCTTTATCGTCTAGCAAATCGATATTTCTAAAGCCGATTTGCGAATCACTAATGCTTGGATTATTAAAAGCACATGCCGCAAAAAACGCAGCGCACAATCCTCCAAGCATCATTATTTTTATTTTCATTTTTCTCTCCTTAAATTTCTAATACTAAATTTCAAAGCCCCGTCTCCACAAACATCAATGCACCTGCCACAGCTTATGCACTCGCTTGAGCTTACCGAGCGGCTCTCTTTACCGATCATATCAAGCACTTGCATCTCTGGACAAATAAGCTTACATTTCATACATTTTGTACAAGCCTGGGCATCATGTTTTACTCTAATTAGGGCAAATTTTGAGATGATGGCATAAAAGGCACCAAGTGGACAAACGTGCGAGCAAATGCCACGCTTTAACACAAACATATCAAAAGCAATGATCGCAACCGCTATGCCTAAAGCACTAGCTGAGCCGTAAATAATGCCACGCTGAATAATGCCAATATAGCTAACGCTCTCAAATACCGGGTAAGATAAAGCAAGGCTTAATATAAGAGCAAGAGCCAGCAAGTAATAACGTAAATTTTTACTCACATTTAAGACTTTTTCGCCCTTAAAGCCAAATTTCTCTCTTAGTTTAAAAGCAATATCAGTTAGCAAATTTATTGGGCATATCCACGAACAAAACGCTCTTGGAGCAACTAGCGCGTAAAACGCCAAGATAATGCCAGCTCCAATAATTGCATTTATGCCGGCACTAAAGCTTGCAAGTAAAATTTGAACCAAAGCAAATGGATCGCTTAGTGGAATTTTTCCAAAAAGCAAAGATGAGCTTAAATTTCCGCTAAGTATCTTAACTCCGTAAAAATTTCCTAGGATAAATAGTGCTAGGATAGAAATTTGAGTTATTCGTCTTAAGATTAAAAATTTCATAGCTCACCACCATTTAGATAATCAGTCGCTTTTTTAATGTCAAGCTTTATTTTGCTGTCTGCATCGTCTATGCGTCTTTCATCTTCTTTGACCCAGCCTTTGACGTAGTTATCGCCTACTTTTCCAAGCACCGCGTCACGGTTTAGCACGGTAATGGCTGCTTTTTTGGTGATACAGGCTCGCTCGCATAGGCCACATCCGGTGCAGATGTCGCTATCGACCACTGGAAGTAAAAACGCATGCTTTTGCGTCCTTTCGTTGCGGCGATACTCAAGATACAAGGCCTTATCTATGAGCGGACAGGATCTGTAGCAAGCATCGCACTGTATGCCCCAGTATGCCACGCAGTTTTTCATATCGACCACCGCAACACCCATTTTGGCCTTATTTATATCAAGTTTGCCTTTTGTGCTTACTAAATTTACGTCCAAAGCTCCGGTCGGACAGGCTGGCACACAAGGGATATTTTCACACATATAGCAAGGAATTTTTCTAGGCTCAAAATAAGGCATTCCAATGCTTATGCCATCTTCTAGCGATGAGAGCTTTAGCGTATCAAATGGACAGGCCTCTACGCAAAGCCCGCATCTAATGCAGCTTTGTAAAAATTGCTTCTCTTCTTTTGCACCAGGAGGCCTAAGAAGCATAAGTGGCGAAGCCTTGGCGCTAAGCGACCAAACAAAGCCTCCACCAAGAGCCAAAAGTGCCACTTTTGCTCCAAATTTTAAAGCCTCTCGCCTACTTGAAAATCCCATATCGCTCACCTATGCTTTGTAAATTTTAACCGCACACTTTTTATAATCAGTCTCTTTTGAGATTGGGCAAGTAGCATCTAGTGTGACTTTATTGATAAATACGTTTTCATCAAACCAAGGCACATAAACAAGACCTACTGGTGGCTTATTTCTACCTTTTAGATCAACTCTTGCTTTTACCTTGCCACGGCGTGATTCGACCCAAACGATCTCATTTTGCATTACGCCAAGATTTTTAGCATCATCTTCATGCATATAGCAAAGTGCCTCTGGAACAGCTCTATAAAGCTCAGGAACACGCATGGTCATAGTGCCTGAGTGCCAGTGCTCTAGAACACGGCCAGTACATAGCCAGAACGGATACTCTTTGCTTGGCATCTCGCATGGATCCATGTAAGGGCGGAAGAAAATTTTTGCTTTGTTTGCAAGAGATGTTTTATCTTTATTTGTAACGCCTTTTAGATCTCCTGTTGGAAGTGCTGCATTTTTGTTGCCATAGAATGCAAATTTCTCATTTGGAGCAGCTTTTTTAGCGTATGGATCAAATTTAGTATTAAATCTCCACTGAGTCTCTTTGCCATCAACGACTGGCCATCTAAGACCTCTTACTCTGTGGTAGGTGTCAAAGTCAGCTAGGTCGTGACCGTGTCCAATGCCAAATTTTCTATACTCTTCCCAAAGATATTTATGGACGAAAAATCCATATCCTTTAAATTCTTTACCATCTGAGCCGATCACTTTTCTGCTATCGCCAAATACTTCTGTATTGTCGTAGTTTTCCATAATAGGATCGTTTGCACTAAATTTCTTAGCCTCTTCGTTAGCAAAAAGTACATCAAATAGCGTATCTTCTTCGCTATACCCCATAGCTTTTGCAGCATCAAGTACATTTGGAAGTGTAACTTTGTCATTTACTTTTTTCTCACCCCAAACATCTTTTAGCTTAAAGCGCTTACTAAACTCCATCATTTGCCAAATATCAGGCATCGCTTCGCCAACTGGAAGTACTTGCTGTCTCCAGTGTTGTGTTCTTCTCTCAGCGTTACCGTAAGCGCCCCATTTTTCATAAATCATCGCAGTTGGAAGAATAAGGTCGGCTACTTTTGCAGAAATTCCTGGATAAGGATCGCTTACAACGATGAAGTTATCCATCTCACGAGCCGCTTTTATCCAGTGGTTTGCATTTGCAGTATTTTGCCATGGGTTGTTTACTTGAACCCAGATAAATTTAACCTTACCATCTTCAAGATCACGCATCATTTTTACGTAGTGAGAAGCGAGTACACCACTTAGTGTTCCAGCAGGAAGTTTCCAAATTTTTTCAGTTATCTCTCTATGTTTTGGATTCTCAATAACCATGTCAGCTGGTAAGCGGTGAACAAATGTTCCAACCTCTCTTGCAGTTCCACACGCACTTGGTTGTCCAGTTAGAGAGAAGGCGCCTGAGCCTGGAAGTGCTTGCTTGCCGAGCAAAAAGTGAACCATATAAGCTTGCTCATTTACCCATGTACCACGTTGGTGTTGGTTAAAGCCCATAGTCCAGAAACTTACGACTTTGCGGTTTTTCTCTATATAAAGATCAGCAAGTGCTTTTAATTTTTTCTTAAATTCTTCTATATCTTCGTTTGGATCGCCCTTTGCCACCTTTGCTGTAAAGTCAAGCGTGTAAGGTGCAAGAGCTTTTTTAAACTCTTCAAATGTTATTTGCCAATGTGCGCCAGCTTTTGCAGCATTTTTATTTTCTAGTGTATCGCCAGCTTTTAGTCCAAGATATGCAAGTGTAACGCCCTCAGCTTCACTTAGCACCTTTGACTTCTCAGTAGCAGCAGTGTCTAGCTCGCTTGGAGCATATTTTTTATGATTAATGTCTGGACGAAGACCATATCCGATGTCGGCTGGACCGGTTGTAAATACACAGTGCTTTTTAACAAATTCTTCATCGATCATCTCTGGGTGGTTATAAACTATCTCACGAGCGATATAGTTCCAGATAGCAAGGTCAGATGACGGAGCAAAGATGATCTCGATGTCAGCTAAATTTGATGTTCTAGTTGAGTAAGTGCTTAAATTTACAACCTTTACTCTATCAGGATCGCTAAGCTTTCTATCGCTTACGCGCGCCCAAAGGATCGGGTGCATCTCAGCCATATTTGCGCCCCAAGCCACGATAGTATCAGTTAGTTCGATATCATCAAAACAGCCTGATGGCTCGTCTATGCCAAAAACTTGCATAAAGCCAACAACCGCACTTGCCATGCAGTGTCTTGCGTTTGGATCAATGCTATTGCTTCTAAAGCCACCTTTTATAAGTTTAACAGCAGCGTAACCTTCTGGAATTGTATATTGACCAGAGCCTAGAACTCCGATGCCATGAGGTCCTAGCTCATCATATGCTTTTCTAAACTGAGCCTCCATAACATCAAATGCTTGCTTCCAGCTTACTTGCTTAAATTTACCTTTTTTATCAAATTCGCCTTTTTCATTTACACGTAAAAGCGGATGAGTGATCCTATCCTCGCCGTACATGATCTTAGCATTAAAATAGCCTTTAATGCAGTTTAGACCACGATTTACTGGTGCTTCTGGATCTCCTTTTACAGCTACTATCTTGCCTTCTTTTGTAGCGACCATGATACCACATCCAGTTCCGCAAAATCTACAGGCAGCTTTGTCCCAACGCCAGCCTTTTTCTGCTTCGCTTGCTGCACTTAGCGAGCTTGGCACAGCTATACCAGCACTTGCGCAAGCAGCACTAGCTGCGGCACTCTTTATGAATTCTCGTCGATTCATTCTTTCTCCTTTAAAGATTTAAAACAAATTTAATTGATATTAACCTTGCAAAACTTATTTACAACTGATTGACATTTACAAAAATTTTAAAAAACTTAAGCCAAAAATGTAAATATTTTTCTACATAAAAATATTAATTTTCTCAC
>NZ_POZU01000083.1:0-4164 GCF_002914005.1 Campylobacter concisus | reverse complement strand
TTACTTAGCACAAATAGTGAGCTTGAAATTTTGCTAGTTTATAAAAATTTAAAAGGCTACAACATAAAGAATTTCTTAAAAGAATTTAGCGAAATTTTAAGTGGTTCTGGAATAAATTTTTATATAAAAAGCGCTGAAATAGATGAAATTTTTACAAATTACAAAGACGATCTCAAATTTAAAAGCGAAACATCGCAAGTCCGATATATCTGTGGTTCAAAAAGTCTCTATCGCTTAGTAAAAAGCGAGATCGTAAAATTAAAAGAATTTGATAAAAAAGCCTTTTTAAACTACCATTTAAAGGCATTCTTGCCATTTTCTAGCATCAGCTACTTAGCCCAAGAGCCAAATCTAAAAAGTGGCTTTGGCGGGATAGATGAAATTTACCACTTAAACTGCATACTAAACTGCCTTGATAGCGACATTTCAGTTAGATCACAAGCCCTAAAAGTGATGAATGAAAAAGAGATCGCTAGCTTTAACCTAAATGTGGACTTTTTACTAAGCCTACTAACTACCTTAAATTTAACGCAAAATTCTGATACTTTTAGCGCTTCAAGCGTTGAGATCACGACAAATTTCATGCAGACAAAGTCTAAAAAGCTTCAAGATAACGAAAGCGTTATCAGCCAAAAAATGCTAAGCTCGATGAATAATGTCGCCATTTATTCGAGGTTTATCGTCGCTTCTCTTTGCAGGCCATTTTTTAAAAGTGAGCTAAATTTTGATCAGAGAAAATTTGCAAGGCTAAAAAATGGCTTTTATGAGATAAATGGCGTTATCTACGTGCCACTTCATAAAAAGCCAGCTCTCATTGAAAATCTAATAACCGAGCTTTTAGAGCTAAAAGATGTTGATTATAAATTTGATATAAGCGCAATCTTTTACATCAAGCGAGCCATTATCACAAAAAGCGGCTTGGAGCGTGCTATAAGCGAGTTTAAAAAGATATTTTTAAGAAAAAATTCCTACGCAATTTTAAAATCATTGCTCGATGCGCAAATGATACAAATTTTAATAAAACCAATGGAACACATCAGCCAGCTAGCTCAGTACGACGGCTATCACGAATTTACGGTCGATGAGCATAGCATTTTAAGTGTAAAATTTCTCGAAAATATAAAAGATAAATTTATAAAAAATCTCTACACCGAGCTTTGCTTGGAGGGCAAGACGATGCTAAAGATCGTGACTTTAATGCACGACGTTGGCAAGGGGCTTGGTAAAGACCACGCAAATATCGGCGCTAATATCTTTAGAGCATACGCAAACAAGCTAAATTTAAGCCAAAAAGCCGTAAATATCGGCGTCATCTTGATAAAATACCACACGCTAATGAGCAACGTCTCAAATAGAGAAGACATTTATTCCCAACGCGTTATATTTGCTTTTATCTCAAAGCTTGGCGACAAGCAGGTTTTAAAACTGCTTTACATCCTTAGCTACTGCGTGATAAATGCCACAAACGAGAGGCTCTATAACGCCTACACAGCAAAGCTTTTAAGGGAACTTTATGAAATTTCTCTTAGTGCATTTAGCGATGAAAATTTACTAGATGAAGCGACAAGGCGCGTAAAAAAAGAGCAGTCTATAAAACGAAATAGTGAGTTTTTAGCGCTTGAGCCAAATTTGCAAGATAAAATTTTTAAAATCACATCAAATCTTGTCTTTATAAAATATAGTGCGAGCGAAATTATAAATTTAAGCAAGGTTGCAGATGGCTTAGATGCGACAGAAATTTTTATAAATAACTCTAAAAATTTAAGCATTCAGATCTATACAAAAAAAAGCCTAAATTTAAGCGCCCTACTCTATGAATTTGCTAAATTTGACCTGGCATATATGGAAATTTTTGAGCTATTTGAGAAGAAATTTTACATCAGGCTTGATTTTAACCAAAATGTTAAAAAAGAGGAGCTTGAAACTACTAAAAATTTAGCTCTAAAATCCTTAAATAGCGAGGTTTTAAAAGAGCCTTTGAAACCAAACATTAACAAAGATGAGATAAACTTCGAGCTAAATCACTCAAAAGATTACGCCAAACTTAGCATCAACGCAAAAGATCAGCGCGGGCTAATGGCTTATGTGATGAGTGTTTTTGATAGGCTTCATTTTCAAGTCACGAGTGCTAGAATCCAAACGGTCAAAAATAGAACAAGAAATCTCTTTTTGATCGAGAAAAACGAACGACTTGAGAGTAAAGGCGAAGAGATATTAAATTTATTAATAAGTGAGTAAAAAATGTGTGGAATCGTAGGATACATCGGAGATAAAGAGAAAAAAGAGGTCATTTTAAGTGGCCTAAAAGAGCTTGAGTATCGTGGATATGACAGCGCTGGTATGGCTGTGATGAGTGGTGGCAAGATTGATTTTTTTAAAGCGGTCGGCAAGCTTGAAAATTTAGCCCTAAAGACAAAGGACTTTACATCAGAGGGCTTTGGCGTGGCAATAGGTCACACACGCTGGGCGACACATGGCAAACCAACTGAGATAAACGCTCACCCGCACCTTGGCGAGCACTCATTTGTCGTTCACAATGGCATCATCGAAAACTATAAAGAGCTTAAAGATGAGCTTGAGGCAAAGGGCGTGAAATTTGTCAGCCAAACCGACACTGAAGTGATCGTGCACCTTTTTGAAGAAATTTTAAAAGAGAAAAAAGACCCATTTAAAGCTTATGAGGCAACTATCGCAAAGCTAAGAGGTGCATACGCGACGCTACTTATCACCAAAACTGCACCTGATAAAATATTTTTTGCAAAAGATGCCGCTCCTATGGCGATAGGAAAGAGCGACAAAAAAGAGCTATACTTTGCTTCATCTGACGCTCCACTTATCGGCAATGCAACAGAGGTGGCATATCTTGATGACAACAATTACGGCTACGTGAGCTTAGACGAGATCGCAGTCTTTAAACACGGCAAAAAGGCGAGCATAACGTTTAATGCTTTACCAAAAGATAAGAGCTATGCCCAAAAAGAGGGCTATACATTTTTCATGGAGAAAGAAATTTACGAGCAAGGTGCAGTCGTATCTGAAACCATTATGGGCAGGGTTAAAAACCACAAAGTCACTCTTGAAAATTTAGACGATGAATATCTAAAAAGTATCGATGATGTCGTGCTTTGCGCGTGCGGCACGAGCTACCATGCAGCACTAACCGCAAGCTATCTTTTTGAAAGGCTTGCTAAAGTTAGAACAAAGGTCGAAGTTGCTAGCGAATTTAGATACAGAAAGCCTTACTTAAACAAAAATTCGCTTTTTATCGTTATATCTCAAAGCGGCGAAACAGCAGATACTCTAGAAGCATTGAGGATCGCTAAAGAAGCCGGTCTTAGGACAATTGCTATTTGCAACGTTGATAACTCATCTATCGTTAGACTAGCTGACAATACTCTTCTAACTCGCGCTGGCATTGAAAAAGGTGTGGCAAGCACAAAGGCCTTTGCAACGCAGATCATCGTGCTTTGGATGCTTGTGCTTCAAATGGCAGCAGCAAAAGAGTCTATCAGCAAAAAAGAGCTTGATCACGAGATCAAAACGCTTCTTCACATCCCACAAATTTTAAATATCAACAACTCTCTTCAAGAGAAGCTTCACCGCCTAAGCAAGCATTATTTACACGGTCATGGCTTCTTCTTTATTGGTAGAGATATTTTCTATCCGCTAGCACTTGAAGGTGCGTTAAAACTTAAAGAAATTTCATATCTTCACGCCGAAGGCTATCCATCAGGCGAGATGAAACACGGCCCTATCGCACTTGCAGATGAGAAGCTATTTACGATCGCTTTAATGCCTCAAAATTTACTTTATGAAAAAACAAAAAGCAACGTCGAAGAGCTTGCTGCAAGAGATGCATACATCCTAGCGATAAGCCCACTTGAGTTTGAACTAAGCGATGACTACGTAAAAACAAGCGTTCAAGATCATTATATGAGCGAATTTTTTGAGATGATGCTTGTACTTCAGCTACTTGCACTTGAAATTTCTGTTAGACTTGGCAACAACGTCGATATGCCAAGGAATCTTGCAAAAAGCGTGACTGTCGAATAACTCGTGTGGCTGGCATCTTACTAGCCGCTTAAATTTTTATAAAAGTAGTTTTGCATTATGCTACTAAACATAAATCTTATATTAATATTTTTATAATATTTGCTTATATAT
>NZ_POZU01000082.1:0-7485 GCF_002914005.1 Campylobacter concisus | reverse complement strand
CAATAAAAAGGCTAGTCCTGGGTTACTTGAGTTTATTAAAACTCCAAAATATAAAGAATTTAAAGAAGAGAAATTTAAATTAATAAAAAGACTATTAGATTATGGACAGGACCCAAAAGATTATGGCTTCTTAAAAAACATATTAATGCTTATAAATGATGAAAAAGATCTAGAAAAAATATTAAACAGAAAGAATAAGTAGTGGATTTTTTAAATATAAATAAAAAGAAGTTAGATATAAAAAATAAAAATAATGAAATAGTAGGTGTTGATAAAAAAAGCAAATATGGGGATGCAACAAGAGCAATAAAAGCTACTGGTGGTGCATTTAGTACTATTGCTGGACCTGGTGGCTTTGTTTATGAGAAAGCTGCCGATATGGCCGAAAGGCAGATTGATATCACAAAAGATAAAGACTACAGAGAATTTAAAGAAATTAAAAAAATGGATCAAGTGGAGTGGTTTAAAAACTATCGTAACCTCACTGACACCGATATTGAAATGTTTGAAAAGGCATTAAAACAAGAAGAAGAAAACGAAAAAAGATTGAAAGAGCAACAAATGGACAAAAACATAACATCACCAACATCATCACTGACTAAGCCTGTCATGCTGGCATCTAGCAATTCAGTGGCAACAGACGGCTTTGTGGACTACGGCGTATCTAACGATACCTTCTCGACTCTTCAGATAGCAAACGAGTCAAACGATAAATTTATCGTTACACGTGCAGATATTTATGAAAATTTAGAAAGTATATTTAGCATAGAGTGCTTTGCTTATATAAATTTGGTGAAAAACCCGCTTTATGAAAATTTAGACACCATCTACAATAACGATAAAAGTTACTCAAGCATATATAAATATCTTGATAAAAGTATAAAGCTAAGCATAAAAAGGCCGTCTTCAACAAATAAAAACATCGTTCCAGATGGTAGCTCAAACGATATGCACTTTAGTGGAATAGTAAGCGATGTAGAGTATCTTGGCGTAGATGATGAGACTAGTACAAATATAGATAAAAAATACTTCTTTAAATTTAAGCTAACTTCGCCACTATATAGACTAAGTATAAATAGAGCAAATAGAATTTATACAGACCAGAGCATTTTAGAAGTAGTAAAAGATATTTTGGCTTTTAATAAACAAAGACTAACCAAAGAGCTGGACTTCTCAAATATCAAAAATAACTACAACAAGAGAGAATTTATAGCCCAGTACAATGAGAGCGACCTAGCTTTCATAACAAGGCTTTGCCATGATAGCGGTATATATTTTTATGAAGACAATGAAAAAATTTATTTTCATGATACATTTATACTAGCTTATAGCAATCAAAATGAAAATTTTACTTCAAGCGATACAAGTAGTGGCAAGGAAGCTAGAAAAGTAAGTTTTAATGTAAATTTGAATAATAATCTAGCAACCGAACACATAAATAAAATAACAAAGAGCGAGACGCTAAAGGCAAATAGCTTTACTCACTCTTTTCAAAACACAGCCTATCCAAACGTACTAGAGAGCAAGACTGAGAAGATATTTAACGAGCAGGTCAATGTATACGATAAGCACATAAATTTAGACGAGTACTCGTTTAGTGATACAAGCTTACTAGAGGTCAGCACATATCTCAAAAAGATAAGAAGCGATATGCTTTTAAAAGAATTTACCGCTAGCTCAAATGTATTTGCACTAAATTTAAATGATAATATTTCGGTAGCTATTGATGCTAGCAAGGGCGAATACGAGTTTAAAATAATAGCTTTAAAGCATACTTATATTGATGAGAGCGTTTTAGAAAATACTTTAAATTTAGGCGATAATGTCCCATTTAAAGATAAAAAATTTATAAGCTCATACACAAACGAGATAAGCATCATTCCAAGTAGTGTAAAATTTATCCCAAGCTACAAGCAAAAGCCAAAAGCACCAGATATCACGCTAGGTCTTGTAGTAGGTCAAGATGGACTAAACAGCCAAAATAACACGATCCATACTGATAGCTATGGTAGGGTAAAGGTGAGGTTAAATGCTTTTAGTACGCAAGAGATAATCGATAAAGACGATGCCATCAACGCAAGCTATCACAAGAGTGCTTATCTAAGAGTTATAACGCCTATTGCTAGCAATAGCTCAGGATTTTTTGCCATACCAAGGATCGGCGATGAGGTTATCATCTCGTTTTTACAAAACGATATAGACAACCCAGTAGTAAGCGGTAGCCTATATAATGCCTCAAATACACCACTTGTAAATGTAGATAGCAACTATCACCAAACATCTCTTAGCTCAAAAACAATTGGTGCAAATGAGACCGGTATAAACGAGATCACTTTATCAAATTTAAAAAATAAAGAGCAAATTTATGTAAAAGCAGAAAAGGACTATGACGAGCTTGTAAATAACGACTTTTCTCAAACAATACTAAATGACAAAAGCTCACAAGTGCATGGAAGCTACACTGAGCGTGTTAAAAAAGCTCACATCCAGACGATAGATCTAGCAAAAAATGTAAATGTCGGAGGCGAGTATCTAACAACAGTTGGACTTTCAAAAGATACAGTAGTTGGTGTCTCAAATACGCTAAATGTAGCTGTTGATAACAATACAAGAGTAGGTCAAGATAGTCATGAATTTGTAGGACATGATAAATTTGTGGAAGTAAAATCAAATCTTAATACGACCATACATAATGATGAGATGAAAGAGGTAAAAGGCACAAAAGAGCAGAACATAGATGGTGGCTATAAGCTAAATTCACAAAAAGGTATAAATGAATTTAGTAACGAGCATATTGTGCTTCAGGCAAATAGCTACATTGATATAAATGCTAAGTCAAATTTCACAACAAAAACAGCTGCCCAGCACACAGAGATTGCTGATTCAAAATTTAGCAATATAGAGACGACTTATGAGGTAAATGCCAAAGATAAGATAATCCATCAAGTAGGTAGCACAAAAGTAACGATAGAAGGATCAAGCGTCGTGATAGAAGTAGCTGGCGTAAAGGCAATATTTGATAGTAGAGGGCTAAGAGTTATCGGTGGAGATATAAAGGCTTTATAAGATCATATTTAAAGACTTACTTTCTATTTTAGTAGGTCTTTAAATTTTTAAATAAAATCAATTTCTACTAAAATTAATGCTAAGAATTTTAAAGGCAAAGGCTAAATTTTAGGGCTACGATAAAAGATAGTCACACAAATATTTCACATGGTACAATAGACAAGCCCTTTTAAAATTTATATAATTCATTCAAAATTTCAAATACTATAAACAATAAGGAGAACATGATGGCTAAAGAAGTCGGAGTAGTTAAAAGCGTAAACGGAGGAATAGCAAGAGCACTTAATGACTTAACAGGAGAGGTAAGACAATTAAGTGTAGGAGATATTGTATACCAAGGTGAAAAGATAGTTACAGAGGGTTCTAACTCTAAAGTAACAATAACTCAAACTGATGGTAAAGATATAACTTTAATAGGTAAAGATACTCTAACTCTAGACCAAGACTCTAATAATAACGAAACAGTAGCTGATATCTCAGCTTTACAACAAGCCATCTTAAAAGGAACAGATCTTAATGCCCTAGAAGAAACTGCAGCAGGTGGTCCACAAGCAGGTGGTAATGGTGGAGATGGCGTAAGCTTATCTTCTACTAGCTTTGCAGAAGGAGGCCACATTAGTAACATAAATGCTAATGTAGGAAGCATAGATGCTTTATCTCTAGCAGCAGGTGGAGATAATAGCTTTGGTGTAAGTGGAGGAAGTGCTGTTGGGGCTGGAACTGGAGCTGAAGCAACAGGACCTGCTTTACCAGCAGGAAGTATAAAAATTCCATTGTCGGCATATAAGGGAGAAAGCACATCTTCTGCACTCTTAGACTCATTTGCCTCTTCTATACCTAATGGATATCACGTATATAGACATACTGACGGTAGAGATTATCTAGCTCCTAATGATCCTACTGCTCCTAGTGCATTTGATTATAAAGAAGGCTGGTATGTAAGTAAAGATGGTAACCTTGCTATCGGTCAAGATAATGCTAAAGACCTAGCAGTAACTAGCACAGCAAAAGCTTCAAACTATCCAGATGATGGTTCAGTAGCTAAGATAGTAAATCCTAATCCAAACTTAAAAGTGTTTGGATCGGATAATGTAGATAATATAACCGTAGACGGCACAAGAATAACGTCTGTGCGTGGAGGAGTTGGAAACGATAACGTTGATCTCAAAAACGGCGCCGAGGCAAAGGGTGTTTCTGGTGGTTCTGGAAGCGATAACATAACCGTAGAAAGTGGCTCAAAAGTAGATACATTACTAGGTGACAATAAAACAAAAAATGATGTACATGAAAAAGCATATCAAGCAAGCCAAGGAAAAAATATAGATATAGAAGACAACGGCGCTGCCGGCGATACCATAAAAGTAAGCGGAACTGGAACGCAGGTCGGATTTATAGGTGCTGGCAACGGGGATGATAATATAACCGTAGATAAAGGCGCTAAAGTAGGTCTTATACAAGCCGACGAAGGAAACGATAAGGTAACTGTAAGTGATAGTGGAACTTATGTTAAAGCAATAAACGGTAGAGGTGGCGATGACGATATATTGGTAGAAAAAGGCGCTAAAGTAGACGGTATAGTCGGAAGATGGGGCAATGACAAGATAACCGTAAAAGATACCGGTACCGTCGTAACCGAAAACATAGAAGGCAACGAAGATAGTGATACTATTAAAATTTTAGATGGCGCGAGAGTAAAAGGATACGTTAGTGGCGGACGCGGTGAAGATCCTAGCGTATACGGTGGAGCCAAAAAATCAGATAACGATAATATCACTGTTGAAAATGCTACAGTTGACGGTAATGTTGAAGGTAGCATGCGAGATAATTATTCCGGTGATGATGGAATGAAATTTAAAAATTCTCAAATAGGCGGCAGAAAGATATCCGGCGGATACGGCGAAAACGTAATGGAAATTTCAGACGGCATGAATTTAAATTCTAAGTGGATTGAGGGCAATAAATTTAATGACAAAATAACCGTAAACGGCAATGCTAATCTAAATAATACATATATCTTAGGAGAAGCCGGAGATGACACTATAACCGTAAACGGTAATGCTAAGGTTAAAGGCGGTAATATCGATACGGGTGCCGGAGCAAACGATAAAATAAATATTAACGGTAATGCAGAGATAGATGGTACAACGCTTCAACTAGGTGCTAGCGGCAAATCTACTGACAGAGCTACTCTAAACGTAACCGGAAACGCCGTATTAAAAGACGTAACGATACAAGCTTCTCAATCTCTAGGCGAGCAATATATGAATTTCCATCAAAGCGGCGAAGCTAAAGTAAAAAGCCTTATGGGTAGCCAAAATAAAGACGTTATAGATATAGCGGGCGACTTTACTTATACTAACGTCGGCAATAATCTTCAAACTCACGGTGGAGACGATGAGATAAAGATGCACGGCGGAGCTACGGTAAAATTCAAAGCAGATATGGGCGAGGGCAAAGATACTTTAACAATAGATAATGCTACATTTAAAGATTCTCTTGTGAATATGGATGGTGGTAACGACGAGATAAATATAAATGCCGGAGCAAATTTAACTAATACAAGAATTTATACCGATGATGGTGAAGATAAAGTATATGTAAGAGGCGGTACGTTTAGCGAAGCAGAGATCGGACTAGGCAAGGGTAAAAATGAAGTAAATATAGAGTCTGGTGCGGTATTTGGCGACCAAGATGCTAGTCTTAATGCCTTTAATGAGCATAAAACTTATATAAGATCAGATCATAGGGATTATTATAGTTCAGAAGATACCATAAATGTTAAAGCCGGCGCTACCGTCAAAAATGCCGAAATACAAACTTACGGTGGAAAAGATACTTTAAATATAAACGGTACGGTTGAAAAGTCTAATATTGACACCGGAAAAGATAACGATACTGTAAATATTGGTGATGGCATAATTAAAAACTCTAATATTGACACCGGAAGTGGCGACGATATTATCAATATTAAGGGCGGTAAATTTAAAGACGTTAATATCCAAACAGGACATGGTACAAATACCGTTAATATCGATGGTACTGGCAATAATATAGAATCTGACAATACTAAGATAACTCTTGGTGGTGGCTGGAGTAGCGGAAATAATACGGTTAATATTAGCGGTAAATTTGGCGATAAAGATGCTAGCTCATACGACAAAACCGTAATTGGTGCATACGGTAGTGCCGTTGCTAAGGATACGGTTAATATTAAAGATGGTGCCGAGCTACATAATACAAGAATAGATCTTCATAATAATGACGACGTAATTAATATAGGTGCTGGTGCTACTGTTAGGCACTCTCAGCTTATAACTGGAAATCAAAGTGACACTCTAAATATCGGAGACGGAGCTAATATTAGCGAAGGCACGCATATGCACTTAGGATACCATAGTGATACCGCAAAAATAGGAAATAACGTTACTATAGATAATTCTGATATCTATATGGATAATGGTAAGGGCGATACAGACGCAAGTACTTTTGGTAACGATACCGTAACTATAGGAAATAACGTAACATTTAAAAACTATGCCGACGTAAAAGGCGGTCAAGGAGGCGATACAATTACTATAGGTAATAATCTAACTCTAGATGGCAATGCTGGTATTTACGGAGACTGGGGCGAAGGCGGCGGTGGAGAGAATAACGCTACTGACGGCAACGATACCATTACTATCGGAGATAATCTAACCGTTAAGAATAACTCTACTGTAAGTGGCGGCGGCGGTAACGACACTATCTCAATTGGCAAAAATGCAAGTATTCAAGATACTTCGACTATCGACGGCGGAGCTGGATTTGATACATTAAAAGTAGCTGATAATAGCATAGACTTTAGTCATGTTAAAAATATTGAAAAACTAGATATGACTAATGGAGAAAAGACAACCTTATCTCTTACAGCTAGTAATGTTCAAGATATATTACGTGATAGTAACGAGAATAAGCTAAAAATAGATGGCGATAGTAACGATGAGCTTACTCTTGGAAGTAGCTGGACTAAAGGTGCTAGTTCTGGTGGTTATACTACTTATACTAGTGGTACAACTACAATCGAAGTTCAAGACCAGATACACGTACTTTAATATCTATACTTTTAATCCCAAAGGAATTTCCTTTGGGATATTCTTTCTTGTCATTAAATTCCTCATAATTTTTTATCTTTTTTCGTTATTTATCTCTCTATTGTACCCCAGTACAATAGACAAGCCCTTCTAAAATTTATATAATTCATTCAAAATTTCAAATACTATAAACAATAAGGAGAATATGATGGCCAAAGAAGCCGGAGTAGTTAAAAGCGTAAACGGAGGAATAGCAAGAGCACTTAATGACTTAACAGGAGAGGTAAGACAATTAAGTGTAGGAGATATTGTATACCAAGGTGAAAAGATAGTTACAGAGGGTTCTAAC
>NZ_POZU01000081.1:0-20938 GCF_002914005.1 Campylobacter concisus | reverse complement strand
ATATTATTAAATATAGCTTAAAAGCTACTATAAATTTTTCTCCAAAAGTCGTTTTATCTAGGTTAAAAGTCAAAGCTTAAAAAAAATAAGTAGTAATTAATATTTAAAATATTAAATATCTATATAATTTCATTAATACATTTTTTATAAGGAGAATGGTTATGGCAACCAGAAAAGAACACGATTTTATAGGCGAGTTGGAAATCTCTGACGATTTTTATTATGGCATCCAAACATTTAGAGCTACCGAAAATTTTCACATGAGCGGTAGAACTTTAAAAGAGTATCCATACTTTGTAAAAGCATTTGCACAAATCAAAAAAGCAGCTGCACTTGCAAATAAAGAGGTTGGCGTTTTAGATCCTAGGATCGCTGATACGCTAGCAAAAGCCGCTGATAGAGTAATAGCTGGTGAGTTTTTAGATCAATTTGTGGTTGATATGGTTCAAGGTGGTGCTGGAACAAGTACAAACATGAATGCAAATGAGGTTATTACAAACATCGCGCTTGAGAGCATGGGTCATAAAAAAGGTGAGTATCAATACATCCATCCAAACGATCATACAAACCTTGGACAAAGCACAAATGACACTTATCCAAGCTCAATAAAAGTAGCAACTTACGCAAAGCTTACTGATTTGCTTGCTGCGATGAATCTGCTAAAAGATGAACTTGATAAAAAAGCAAAAGATTTTAAAGATATCATTAAAATGGGTAGAACTGAGCTTGAGGACGCAGTTCCTACAACGCTTGGAAATACGTTTAATGCATTTGCAAGCTACATTAAAAGTGATATCGAAAAGATCACAGCTGCACGCGAGTCAATGACATATCTAAATATGGGTGCAACTGCGATTGGTACAGGTATCAACTGCCATCCTGATTATAAAAATGTAGTTGTTAAAAAGTTAAAAGATATCACTGGTGTTGATTTCAAAAAAGCTGATGATTTCATCGCAGCTACACAAGACACTGCAGATTTCGTTCACGTAAGTGGCGCGTTAAAAACTGCAGCTGTTAGACTTTCAAAAATCGCAAATGACCTTCGTTTGATGAATTCAGGCCCAAGATGCGGTCTTGGCGAGATAAATTTACCGCAAATGCAACCAGGCAGCTCAATCATGCCAGGCAAAGTAAATCCAGTTATCGCTGAGGTTGTAGGCGAAGCGTGCTATGAAGTAATCGGTAACGACGTAACTATCATGCTTTGCTCAGAAAGAGGCGAATTTGAGCTAAATGCATTTGAGCCAGGCATTGCTTATGCGTTATTTAACTCTATATTTATACTTGAAAATGCGATGAAAACACTAGCTGAAAAAGCTGTAAGAAAACTAACAGCAAATCCAGAAGCTTGCTTAAAATCAGTTCTAGGCTCAGTTGGTATCGTAACTGCGTTTAACCCATACATCGGCTATGAAAAATCTGCAAGTATCGCTAAAGAAGCTTTGCAAACTGGTAAAGCAGTTGGTGATATCTGCCTAGAGAGAGGCTATCTAAGCAAAGAAGAGATTGATAAAATTTTAGAGCCAAAAAATATGCTAAATCCAAGCATGGTTAGGTAAAAATTTAAGCAAAGTATTATTAAAAGCGTGTCAAAATTCTGACACGCTTAAGTAAAAATTTTAGTTATAAAATTTAATAGAGGAGTTTTCAATGGATATTTCATTGATATTACAGTTGATCGTACTCTTTGGTGCGATATTCTTGGGTGTTAGACTAGGCGGTATGGCTATTGGTTATGCTGGTGGTATTGGCGTCGTAGTTTTAACTTTAGGACTTGGATTAAAAGCAGGTAGTATACCTTGGGATGTTATTTTAATCATTATGTCCGTTATAGCTGCTATTACAGCGATGCAAGTAGCTGGTGGCCTTGATTATTTGGTGCAAATAGCCGAAGGGATACTAAGAAAACATCCAAAATATATAAATTTCTTAGCCCCAGTTGTCACTTATTTACTAACTGTATTTGCCGGTACTGGACACACAGCATTTTCTATGATTCCAGTTATTACCGAAGTTGCAAAGACACAAAATATTAAACCTAGCGCGCCTCTTAGTATAGCTGTTGTTGCTAGTCAGATAGCTATTACAGCAAGCCCAGTTTCAGCGGCGGTTGTATTTATGGCTGGTGAGCATGCCTTGGGCGGACTTGGCATTAGCTATCCATTACTATTAGCTATCTGGATACCTACAACTTTTATTGGTTGTATGCTAACAGCTCTTGTTATAAATATATTTTATAATCTTGATCTAAGTAGCGATAAAGAGTATCAAAGAAGACTTAAAGAAGGACTAATCAAAGATGTTAAAATCGAAGAGAAAAAAGAGCTTCCAAAAGGAGCTAAACTATCTGTTTTAATATTCCTAGTTGGCGTTATCTCTGTCGTTTTATATGCTACTGCTATTAGTAAAAACGTAGGCTGGATAAAACCAAGTTATGTAACAGGCTATGAAAAAATTTATGAGACCAAAAGTCCAGATAAATTTAATGAACTTGTAGCAAAAGATATAAAAGTCAAAACTGACTCAACTACTAATGTAAAATATGTAGAAGATCCAGATAAGCCTACAAAGACGTTGGTATTAACTAGAGATAACGCTATTATGAGCTTTATGCTAGTTATCGCTACTTTAATCACACTAACTTGTGGTGTCAAGGTCGATAAACTATTTAATACAGCTACATTTAAAAGTGGTATGACTGCGTGCGTCTGCGTGTTAGGTGTAGCGTGGCTTGGAGATACTTTCGTGGTAAATCACACCGATGCGATCAAAAATTTTGCCGGCGATTTTGTTAAAGACTATCCGTTTATGCTAGCTGTTGCGCTATTTTTTGCTAGTATGCTTCTTTACTCTCAAGCCGCTACCGCAAAGGCACTTATTCCTACAGTTATAGCCGCACTTGGTTTAACTGCTGCAAATAACGGTGACGCATATATTTTAGTTGCATCATTTGCTGCAGTTTCAGCATTGTTCGTGTTGCCAACATATCCAACACTACTTGGAGCCGTTCAAATGGACGATACTGGAACAACTAGGATAGGTAAATATATATTCAACCACTCCTTTTTTATTCCAGGCGTTTTAGCTATTGCTTTTTCTGTTGCACTTGGATTTTTGATAGCTCCGATACTTTTATAAGTATTTTAAATCAAACTTAAGCCGAGATCTCTCTCGGCTTTTTTAAATCCCTTTAAAATTTTTAATTTCTATTCAAAATCCTTAATCAAAATTCTATATTTAAAATTTTTATAAGATCGCGTTAAAAATTATATTAATTAAATTTATCATTTTTAGAATTTTACTTATTTTGATATTAGAATGCTCATTTTTTAAAACTAAAAATCTAAATATAAATATTAAGTAAAATTTAATTTTATTTTCAACTTTAAATACTAGAATAACTAAAGGCAAATATCTTTTAAAGGGAGAAAGATGAGCTTAAATAGACGAGAATTTTTAAAATTCGGTGCTGGAGTTAGTATGGTTGCATCGTCCTTACCGGGTGGTGCTTTGGAAAATGTTGCAAAGCAAGATGAGAAGTACGTCCGTAGCTTTTGCGAGATGTGCTCTTCAAGATGCCCTATCGAAGCAAAGGTCGTTGATAATAAAATTTGCTTCTTAAGCGGTAATCCAAAAGCTGGCGGCACGACAACCTCTCTTTGTGCAAGAGGCGGCTCAGGCCTTAGTCAGCTCTATGATGAAAATAGGATCAAAAAGCCGTTAATTAGAGCTGGTGAGAGAGGTGAGAATAAATGGCGCGAGGCCAGCTGGGACGAAGCACTTGATCTAGTTGCTTCAAAAATGCTTGAGATAAAGCAAAAGTATGGCCCTGAAAGCTTCATTTTTACCTGTAAAAGCTCGCAAACGCACAAGCTAATGGTAAATTTTGCCTCATCTTATGGCTCGCCAAACTGCTTTTCACACTTTTCGTGCTGTCCGATCACATATCAAATGGTCTGCGAGCAGATGTATGGCATAGCTAAACTAAAAAGAGACTTTGCAAATGCAAAATACGTTGTAAATTTTGGCCACAATCTCTTTGAGGGCATCGTCATAGCTGATGCTAAAAAGCTTGCTAAATTTGCAGCCAAAAAAGATACAAAGCTGCTTGTGCTTGAGCCAAGATTTAGCGTGGTGGCTTCAAAGGCTGATGAGTGGCTACCAGTTAGACCTGGCACTGATCTAGCTTTTGTGCTAGCTATCATAAATACATGGATACAAAATGGCACTTACGATAAAGAATTTATTGAGAAATTTACAATTGGCTTTGATGAGATCGTTAAAAGCGTAGAGGGCAAAACGCCTGAATGGCAAGAGGCAATCACTGGCATAAAAGCAAGTGATGTTAGACGCATCGCTGATGAAATTTATAAAGCTGCCCCAAGAGTTATCTTTGATTTTGGGCATAAGACAACCACCACAAAAGCTGAATATATGAGGACAAAGGCCATCATGGTGGCAAATGCGATGATGGGCAACTGGGAGGTTAAAGGCGGTCTTTTTGGTGGCAAAAACGCAAAAACCTTTAACAAACTAGTTGGCGAGGATAAATTCCCAGTTCTTAAAAATCCAGATGATAAATTTAAAGTGCCAAAAGTCACTAGACTAGACTTCGCTGGCGAGACTGGTAGGCATAAATTTGTAAGTAGAAAACATGGCGTTTTGATGGATATAAATGACGCTATCTTAAGCGAGAAACCATACGCCATAAAAGGCTGGTTTAACATCCGCTTTAATCACCTAATAAACGTTGCTGAGACGATGAAGAGTATAGAGGCGATGAAGAAACTTGATTTTATCGTGGTAAGCGATGTTTATCTAAACGATATGGCGACATTCGCTGATGTTATCTTGCCTGAGAGTAGCTACCTTGAGCGCGACGAGGGCATAGAGGATAAGTCAGGTCTAAAACCAGCTTATATGATAAGAAATAAAGTTATTGATCCAGTTGGCGACACAAGAGATGGGGCGTTTATCTTTAGAGAGCTAGCACGCCGCATGAAGATAGATGAGCTTTACACTTGGAACGACATACGTGAGTTTAGGATGCAGCAAGCTGGTGGAGATGTAAATTTACTTGCTACGCTGGAAAAAGATGGCTTTATCACGTGGGACGAGCCGGGAATTTTGTTTAGAGAAAAAGGCATGATCGATAAATTTGTTGCTAAATATCCAGTTGCTGCTAAATTTGTAGGTGAAAATGGTCTAATGGATGATATGGCTAAGCTTAAAACAAAAAGCGGCAAGATAGAGCTATTTTTGCCTGATGTTGAGGCGCAGTTTGCAGGATATGGCGCGCTAAATGATAAAGATATGGATACATTTGACGGACATGATCTTTGCCTAACTTGTGGCAAAACGCCTATTCATACCAACGGCCACACTCAGGCGGTGCCGTCGCTTCATGATCTTATGAGTGATAGCCCTATCTGGATAAATCCAAAAACAGCTAAACGTAAAAATTTACGAGATGGCGATATGGTCGTGGTGAAAAATAAATTTGGCGAGCAAAAGGGCAAGCTTATGGTGACTGAGGGCATTAGAGAAGATACGCTCTTTATCTATCACGGCTTTGGACACATCACCCCAGCTCTTAAGAGTATAGATCACGTGGGGCTAAATACAAGCGTGCTTCTTAATCCAGCCGAAGGGCCAGTGGCTGCGACTATGGTTACAAATGTTGGCGTTAGCATAAGTAAAGCATAAGGATAGAAAATGAAAAAATATATGATGATACATGATGAAAATTTATGCATCGGCTGTCAAGGCTGTTCGGTAGCTTGCAGAAGTGCAAACAACGTACCAAGGGGACTTTACCGCTTGCAGGTGCATGCGAAGATGAGTGGGACATTTCCAAATTTAAAGACTGACTTTTTACGTCAAAGCTGTGTTATGTGCGAAGATGCACCTTGTGTTGAGGTTTGCCCAACTGGCGCTAGCTTTAAGACAGCTGATGGCGTAACGCTGCTTGATCATAGAATTTGCGTTAGTTGCAAGTACTGCATCCTGGCCTGTCCATACGACGCTCGCTACGTCTTGCCAAATGGTGAGATAGGCAAATGCACATTTTGCTATGAGAGTAGGCTAGAAGAGGGCAAAGAGCCAGCTTGCGTTAGCGTCTGCCCTACAAATGCCCTAACTTTTGGCGACGTAAATGATGAAAACTCTAAAATTTCAAAGAAATTAAAAGAGAGCAAATACTACTTGCCAAAAGCGGAGCTAAATACAAAACCTTCACTTGCGATGATCGCAAATACAAAAGGAGCACACCATGAATAACATGTCAGGAAGCCTAGCTCAATACTCTGAAATTTATTGGGGCTGGCCGATAGCCGTTTATCTATTTTTAGCAGGACTTAGTGCGGGTGCTAGCATCGTTGCTGTGCTCATTTCAAAAAAATATGGCAAAGAGAATTATCATTTTAAAGCAGCCGCTCTTATCGCTCCAGTGGCGATTGTCCTTGGACTTGCTCTTTTGGTGCTTGATCTTGGCAAGCCGCTTAGCTTTTACTGGATACTCTTGCTTTACAACTTCGACTCAGTTATGTCAATAGGCGTTGCGCTACTTCTAGTTTATACGCCTCTTAGCGTTATATACGCAGTTGGCGCATTTAAAAACGAGATCGCAATGCTTAAAATTTCTCTTTTTGACGTGGTTGCAAATTTTGCTAGCAAGCTTTCAAGCCTACTTGAAATTTTACTTTTTATCCTAGGCATTGGCGTTGGTGCATATACAGGCTTTTTGCTAAGTGCAGCTCACAAGATCGCACTTTGGAATACATCAGTCTTGCCGGTATTATTTTTAGTATCAGGCTTGAGCTGTGCTGGTGCATTTACGTTACTTGTTGGCGTGCTAAAAGATAAGGTAAAAAGGCAAAACGATATTGCACACTATTTATTAAAATTTGATTTTTTTGCGATTATCGCCGAGTTTTTGCTCATAGTTGCTCTGTTTATGGTTGTAAAAGGTGCAAGTGCAAGTGGTGCGCAGAGCGTAGCAAATGCACTTAGCGCAAATTCTCTTGGGCTAATGTTTTATATTGGCGTCATTGGTTTTGGTATGGCTTTGCCTATCATTTTAGACTTAAGCGTTTTAAAGGTGCATGATTTTAAACGCGAATTTGCCGTGATCAACGCATTATTCGTAATATGTGGCGTCTTTTTGCTAAGGTGTTACATTGTCTATGCGGGGCAAATTTTTATTTAATACTTAAAAAATAATTTTAATTTTGAATTTACCTATTAAATATTACAATAGGACTAAATCTTAATAAGACTTATTTTTTAGGAGAGAGATTTGAAAATTTTGCTTTTAGAAGATGATTTAGGGTTTCAAGAGAGCGTCTGTGAGTTTTTGCAGACGCTTGGTTATGAAGTTACAGCGGTGAGCGATGGCCAAGAAGCGTGTGATCTGATAGAGAAAAATTTCTATCACCTTTTTATACTTGATATAAAAGTCCCTGGCGTAAATGGACATGAAGTTATCAAGTACATAAGGAGCTTAAATCCAAACGCTCCTATCATGATAACAACATCTTTAGTTGATATAGGCGATATGGCGATTGGCTACGAGCTTGGCTGTAACGAATACCTAAAAAAGCCATTTGAGCTTGCTGAGCTTAAATTTAGAGTAGCTGAGCTTATGAGAAAATACTATGGAACTGACGATAAAAACATAGTAAAGATCAATGACGAGTTTAGCTTTAATCTAAACAAGCGTGCGCTATTTAAAAACGGCAAAATGGTCGATCTTAGCGCAAAAGAAGTTGCACTTGTTGAGTGTCTAGTTTCACATCTAAATTCTTACGTCAGCATGGAAGAGCTAAGAGATCTTGTCTGGAATGATAAAGAGATAGAAGGCGCTGATATTAGAATGCATGTTTTAAAGATAAGAAACAAAACAACTAGTGACTTTATCACTTCAAAGAGGCGTATAGGCTACAAGATAGATGCACAAGAGCTTTAAGATCCAGATCATAGCGACATTTGTCATAATGTCGCTTTTTTGTTTTCAAAGCTTTGTGATCTTAAATTTAAGCCAAAAAAATAGTACTTCAAAAGCTCTTTTTGGTGCGATGAAGCATGAAACCATTATCAAAAATTCGTTTTTAAAAAATGAAAATATAACTCCTTCTTTAAAGTATAAATTTGCGATCTATGATGTAAATTTTAATCCAATTATTTCAAATCTCTCTAAGCAGCCAAGTAACTTTAAATTTGTAACACTTGAAGAAAATGGCTGCTTATTTTATAAAAGCTTTTTTATAAAGGATAAGACGCCTTATTACATTGTCGTTGAAAAAGAGCTTGATAATGAAAAAAGTATATTTCTAGCGGCACTTATGCTCCTTGTTATCCTTGTAGCGGTGCTTTTTATCGTCTATTTTTTATATCTAAGTAGCGTTAAGCCTTATAAAGAGTTTCAAAAGTATATGAACAACTTCTTTAATGACGCCATGCATGAGCTAAAGACCCCGCTTGGCGTGGCTGGTATGAATCTTGAGATGCTTGGACTTGAAAACAAGTATATAACCCGCATCAAAAATGCCCTAAAACAGATGCAAATAACCTACGAAGATGTCGAGTATTTCATAAAGCGTGGCTACATAAAATTTCCACTTGAGCGGCTAAATTTGGGCGAATATATAATAGAGCGAGTGAAATTTCTCTCAAGCGTAGCTGATGTCAAGCACATCGTGGTAAAGACAAATTTAGCAAGCGAGGCATTTACTATGCTAAGCAAGGTCGAAGCTCAACGCATCATCGATAACACCATCACAAACGCTATAAAATACAGTCAAAAAGAGAGCGAGATACTAATAAATTTAAGCTTTGAGAATGAGCGCATAAAGCTTAGCGTGCAGGACTTTGGCAAGGGGATAAAGGACGTCAAAAAAGTCTGGAAAAGATACGTCAGAGAGGATGAAATCCAAGGCGGCTTTGGTCTTGGGCTAAATATCGTCAGCGAAATTTGCCAAAAACATGGCATTACATACGGCGTTGATAGCGTCTACGGCGAGGGCAGCACCTTTTATTATAAATTTAAACGAGCTTAAATTAAGCATAAAAGCGTAAAATGAAGCCTTAAATTTAGAAGGAAAAACTTTGGATAGAATCGTTGAAATCGAAAAAGTAAGCTTTGAAAATGACTTTGAAGTCTCGCTTAGACCGACAAAATTTGAAGACTACATCGGCCAAGAAAAGATCAAGCAAAATTTAGATGTCTTTATAAAAGCAGCCAAAAAGCGAAATGAGTGCCTAGATCACGTGCTATTTTACGGCCCTCCAGGACTTGGTAAAACTACCCTTGCTCACATCATCGCAAACGAGATGGGTGTAAGTATCAAAATGACCGCAGCGCCGATGATAGAAAAGAGTGGCGATCTTGCTGCGATCCTTACAAATTTACAAGAGGGCGACGTGCTTTTTATCGATGAGATCCACCGCTTAAGCCCAGCTATCGAGGAGGTGCTTTACCCTGCGATGGAGGACTTTAGGCTTGATATCATCATAGGCTCAGGGCCGGCTGCTCAGACTATCAAGATAGACCTGCCAAAATTTACACTTATCGGCGCAACGACACGTGCTGGCATGATCTCAGCGCCACTTAGAGACCGCTTTGGGATGGACTTTAGACTACAGTTTTATACAAGCAGCGAGCTAAGCCGTATCGTGCAGATCGCCTCAGCTAAGCTTGGCAAAGAGTGCGACAAAAACGCCTCTCTTGAGATCGCCAAACGCTCACGTGCCACGCCAAGGATCGCTCTTAGACTGCTAAAGCGAATTCGCGACTTTGCCGAGGTAAATGACGAGCAAATCATCAGCCATGAGCGTGCAAAAGAGGGGCTTAATGCGCTTGGTGTAAATTCGCTTGGATTTGATGAGATGGATATTAGGTATTTAGAAATTTTGATGCAAGCAAGGCGCCGTCCTATGGGGCTTAGCACGATCGCTGCGGCACTTAGCGAGGACGAGGGGACGGTTGAGGACGTCATCGAGCCATATCTGCTTGCAAATGGCTTTATCGAGCGTACCGCAAAGGGTAGGATCGCGAGTGCGAAATGCTTTGAGACCTTTAACGTCAAGATCGACATAGAAAAAGGGCTTTTTGAGTAGAGAAATTTAAATTTGGAGCAAAAATGGGCGAGCCACATCTTTGTCCTAAGTGCGAGCAAAGGACGATTTACTTTGACGGGATCTGCTACTGGTGCAGGCAAAAAGAGAAGCTGGAGTTTTATGAAGCCTTAAGCGAGGACGAGATCAAAAAGAGGCAGAAAAATATCCTTACGCACATTGACGAGCTAGATAAATTTGATGAAATTTACAGCGATCTCACATATATTTTCTATGTGCATGGTATTTGCGATGAGCAGATCATCGAAGAATTGACAAAAAACGGCGAGTACTACCCGCCTGAAATTTACAAAAAGGCTTCAACAAAGATCAGAGATGAGCTTATAAAGAGGCTTTCAAGCGAAGAAAATATAGTTAAGCTAAATCACATCCTCTCGGCACTTGCCTGGCAGGGTGATGAGGTGGTAAGGGAGCTATTTTTTAAGCTTTATGGTGCGCCAAAGCCTTGGAAGACGAAGCTTTATGCCGATACTGATGGGTACTCGCAGACTGCTGGCTGGAGCTTTGATAGCAGTGGCAAGAGAAGAAGCCTTGTTTTTGATAAGTGTTTTGCCTGCAAGCCAAGTCAAAACGCAGACGCAGGTATTAAATTTAAAGCCACAAATGATGAAAAATGTAAATTTTGTAGCGGCGAGATGTTGGAGTTCACCATTAAAAAAGAGAGCCTAAAGCGACTTGGGTTAGAGCTAAAAAACGATGCTGTGCTTAAATTTTGCCCAACATGCGTTGGCCTTGTGCAGTACTTTTGCCAAAATGATGGCAATAGCGTGCAAACAGAGGTAGTAGGCGAGGGTGATAGCGAAGATTATTTAAGAGATGCTGTGGCAACGCTCGATGGGCAAAATTTCGAGCTAGCTAGCGAGGTTTGCGCTCACTACTCATATATGATAGATAGCGAAATTTTGCTTGGTGGATATCCGCAGTGGGAGCAAGATGCTGAGCATTTAAAATGTCCAAAATGTAGCAAAAGCATGAAATATCTAGCACAAATTCCTCTTGGAAGTCTAGTAGATGGCGAGGGAACTATATATGTTCAAATATGTGATGAATGCGAGATCGTCGGGACAAATTTTCAGTGCACGTAAAAGTCTAAATTTGTAGGAGCTTTTGAGCTAGAAATTTTGCGTAAAACTATAAATTTATCTAAATTTACTAAGCGCCAGTAGCATGCTAAAAATGCCAAAAGCCTAGCCGTACTTGCTAGCTTTGCAAGCTTGATGGCAAAGAGATTGAGCAAATTTGGGAAGCAAATGAGCAGCTCTGATAAATTTGCTATAATTACCCCATTTTAAGGGAGCGAGATGAACAATAGACTATTTTTTGGAATTTTTGTATTTTGCGCTTTGGCTTTGGTGGTCTATCTTTTTAAACCATATCTACTTGATATTTTTATCGCTGCACTGCTTGCTGTCGCGGTTTCAAATGTCCAAATCGCGTTTTTATCGCTCACTAAAAACCGCAAGACGCTTTCATCGGCGCTTACCACGTCTGTGCTTCTTTGCTTATTTATTGCCCCACTTCTTTATGCGGTAGTTGAGATCGCAAAATACGCAGCCGGCTTTGATATAAACAACGTCACAAAGACTATCGAATTTATCAAAAATTATGATTTTAGGATGCCTGAGTCGATAAATTTTTTAGAGCCAAAGATAAAAGAATTTATCGGTGGACTTGATATTAAAATGCTTTTTTCTCAACTTGCGACAAATCTTGCAAGCCTGGGCAAGCTAAGCCTTAAATTTGGCGTTGATATGATCATTATTTTGGTCTTTTTCTTCTTTTGCAATCTTTATGGCAATGAACTAATCAGCTATCTAAAATATGCGCTTCCGCTAAAGCAAGATGATACAGAGTCTATTTTAAGCGAGGTTGGCAATGTGATGAGCGTCGTTTTTTACTCAACCATCGCAAATATGATAATCCAAGGCTTTTTATTTGCCATAGTTACTAGTTTTTACGGATATAATGGCGTACTAACTGGTATATTTTTTAGCTTTGCTTCACTTATTCCAGTTGTTGGCGGCATTTTGGCATGGGGGCCTATTAGTATCTATGAATTTGCAAATGGCAACATAGCAGCAGCGATAACTATCGCAATTTACACGATCGTAGTGATCTCATTTGCAGCTGATACGCTTTTAAAGCCACTTGTTATTAAATTTATAAACTCAAAGCTAGTTAAAATACCAACAAAGATAAATGAGCTTCTTATATTCTTTGCGATGCTCGCCGGCATCACGACATTTGGGTTTTGGGGTGTGATCCTTGGACCAGCGATCGTGACATTTTTTATCTCTACTATCAAGCTTTATACGCTTTTAAGAGAGAGAAATTTTGTATAAAAATAGGAACAAATATGATCTATGAAGATAAATTTATAAGAGTTGAGCGTGAAAATAACGAACTTCCATGGATAAAAATTTTTACCATTAAGCCATTTCGTGAACTAAGTGATTGCGACGAAGCGAGTAGGGCAAGGCTATTTGAGGCGATGCTTATAAGCGAAAAGGCTATGCTTGAGTTTTATAAACCAACTAAGATAAATATCGCTAGTTTTGGTAACTATGTGCCACACGTGCATATTCATGTTATTGCTAGATTTAGTGATGACGCATTTTTCCCAGATAGCGTTTGGGCTAATCCAAAAAGAAAAAGTGAGCTTGAGTTGCCAGAATTTAATAAATTTGCAAAATTTTTAGAAGAAAAGTTAAGGGCTAGTTTTGAATAAATATAAAAAATATCTTAATTTCTATATTATTTTTATCTTTATCATAGTGCTTGGAGGGCTTTTTTACTTTCTTTATAGCTCTTATATGGCTGAAAAGATGCAAAATAATATGCGAGTCTTTTTCGATTACCAGGTAAAACAGCTTAATAAAAGTATAGATGATGAGAAATTTTCATCAATGGCGATCTCGATCTTGCTTGCTCAAAATGAGTCTATACAAATGTGCTTGCTAGGGCAAAGTCGCGATGAATGTATAAAAAATATCGAAAATTTAACCAAAACCCTTGGCGCAGCATCGATGTATAACAACATTAAGCTTCATATTTATGATAAAGATCTAAAAAGCTATGTAAGGAGTTGGGATCTAAACAGATATGGCGATATGATCGCTAGTAGTAGGTTTTTAGTGCAAGAGTCAAGGCATCAAAACAAGCCCATGGTCGGCATCGAGGCGTGGTATGCTGGAACGCATATAAGGGCTGTCTCAAACGTAGTACGTGATGGTAAAATTATTGGCAACATCGAGGTTTTGTTAAATTTTGACTCACTTGGAAATTATTTTAAAAAGCAAGGAATTGATCTATTTGTTCTTTTGGCAAAAGACAAGATGCCATCTCGTAAAAGCATTCCAAGTGATCAAATTTTAAATGATTATTACATCGAAAATTTAAGCAGTGCAAATTTAAATATAGTAGGTTTTTTGCGTGATATTAATTTTAAAGAATATGAATTTTACGTTTATAAAACGCACTACTTTTGCGTGGTGCCACTAATAGACGCTAGCAACACACAGATAGGCTATTATGTGCTTCATGTAAATACCAATGAAAAAGAGCGAAATATTTCACAAAATTATTTTGAGTCAGAAGAACTCTTTTAGATTCGATTTATCTGATAAATTTTTGTGTTTGTAGTATAAATAAAAAAGAATGGTGGAAGCGAGGGCTACCATATTTAAAATAGATATACCTATAATATAGGATATTAACAAGTTTTTTTATTTTTAATATCCGTAAAAATATCCGTTTATTTTTTATCGTATAACTTTATAAAATTTAGGAAAATATTATCTACCCTTTTTAATTAAAAAAAGGATAATAAATGAACCTATCTCCTGAACTATATCTAAAATTTGCCAAAGATGTAGAGCCTGAAATTTTTGAAAACAAGACTCCCAAATTTCATCCTGAAATAATACGTTTTATTGACGGAGATGGGCAATATAAGGCCGTGGCGGTTTTTCGCGGTGCTGGTAAGACTACTTTATTAAATAAAATTTACGTGTTAAGCCGCCTTTATTTTGCTGCCGAACCTTTTATTATGATAGTCTCGGCCAACGAGGACAAGGCGACAGCATTTTTGGAAGCGATCAAAGGGAGTATCGATAAAGCAGCTGCTAAAGGCTATGCCATAGCTCGTGGTAAAGCTTGGAATAAAGGCTTTATTGAGGTTATTATAAATCAAGGCATGAAAGATGAAGATGGCAAAAGCATAGAGAAAAAATGCTACGTAGTATCTCTCTCGGCTGGGCAAGATCCTCGCGGTATGAATATCGACAACATGCGCCCAACATTGCTAATAATAGACGACCTGGAGAGCAAAGTCGGCAGATACCCTATCGACTCAAATGCCAACCGTCAAAAGCTTCGTAGCTGGTTTTATGCCGATTTATTACCTACTTTGCATCCTACACGTGGCAAGGCCGTGATATTGGGTACTATACTACACGAAGATAGCATCCTAAACAACATCGTAAATAGTACAGAAGAGATGGATGCCAAACAAGACTGGACCTACATAAAAATCCCTATCATCAGGAATGGTGCCAGTTCATGGCCGTCTCGCTTTTCGATGGATAAAATCAAAAAAATACAAAGCACCCTAGTTTCAAAAGGACTAGCAAATGAATTTTATCAAGAGTATATGTGTGCTGCGATAGATCCGCAAAAAGCCATCTTTAAGCGCGAATATTTTAGGTATTTTAAGGGGGTGGAGTATAGGGCGGACGAACCGTTTACGACTGTTGCCGTAACTGACGGCGTAAATAAGCAAGAGCTAAAAATCAGGCGAGCAAATAAGATAGAGCTAGAAAATGGGGAGAAAATTTGGCTAAAAGAATGCCAAATTTATACCGTGGCCGACATATCAAGCGGTAAAGGCAGGGATCAGACCGCCTACGTTACCTTTGCAATTGACAGGCAAAATAGACTTTTTATAATCGACATCACGAGCGGATATTTTACTCCGTTTGAGCGAAGCCTAAAAATAATCGAAATTTATCTCACATTTGGCCCAATGCGTATCGGAATAGAAAAGGCTGGCATGCAAAATGACTTTTTCTACACGATCGACACTATTCAAAAGCTAACTGGTGTAAATTTGCCAATAGATCCGCTTAGCCATGGTGGCAACTCCAAAAACAAACGCATTTCAAATCTTGAGCCTTACTACCGCACAAGACAAATTTATCATAATGCAAGTTTAAACGCTACAGACGAGCTTGAGGCGCAGCTGCTAGGGTTTGATCCGGAGACGGAAAGCAAGAGTGATGATATCATGGATGCAGAAGCTTATATTTTACAGTACGTTGCAGGGCGATTTTTTGACGAGAGCTACGATGAAATTTATGAGGAATACGAAGAAGAAGAGAGCTGGGTGTGAAAGTATCAAACATATATTTTTCAAACAAAAGATAGTAGATTGTCATATGTTATTGATGCTACATATATGGCGAGCTAGTCATAGCGCATATAGACTAATCCTTAAATAATTTTATACGTTTTTTAGGAAACTCATAAATTAGACTACCCATAAAAAAACGGAGTAGTCTATGAATGAGGATTTAAATTTAATTGAGCGAGCATTTAGTGATCTTGAGCAACATAAAAAGAGATTCCTAGAATGTGAGCGGGCATTTCGTGCAGAGTATGAGGGTGAAGATAACCGCACTTCAAAACGAAAAAACTCTGAGAGAAGCCGCTCGAAGCTATACATCCCCCTAATAAAAACCACCATTTTTATCATTCATGCGATTTTTAAAACAAGCTTTATGAGTGATCGCTGCCCAATAGAGATCACTCGTGTTGGGCGTAGAAGTGATAATGATCTAATCTTACAAAACGCACTTACTGCTGTACTAAAAAATAGATGGAAGAAAAAAGAGCACCGAGTTGGCTTAAGCAAAGCTGTGATGAGTGCGTTATATCTACCTCTTGGCATAGTAAATTTGTTCTACGATAAAGAGCAAGGCGATATCGCCACACGTTTTATTCCAATCACCGATCTAGCATTTGACAAGCATGCAAGTGATATCAACGACATAGAATACGTCTGCTACAAATGGCGTCAATCAGTACGCCAAGTTGAAGAAAAAATCAAAACTAAATTTTACAAAAGCAAATATAAAGATCGCATTTTAGGCTCAAAATCAGAGTGGAGCCAGAGGGTGCAAATGAAAGATATCTATAAAAAGATATATGTAAATGGCCGTCAAATGTGGGAGTTAAAGAGCTTTGCTAATAATTTTCTGGTAAGGGAGACGAAATTTTCGACTCTGCCATTTCACTTCGGCTACTGTATAGACTCGATGCCTAGCGTCGAGGAGAGCATGCGCGAAAAGGAAAACGCCGTATACGGTTCGTGCGTGCCGGAAATCGTCAAAGAAATCCAAGAAGAATACAACATCAAGCGCAATCAAAAAATCGACATCACCGAGAATCAAATAGATCCGTCGTTCGTAGTGGATAAAACTAGGGGCGCGGTGGCGGTAAGCGACGTGATGGCGAGGAAAAAGGTCATCAGGGTGGAAACTGAGATGGGTGCTAGAGTGAGCGACGTGATAATGCCTTTTCCGGTGCCGCCTACATATCAGTTAAGCGAAGAGATAAATATGCTCGGCAAAGAGTACGAGATAGCTACGGGCGTAAATAGCGTAATGACCGGTCAAACTAGCCCGAGTGATCGCCGCGCTATGGGCGCGCTACAAACGGTAAACGCCGCGAGCTCAATGAGAATAGAAAGTATGATGCAAACACTGCTTGAAACGATGCTATCAAGCTATGCTGGGCACTTTGTGGAACTGCTCTACCGATTTGTTAGTGATGATGAGTTTATAAAAATAACTGAAGATGAAAACATTATAGAGGCCATCGGTACTTTAGCAGAAAGAAAAGCCAATCGATTAGACTTTGACATTTCCGTAAATTTTGGCACGACGATAGCAAACGAAGTAAAGATCAATCAACTAAACGGCTTGCTGGGTGTGCTAGCCCAAAATCAAATAAGCTCACCGCAAATAACGGGTGAAATAATCAAAGAGGTGCTAACTCTGATCCTGGGCGAAAACGCTCCGATAGAGCAGGTGGACGAGGCTATGGCTCAGATGTCGGCGATGCAAGAGGCGGCGCAAGCACAAGCTGCAACGCAAGAGGAAGAAGGTCAAATAAAAAACGAATCTAGTGAAGAAGAGGTGGAGATGGCGGCCTTGGCAAACGGTGGAATTTAGTGTTGAAAAGTATAAATTAGGACAACTATCTTGCTTATAGTTTGGCTTTGCTTAGGCAAGGAGTTTTGTATGTTTTTTAGGATGCAGATAAATAAAATAATAAAAATTTTAAAGGAGAAGAAATGGCATATAAGGACAAATACGAGGTTCTTGGTGTTATCGTCGCTTTGGCTACAAACGGACTTAGAGTCTATAAAAAAGGCGAAGAGGAAGGGCAGATTAGTGACGGAAATATCGGCGATGTCGTGGTTAGGGCTAAAGATGAGTCTGGCCTTGCCTCCGTGATTATCATCAGCGAGCAAGAGTGGGATGAGATGCCACAAAACGAGGCGGCCGAGGCCGAGATGAAAGATCTCGCATCTAACACAAAAAATCTCGCACCAGAGCTAGCTAAAGCCAAAAACGAAATTGAATGCTTGAAGGCTGAAATTTTAGACGCCAAAGGCGAAGCGGAGCGTTTCAAAGAGGAGTGCGTGAGCTTGCAAGACCGCATAAGCGCTGCGGCTGGCGAAAATTTAACTTTGACGCAGGAAATTCAAAAGCTCGAAGCCGAGAATAAAAAGCTAAAAGAGGCGGCTAAGAAAGCAGAGAAGAGCAAAGACAACGCGCCTAAGGCAAATGAGCCGCAGGATTTAAATTTAGGAGGTAATTAATGCCGGACATATACGATCAGGATCTAGAGGGGCTAGCGGCCGCAGAGGAGACACAGACGCAAGAAGCCCAAACTGCTTTAAAAAACGCAGATAAACCGCAGGCTCAGGCAGAAACTAAAGCATCAGCTACGGCGCAGCCTGATGACTCAGTAAAACTCAACAAAGAAGAGTATGCGGATTTTCAAAGAATGCGTCAAGCCGCGCAACTTTCGCAGATGGAGACGGATTTTAGGAAGAGTTATCCGGATTTTGATATGCAAAAAATCACGGACAAAATTTTAGAGATGGATGAGAAAAATCCTGGTATTGGTGATGCACTACTGACTCCGGTAGGGATTGAGAATGTCTATCTAAAATTTTTCCATGGCAAGGCACAAGCACAAGTTGATGATGAATTTGACATAGCACGAGGGACTGGTGGCGGTGTGAGCATACAAGAGCTCATTGGTAAGATCAACAAAGGCGAGGCTAGCGATAGCGAGAAGCAAGCCTTTTATTCAAGATTCTTTTAAGGAGTAAAAAATGCCGGTTAAAACTGGATTAATGACAACAGAAGAAGCGTTTGGGGGTTCAGGCGCGCTTTTAGAAAAATCAATAAAGCAAGTAGGGTGGGAGACAACTCCTTTTTATAGCGCGATATCACTTGCCGCTCCTATAGATAGGACTTCAAGCCCAGCCATGGGGCATAAGTGGCGATACGACGAGCTACCAGATGGTGATTTAAATAACGCTCATGCAGAGGGTGGACCGAAAGCAGTCGCAAAGTATTATACAGGCGGTGAACTCAAAAATCACTTTCAGATCGCTAAAAATACTTATGGTGTTTCTGGATCACAAAAGCCTGCGACTGATACGCAAGGCAGGGGAATGCTAGCAAAGCAAGGTGAGTATAGTTCGATAGAACATAAAAAGTCTATAGAAAAAATCTTGCTTTCTGGTCAAACGGCGGTTCAGAGGGTTAATGGTGGTAGTTCTCCTGCGGTTGGCAAATGCGGTGGACTAAAGAGTTTTTCTACCGCTGTCAATACAATCGATGCAGCAAACACTGATCTAACGATGCAGATGATAAGGAATCTGTTTAAGATCGGCTGGAGCAAAGGCAGACCGTATGAGTTTATGATGGTAAACGACAAACAAAATGATAGGCTGTTAGATATCCTAGATAAGATCAAGCAAGCAAATATGACTGAAAAATATCTAGAGAGCGAAGTGCTAGCAGTAAGAAATACATATGGACACGTAAAAGTACTACTAAACCCATTCCTTGATCAAAACGAAATCATCGCCTTTAGGAGCGACGATATATTCAAAGTGAATTGGCGTGCCATGGAAGTAAAAGAGTTGCCAACTAGCGACGATGCTGTCGAGAATGAAATAATAAGCGAATTTACTCTTCGCGTGTGTACACCAGTAGCGTTTGCTTGGCTAAAAAATTTAAAGGTGTAAAATGAATTATGAGGTGTTTTTGCAACGTTTAAGGGTGTCCACAAGGGTAGATATAAAGCTCCCTGATTTTGAAGAGTTAAAATCTTTGGTGGAAGAGACGGCGGCAGATATATCGCGTGCAGTAACGCCTCTTGAAATGATCGAGATAGATCATAGAAATTTTGATACCCAATACCACATAGACAAAAGACGTTTTGTGAGGAAATTTAACACACCAAAAAATGAAAATGATAGGGTTGATTTTCTTGACGAATCGCTTTTAAAAGCACTTATTTATGGAGTGGCCAAAAAAAGAGCACATGCTGAGTTTTATGCAAAATACAACAAGTTTTATCTACAAAATTTATGTGAATATGAACTAAATAATTTTAATGAAAATTCATATAACTTAACAGAAGCACTTAGAATAAAGGGCTGGCTAAAGCCTTATAAAATAGATTATGCCTTAGATCCTTACTATTCATGGGATGAAAATTTTATAAAAAGACTTGATTACTACATGGCCAATATCGTTTATGGCCAAATCGATAACTACGAGCATCCAGAGAAATTTTTAAATAGTGATGAGCTTGGGTATAGGAAATTTATATATCTTTTTATCGCCTATCAAAGCGGAGCTTCTTTAGAAAACGGCGAGCATACCGATAGAGAGGATTTAAGAGTGCTTGATAGGCTAATGAGCAAGAAAATTTTAGGGGAGTGAAAAATGGCGGATAAAGAATTTACGCAAATTTGTAAAGAAATTTTAGGGGTTAGCAAAAAGCTTGAAAAAATAGAGCCTGATGAGCTGAGAAAAATAAAAACAGATATAGAAAGAATAAGCGAAGCAATAGCTGCAGATAAAGCAATTTTTGATACAAATAAAAAAGATTTTGATGGTAAGTATAATAAAATCGCCGAGATAATAAAAACATTCGATACTTTAAAAGCCCAAATAGAAGAGGTTCTAAAAAGCGGAACAATAAACGATAGTGCAGAGGCCTTAATTTCTACATTCTCATCAAAAAAAATTATGGATCTTTTAAATGAAGCAAAAAGAGTAGTAGATGAAAAATTTAGCACTATACATAAAAATGGTATAACCCCTTGGAACTCTACATTAGAGTATCCTACTGGTGCCATTAGTGTTTTAAATGGTAAGCTCTATCAGGCAAAAACACAAAACACAAATAAAAACCCTAGTGAAAATAAAGAAATATGGCATGTTGTAGCTAACAAAGAGTGGTGCGAGCAGACTTTTTTAAATAAAGATGAAAAGATAGATAGCTATTCTAAGAGCGAAAGTGATGAAAAATTTGTAAAAAAATCAGAATTAAAGGATGGCTTGCCAACTGGTGCCTATGTTTTATATAGCTCAAACTCAAATACACCAGAGGGCTTTCTCCGTTGTGACGGATCAGCACTTGATAAAAATACATACTCCGCGCTTTTCGCGGAGATTGGCTATACGTATGGTAAAAGTGGCGATAA
>NZ_POZU01000080.1:0-17929 GCF_002914005.1 Campylobacter concisus | reverse complement strand
CCTTATGGTTGCCATCCATAAATTTAAATTTTTATTAAAATAGCCTATCTTATATGGCCATTTTAATAAAGAAAATATTTTTTAAGCGTGGGTCAAGGGAGCGACAAGCTCTCCTTGCGAGCCTCTATGGAGCTGCAAATGATAACATTTTGTGGCTACATAGAGTATGCTCGCCCTATTAATAAACAGGAAGGTATGGATATGAAAGCTAAGAGTATTTTCTTCAAAACATAACATATAAACCAACCACTTAAATATAATATATTTGATATTACTTATCATAAATAAGTCAATCTTGTTTTAAACTAACCAAAATAATATTTACAGATATTTTTGACTCCAGTATAGCACCCAAATAAAAAGAGATAAAGATTGAATTTATATATGTAGTTTAAAGTAATTTCATAGAATCTTTTTTATAAAATAAAACAATTCTAAAAAACTGTACCACTTTTTTAAAAAGTGTACCATACTTTTAGGAAATTTTAAAGAAAGGGAAACTGCAAAAAGGGCAGTTAAAGTATCGATAAGTAGGACATCTATGGTGTCACGGGGGAGACTTGAACTCCCGACCTCCGGCTTATGAGGGTTTAAAAATAAACCTTGTGTAAGCACCAAAAAGACGGCACATAGTCAGTTTCACACTAAGTATCTGCTACATTTTGCTACAAAGTTATATTGCATAGGTAACAAAGATGCAATATCTAGTCAAACGAAATGGCATATACTACTTTAGAGTAGCTATCCCACTATATCTGAGGTCTTATTTTGGCAATAAAACTGAATACATAACCTCCTTCCTCACAAAACGCTTTGATACAGCAAAAAATCGTGCTAAGATCTACTCTATAATTTTTAACGCGATCAAAAAGGCATGGAAGATGAATTTGAGCAGCGAACTTATAGAGCACTTGGTGCTTATGCTTTTAAAAGCCAAGGAGGCCAAAAGTATCAAAGAGCATGATATGCTTGGCAGATATATAAATTTAGATGGACTACTATCACTAAATTTGTTTTTAAAACAGAGTTTAAAAGAAGATAGCTTGCCCAGTGTCATATCAAAAGAGGTTGATGATATCTGCAAAAAGCTATCTTGTACTGACTCTCACACTAAAAAGCTTCTTGGCAAAAGAGTGCTTGAGGCAACGATAGATAACATAAATCACATATCATATAAGATGTGCAAAAACCAAAAGCTACTAAATGATAAGCAACAAGCATTTGTGCCACTTGGCAAAAAGCATAAGAGCGAAAATTTAGATGATGGTACCAAAGACGAGATAGCAAAATGCGTTAAAGATAGTAACTTGCATAGCTATCAAGACGACATAGAGACTTTAAAAAGGCAGGATTTGGTGCTGCCTTTTACTAAAAAGTCCTTAAAGCACTCTGTTAGTGAGCTAAGAGATGCCATAAATGAGCTAGCCAAGCAAAAAGGTGCACTCACTCAAAACGATATCTTAAGAATATTTGGTTGTGAGTTATCACCAGATGGAGACAACGAGCTAAGTGATGATCTAAAATTTGGGTATGGAAATTTAAATGATCCTACCTTTGGCGGTCAGGTAAAGCTATATAAGGCAGATAAATATGAAGATAAGGGCATAGTTTTAAGTGACATTGAGGCTAAAAACCTTGCGATAGATGATACAAGTGATGCTAGTGGCACGACTTTTAATGAAGCTATAAATTTCTTTCAAAAGCTCTTCTCAAATAGAGCTAGAAGCTTTAAATCACAGCTAGTCTCATCTACTAAAAGCGAGAGCAAAGCTGGCATGGTCACGCTAAAGAGTGCTTTTGAAAACTATGTATCAAACACGAGTATTTCAAACGACTGGAGTGATAGCACATTTGGTCTTGTTAGACATGTAGGACGGCTAATGTCTATGAAATTTGGTGATGAGCTAGATATCAAAAAGATAAAAAGAGATGACTTACTAAATTTTAGAAATATCTTGCTACAACTACCAACCAAGCTCTCTCAAAATAGTCTTTATAAAGATAAGAGCTTAGATGAGATCGTAGCTTTAGCAAAGGATAGACCAAAAATTTCTAAATCAACTATCAAGAAGTATATTGTTAGAGTTAGTGAGTTTTTTAAATACTGCTACGATAGCGACTATATAGATAAGAACCCAGCTATAGATCTACAAATAAATTTAAACCAAGATGACGTTACAAATAAAAATCCTTATGAAGATAGTGATGTAAATGCACTTTTGGATATTGTTAGTAAGATTAGATCAAGTGGTGATACTAAAAGCCAAAGGATTAGCAAAGATGAGCTATTTTTCATTACTCATATAGCAGCTTACTCTGGCATGAGACTAAATGAGATAATCCAGTTAAACACAGATGACATAGTCGAAAAATATAGCATAGTATGCTTTAGTTTAAATACAAAAATAGATGTAAAAACAGGCAAGAGCAAGACTTTAAAGACTAGAAACTCTGTAAGGATAGTTCCTATCCATTCTAAGTTAAGTAGCATTGGGCTGTTTGAATTTATAGAGAGTAAAAAGAAGCTAGCTAGGGAATGTGGCAAAGCAGTTAGGCTATTTAATTGTGATAATAAAGACTTCTCTGAATATTTTAGAAAGAAGATCAATACTCAAGTTATAAAAGATGGTGATAAAACAAGGACGTTTCACTCATTTAGACACACTTTCATAAACAAGCTCATCCAAAGTGGCCAAAGAGCTGAACATATAGCTGCTCTGGTAGGACACGAACAACAATACAAGATCACTATGAATACTTATGGCGAACCAATAACTCCTAAAATTCTAAAGGATCTAGTTGAAGAGATAAATTTTTATCAAGGAGGGGAAGGGTGGGTGTAGTAAACTATTTAAAATGATGGCATTGTTAGAATAAATAGTAAAGGTTGATTTATAATTTAAGGTTATTTAAGATTCTAAAATTATGCTTAATTTTATAGCTTTTTAATATTTTGCTATATGTTATTTTATTTATCTTAAACGGATCAATAAACAACGAAAAGCATAAGCTGAACCAGCTTGCATCTATATTCTATATATGGTATTTGCTATCAAAAAGCCATCTTGTATTTCATTTGGGCGAGGATACTTTTTGTCCGACAAGTCAGACAAAAATACCTCGTTAGGGATAGTCCCTAAAACCCCATATTTATTATACAGCCTAAAAAATTACTGTATTTTGTTCCATAAGAACCAAACACTAATAACTCAAACGCATCTTTATTTTCAAAAAAATACCCTCTTTACTGGCTTGTCCAGTAAAGAGGGCACATATCAAAACCCTTCTCTTTTTCTTTTATAGAACTTTTGCGTTATATACTTCTTCGGGCTTAGCGGCCAATAGTCTTGCTGCCATATCTTTTTTCATCTGAATCAAAGTAGTCTCTTCTTCTTCACTTCTATCTTCTTTTCTTGATAATTCAATAAATTCTTTTAGTACAAAACCTGGCTTTATGGTTATAACGACTGTTTTATCTCTATACTTGAATTTAAAATAATATCTTCCATGGGGACTTTCTAAGACTTCTTCAGCTTCTTTTAAATTAATATCAACGGAAATTCTACCACCTGTTACGCATCTTGTTACCATTTCAAAAGCATCTAGCCCTCCCGGTCCCGGAAATGCTGTAATAAGATATATCTCTCTTCTTTCTAATAATTTCCCATCATCTAAAAGTGGAAAGGCTCTACTCATGACTTGAAATGCATGAGCTACTCCCCCGGGATAACCTACACCATGATAGTTTAGTAAATCATCAAAGCTATATTCTAATTCATGTCCTTTTTCTAATACTTTTATTTTATCCATGTTTCTTCCTTTCTTGTTAAAACTACTTCCTCAATATTGTAGCAACTTCATCATCTGATAATTTGTAATCATATTTCTAATACTTTTATTTATCCATGTTTCTTCCTTTCTTATTAAAACTACTTCCTCAATATTGTAGCAACTTCATCATCTGATAATTTGTAATCATATACATATTCAAAGAAATTCTTTAACTCTACTTCCATGTCCATATCTGAAAACAATTGTGGATACTGTATTTTTGCAGCCCATTTAACTGTAAGCGGAGTTTCAACCCCAGGAGGATCCCACCTATAAACACCTATAGGAATTTTGTATACTTGTTTGTTAGCTACAGCTTTAATTGTTGACCAGTCTCTACCTTCCTGCTTATTTTCAATAAAGTCTTCCGGCATTAAGTCTGAATGATTTCCTAAATAAATGATATCAGGGTTCCATACAATCATCTGCTCCATGTCCACTTCAGCCAATTTACCCTTAAGCTCGTGGGCCGGATTATGGGCTCCACTTGGTTTCATCCAATGGTCGTATGTTTTTACAGCTATTTTCATGTCACTATAAAACTCTATAACTTTTGGTTTATCTTCATCTTTTATTTCAGCTAACTTTGATGTTACTTCATTAATTCCTTTGTCCATATATTCAACTAATAAGTCGCCACGTTCTTTCTTTTGAAGTACTTCAGATATCATTTTTATATTTTCTTTTATACTGTCAAATTCTGCCCTCTTTAAAGCTACTACCTTAAGTCCTGCAGCTTCCATTTTTTCAATTTCTTTCTCAATATTCGAATAAATAAACACTACATCCGGTTTTAGCTTCAATAACTCTTCCACGTTAACAACTGAGTCTTTTGAACACCATTTAGTATTCGCATTAGCTAGTTGTGGATACATGTTTTTTAAAACACTTTCTTCAAAAGCTTTAATAGAAGATGGGTTGCATCCTACAATTTTATCTGTCTTTCCATCAATTGCATATATTATAGACGGAAGAGGCTTGTCCACCGTTGCAATTCTTTCCGGTGTTTTTTCAAATTTAATCGTTTTTCCTCTAACATCAGTAACCGAGTATTCGCTTTCTTTTACCTCTTTAACTTCTCGCACTTGACTAGCTTCTTTTTCCTTGTTTTCACTGATTTCATTTTTATTACTTTGAGAGCTGCCGTCACAAGCATTTAAAATTAATGCTAGTACTAAAAATAATAATAAACTAATCCTTCTTTTCATTTTTCCTCCTTTGAAAATTATACACTTAGTGGATAAACTCCAAACAAATCTGCAACTTCTTCTCTTAATATATGAGGTCTTTGTCTAAGAGCTTTGCCAACTTCTATCTTTCTTTCTAAATCAACTTGATTAATTCTTTCTTTTAATTTTCCTTCTTGTTCACTCCTTTCTTTAGCAGAGTAAGGTTCTTGATATAGGGTTTTAATAGCTTCATTAATTTCATCTTTTGAATTAAAGGTTCCCAGTACAGAATCTATAAAAGGAAAGGACAGAATATATGCATATGCCGCTTGAACCAAAGTTTGGTCTTCTTTTATACGAATAGCGTTAAATATATCTTCATAAAGCAACAAGTCTCCTGTTGCCAGCGGATTCATAGCTATTGTCCCTATATCTTTTTCATGAGTCTTCATTATTCCTTTTAATCTGTATTTGGAATTAATTATATTAAAGCCCTGTAAACTATAATCAAATTTATACTCCCCAATCATCTCAATTAGTTCTTTATTTTGTAAGTGTGAAGAAAAAGTAATATGCTTAATAAGTCCTTCTTCTCTTGCTTTTTCCATCTCTCTTATAGCTCCATAGTTTTTAGCTCCTCTCCATTCTTCAAAAGATTTTACACCCCAAAGACAAGTAAAGGAGTCAATACAACTTATTCCTAAATTCTTCAAAGAATTTTCAAGATTTTTTCGAAATGTTTTAGAATCTCCGGCATGTGTCTTTGACATAATATAAAATGGTTTTTTATGCTTCTTCATTTCTTTTATGGCTGCACCTAATATAAGTTCTGAACAATTGTTTCCATAAGTATCGCCGGTTTCAAAGAAATTTATTCCTTGTTTATATGCATAGAAGAAATTTTCTGCATGTTTATCTATATCTTGGGGATTCTTTAAGTGATGACTTCCCATAGATATTCTTGAAATTTGTATGCCTGTAGATCCTAATTTTCTATATTCCATTCATTAACCTCCTTCTAACAGTTCTATATGGCTTTATAAGGTGCAACTGTTTTGTATTCAACTTCTTCTGCTTGAAAAATTAAAATTTTAGCTTTGATCTGAAAATACTTTTGTAAGTTATCTTCAGTAATGGCTTTCGAACTTTCATCAAAGGTTGTTTTGTAGTCACTACCGATAAACAAAGTTTTGTCAGATATCTGCAATGCATGACTAGGAAAATGAGTGTTTATTATGCAAGCAGATTTTTTATTTACATTTATATGTTTAATTGCCTCTATGATTCTAATTTGATTCTTCATATCCAGGTTTGACTCCGGTTCATCTAAAATAAGAAGTTTTGGATTAGAAACAAGAGCTCTCGCAATCATAACCATTTGAAGCTCTCCTCCGGATAGCTCATCACAGTATCTATTTGATAGCTTTTCAACTCCTAATTCTTTTAAAGTTTCATAAGCTTTATCATAATCTTCCTTCGTAGGGATATGGAAAAAACTGTTTTCCTTGTCTAAACCCATCACAACCATTTCTAAAACCCCATAACTAAACACACTTTTCTTAACTTGAGGAACATAACTTAAGTTTTCCCATAATTCTTTTTCTGCATATTCATTTATATCTTTGCCGAACAATAAGGCTTTTCCCGTGTCCCATTTTAAAAATCCCATAAGACACCTTAAGAAAGTAGTTTTACCCACCCCATTGGGTCCAAGAATGGACATTACTTCTTCTTCTTTTAAATCAAATGAAATATCTTTTAAAATTTTTCTCTTGTCATATGAAAAAGTACCTTTTTTAACTTGGAGTATCATCTTCTTTCTCCCGAATTCTTTCTAAGTATAGTTATGAATAATGGCGCACCTATAAATGCTGTTAATATTGAAATGGGAATTTCATTGCTTGTAGCTGCTCTTGAAAGGGTATCTATCAGTAATAAATAAATTGCTCCCATAACACAACAAGTTGGAATAAGGTACCTATTATCATTTCCGATAACCATTCTCGCCAAATGGGGAATTATTAAACCTATCCATCCTATAATTCCACATACAGAAACTGTAGTTGCAGTTATCAATGTTGAGAGTAAGATAACCACAATACGTAATTTTTTTACATTAATTCCTAAAGACCTAGCCTCATCAGAATCTAGAGATAAAAGATTCAATTTCCACCTTAATAGAAAGAAGCCGAAAATACAAGGTATTATTATTGAACAAATAACAAGATCTCTATAGGATACACTTGCTAAACTTCCCAGCAACCACATAGTGATAGTTGGAAGCTTATCTTCCGGATCTGCTATATATTTAATAAATGATATTGAAGCATCAAATAGTGACTTTACAATTACTCCGGATAAAACTAACACATACAAATCTGTTCGTTTTTTTACTCTGGATAGGTTTAAAACTATATAAACTGCTAAAAGCCCCAGAAGCAAAGAAACATGCTGAGTCACTATCATGTCTAGGGATAATAATATAGATAAAGCCGCCCCAAAACCTGCTCCTGAAGACACCCCTAGTAAGTCCGGGCTAACTAAAGGGTTTGAAAAAACAGTTTGATATGCTGCTCCTGCCAGTGATAGCCCTGCACCTACTAAAACTCCCATAAGTATTCTAGGTAGTCTTATGTCAATTACTACACTAGTTTCATGTACATCTAAGCCGCTAACATCTCCGGTTATTGTTTTGTATATAATCATAAATGCTTTATAGGGGCTAACCTGATATCTTCCTAAACAAATACAAGTTAGTATTAAAAGCAATAGCAATACAAAGAGAACCAATATGCATAATTTTTTATTCTTAAAGAAACCTTTCCCCATTTATCCACTCTTTCTAATTAATAGTAAAAATCTTTTATATAGTCTCCTATCCTCAATATAAAGAAGTTAACAAAATTTTTTTAGATATTTGCTCTAAATTAGGACTTAAGGATAAGTCATAAGAGATTATTTCATTTGTATACATATCAAGTATTGGTGAAATGTTGCATTTACCCCATGAAAAGTTAAATTGAGATACATCAGTACTCCATTTTTGTAACGGCTTATCAGCTTTAAAATTTCTGTCTATTATATTATCAGCAATCTTGCCTACTTTACCTTTGTATGAATGATATTTTTTCTTTACACTATTAAGAATCCTATTATGAGTTACTTCATAATCTCCGTTTGCCATGATTTACCCTCCTTTCTTTAAATGTAACTTGGTTGTATTATAGCACTTGTTATATTTGAAAGTCAAGATATTGATACGCATATTCATCTTTAAAATGGTCATCATCATACTCTTCATATACATAATCATAATTTAACCTAAAATGCACATTACCAATGTACGCATCTACCATTGTTGTGTTAGCAGTCGGTTTTTTAGTGTAGGCTTCGATAGTTAGGCTTGCTGGCAAAAAAGATTCTTGGTAAGTAAATTCACTTTTGGCAATAACACATTTTTCATTTAGGTATGAACTACAAAATTCTAAAAACTTAGCTCCTAATTCATCTGCTAGCTCTCTTTGTGTGCTAGCCAAATCTACAAACTGATGTGCCCCGTGAGGTAGATCACGTCGCCGATTTTGATATTTGAAAGATCCTCGGCGCTTATAGGCGTGGTTAAAATTTTCTTACTCATAGCGCAAACTCTTTGTGCGATTTTACGGCAAAGCTTAGCTCTGCGTCCCAGACGATGTGACCTTTGCGGTGCGACCAACAGCCCACATTTACAGCAACGGCTATGACGCTTGGGTAGCGGGCGCAGTTTTCGATATGCACGCCCATCACGGAGCTTGCGCCGCTCATGCCTTGTGGGCCGAGGCCGATTTTATTGATGCCCTCTTCGAGCAGCTTTTCGGTTAGCGCGGCGCGCTCGTTTGGATTATGCGAGCCAAGAGGTCTCATCAGCGCTTTTTTAGATAGCAAGGACGCCACATCGATCGAGGTGCCTACGCCTACGCCAACTAACAGCGGCGGACAGGCGTTTATGCCGTAGCTAGTCATTATGTCCATGACGAATTTCACGACTCCCTCATAGCCCATGCCGGGCATCAGCACGGTCGCCTTGCCGGGCAGGCTACAGCCGCCGCCCGCCATATAGGTGTGGATCTCGCACTCGCCGCTATCTGGCACTATCTCCCAAAATACGCTCGGCGTGCCCTTGCCGACATTTTTGCCGGTATTGTACTCATCAAAGGTCTCGACGCTGTTGTGGCGCAGCGGAGCCTCGCGCGTCGCTCTCAGTACGGCCTCTCGCAGCAGCTCCTCAAGCTCGCCGATGAGTGGGAAATTCGCGCCACAGCGCACGAAAAACTAGATCACGCCCGTATCCTGACAGGACGGACGGTCTAGCTTTAGCAAGGCGCTGGTTTTCAAACATCGTTTTGTAGATCTCCTTTGCCAGCGGCTGCGTCTCGCGCTCGGCGAGCTCGATTAGCTTCGCCGTCACGTCATCAGGCAGCACTTTGCCCGTGTAGCCGACGAATTTCGCCATGATCTCGGTCATCTTTTGCACGGCTTTTTCTTTATCCATCGCTTCTCCTTTGCTGGTTTTTACTTTCAAATTTTTCATAAACGCCCGCTAGGACGCAGCCAACCGCGTAGCAGAGCAGGTCGGTAAAATCAAACGTTCCGCCGATCATTATTTTTAAAATTTTATTTTCTATGCCCAAAATTTGCACTGCGCCAAAATACTGCGCGAGCTCCAAGGCCGCCGCAAAGGCAAAAATTTTAAGCGCTAAATTTGATGGCGTCACACTAAATATAGCTCTCACAAACGCATAAAGCAAGATGACGGCCAAAACGTCGCCCGCGTAGTGTCGCACAAAGCCGCCCTTTACGCAGATCGCTATGTAAATTTCGACCGCCAAAATCAGTACCGCCGCGGCTAAAAACGCTAGTCTCGTTCTCACACTTTGCTTTGTTTGCAGCTTTTGCTCGTGCCTTACTGCGTCCTTCGGCTCGTTTGGTTTTTGCTCTCTTAAATTTTTCTCTCGCAACGCTTTCCTTTTAAATTTAGCCTTCAAATTTAGCTGTAAAAACCACGTTTCAAATCAAAGTGGGCTAAAACATCACATTTTTCACTTTGATTTGAAACGTAAATTTTTTTAATCTTTTTATTATCGTTTTAAATTCAAAAAATACTTTTAAAGATCCTTGCCGATATTGCAACGATGGCTTTAAAAGAATAAAATTAGATAATCTTTGATACAATTGCTTGGAAAATTTCAAGAGGTGTTAAAATGTCAAATATCCAAGAGAAATATATACGTGAAATTAACACATCTGATTCCTTTTTCGACTCTTTAAGGCAAGACTATAAAGGTTTTGATACATGGATAGCGAAAAAAGCGGACGCTGGCGAAAAAGCATATATACTCTTTGATGATACCAAGATAGTGGCTTTTTTGTATCTAAAAATAGAAAGCCCAATAGATAATACGGATATAAGTCCGGCACTTGACACAAATGTGACATGGCTAAAGATAGGAACTCTTAAAATAGATGCGCATGGGACAAAGCTTGGAGAGCGTATTATAAAGAAGATTTTTGATTTTGCCGTAGCAAACAATATTTATAATATCTATGTAACGTCTTTTGAAAAACAAGCACCTTTAATAAAATTATTAAAAAGATATGGGTTTGTCCAGCATAGCAAAAAAATCAATGAGCTAGTATTAACAAAAAATATACCGACTCATGTGCAGGCGCTAAAAAATGATATACTGCTGGACTATCCGGCTATTAATGCGACAAGCGACAAATATCTTTTAAGTATATACCCAAAATATCATACTGGTATGTTCTCGGACTCTATGCTAAACACAGAAAGCTATGACATACTAAAAGACATGTCTGAATCAAATAGTATTCATAAGGTGTATATAACGGAAATGAAAGGTGTCGAGCAACTCAAGAGAGGCGACTGCTTACTCATTTATAGAACAAAAGATAAAAATGCCCAAAGCGCGAACTACTCATCCGTCATAACCTCCTTGTGTGTTGTAGAAGAATATAAAGATTTATCCAGTTTTAGTGACTTGTATGATTTCATCAAGTACTGCAAGCCTCATAATATATTTACTGATGATGAATTAGAGAATATATTTATCAAAAAAAATTACACAAAAATAATAAAAATGGCATACAATATATCATTTAAAAGACGTGTTATTTTAAAGAAGATTAGAGAAATTATAGGTCACGAAGAAGCCTACTGGGGTTTTGTGAAGCTTACAGATGAGGCTTTTTTTGCAATTTTAAAAGAAGGTTTAGTAAATGACAGCATTATTATCCATTAAGCCGGAATTCGCTGAGGCTATTTTTGATGGTACGAAAAAATTTGAGTTTAGAAAGGTAAAATTTAAAAAAAACGTTAATAAGATTAAAGTATATGCCACAAAGCCAGTTGGAAAAATTATAGGAGAATTTATAGTTGATAATATTTTGGAGGCAAGCCCAGAAGAGCTATGGGATAAAACGAGTATGGATGCCGGTATAGATAAAGAAAGATATCTAAAATACTTTAATGGCAAGAGTACCGGTTTTGCCATTAAGATTAAATCCGCAAATAAATATAAAGAGGCAATTTGTCCTTATTTGCAATACCCAAATTTTGTGGCACCACAATCGTTTATGTATATTGGATAAAAAACTATGAATAAAAAAAACTCAATCGCATGGCCTATAGCAATTTGTGCAGATTCTGATATTGCAGACAAAATAGAAGTTATACTTCACATCAACCTGTTTTTGCCAAACAATAACGAAAACTCATATATTGAAATTGGGGTATTGGTATCCAGGAAAGAATACAATAACATTAGTAGAAACTTTAACATAAATATCACACTCCCTTTTAAAATATACAAAACTGATTTTATAGACATCAAGGATCGCTTGTGTGATGGTAAAACCATAAACATGATATTTAACGAAGAAACACATCTGGATAAAAATAAATCAAGTTTTAGATTAAAAGAGTATGACCTTGGTAATATTGAGCTCTGTAATACCACCATCAACAATGATACAAGTATTACAATGAGCGTAAAGGAACAACAAAAAAATAGTTATTTCAGATTTAGAGTTACAAATATTAAGGATAAAATATCTGACACAATGCTCTCAGATACTATGACTAACCCTTTTATTAAAGCTATGAAAATCACCGGCATATCTATAAATTTGGATAGACGCTTTACAAAACAAATAGATAATAAAATAAAATTTAAGGAAATTAATACATTTATTATACTAGATTCTACTACGGAACTACTAGAAAAAAATAAGTCAATAAAAAGTTTTAGGGTTTTGGAGGATGATTTGTGGCGTGAATATATAGGTTATGATACCGATTTAAATATGACGGTCTATCAGTTTAAGGAGAGTAATCTTAGTGGTGGGTGCATAGAATCGTATCAACTCTTTTTAAAAAGCCTTCATCATAAAAGTTCAAAATTTGAAAAATACAAATTCCTGTTATTCGTGGTGTTCGTAGCTATAGTGTCTAATTTTATTTATGACCTCTTATAAAGTGTTTTTTTTAAATGATATTCTATGACCCCTCAATTGTCTTAACATCAAATCACATTTTGCCTATAAAGGCAGATATACAGAATAAATATGTATTATATAACTATATCAAAGAGGCAAAAAAATACTATCCAGAATTTGATGCTTGGTATTTTCTTAACGTGATACCATCTTTAAAAAATGGAACAAAAAAAATAATAACTTCTTGTAACGAAAATGATTTAAGAGGCTTGGCTATTCTAAAATACAGTGAGCAAAAGATATGTCACTTATCTACCATGCCCCCTTACAAGAATAAAGGATACGGAATAAAACTTTTTAAACAAAGCTTTATGGAATTAGAAACAGAAAAACCATTTCTCACGGTGTCGGAAGAAAAATTAGTAGAGTTTAAGCGCATATTTGAATATTTTAGATTCGAACTTACTGATGTTATAGATGGCTACTATAGAAAAGGTAAGAAAGAATATTTTTATAATCAGATATAATCCTACCCCTCAAACTCCAGATCAATCATATAGTTTGTAGTGTTTAGATTATGCGATACGCTTTTAATACTAAATTTTACATTTTCAAGTCTGGTTACGCCGGTTATTTTTAGTTTTACGCCGGCCCTTAGCTCTCTACCAGTGGCGGTAAGCTAGCCGTTCATTCCGCCGCGTTGTAGTTCGTTTAGCTTGGCTTCGCCCTTTTTAAGGCTTCATTGTCTGATTTTGGCTCGGGGATATTTAGCTTATAGGTTTGCTCTCCGCCGCCAATCTTCGCTTGTTTATCTTTACTGTCTTTGCTATCGTGCCACTGCGCTATTACGGCTTGGTAGCTGTTGCGGTTTGCTTCTGTGATCGATAGGCTCTCGCACTCGAATTTAGTCCGTTTATTAGTCCGAGCACGGGCGTAAATTCAGAGATGATTTATCAGGTTCGCGTTATACGCGGCGCCGAATCCGTTGTCGATATTTACGACGCTGACGCCGTTTGCGCAGCTGTTTAGCATCGCTAGCAGAGCCGCCAGCCCGCCGAAACTCGCTCCGTATCCCACGCTGGTGGGTACCGCGATCACCGGCACGCTCACGAGGCCCGCGAGCACGCTAGCTAGCGCGCCTTCCATGCCCGCCACCGCGATCACGACCTTTGCCCCGCGTATTTGCTCTAGATTTGCGATCAGCCTGTGCAGCCCAGCCACGCCCGCATCGCTAAATTTACGCGTGTCGTTGCCTAGAAATCTCGCCGTTTCGTACGCTTCCTCCACTACCGCGCCGTCGGCGGTGCCTGCGGAAACTATCGCGATGTAGCTTTGCGTGAGCGCGGGCTCTTTAAATTTGACGCTGATGACGCGGCCGCGAGCGTTAAACTCCACCTGCGGTAAGATTTCGCGCAGCCGCTCAAAAACCCGCTCGTTCGTGCGCGTGATTAGGATATTTTGCCCTCTCGCGCCGATCGCTTCTGCGATACGCAAAATTTCATCATCGGTCTTGCCCTCGCCGTAGATCACCTCGCCCGCGCCGTTTCGCAGGGCGCGCTGAGTGTCGATTTTGGCGCAGCCCACGTCGCTAAAAGGAAAATACCGTAAAAACTCTATCGCTTCGCGCTCGCTTTTTTCGCCCGATTTTACGGTACGGATGAAATTTAAAGCCTCATCTTTCGTCATTTAAAATCTCCCCGCGAAGCCCCTTTAAATCAAGCAAAATATCATACTCGCCAAGCGCGGCGATCTCGCGTACGACGGCGCTAAAATCTCCCGCGCAAAAGCGTCTAGTCTCGCTCGCACCCATTTGCAGCTTAAAGGCTTTGCCGTCAAATCGCGCGCGAACGTTTAAAAATCCGTGCGAGATTAGCAGATTTTCGGCTCGCTCCACGAGCGAAATTTCCTCCGCGGAAAACTCCCTATCGTGCGGTAAACGCGTCAGAAGGCACGCGTAGCTGGGCTTATCCGCGGTCGGCAGTCCAAGCTCGCGGCTAAGCTCTCTAATCTCTGATTTTTTGAGGCCTTTAAGCGGCGAAAGCACGCCAAGCTCGTCTTTTGCTTTAAGCCCCGGGCGGTATTCGCCAAGGTCGTCTAAGTTCGTACCGTCGGCGACATTTGTAAAGCCTAGATGTTTTGCCAGCTCGATTAACCGTGTAAAAACCGCCTTTTTACAGACGTAGCAGCGATCTTGCGGATTATTTTTTACCGCTTCGGGCGCTTCTAGCTCTAAAATTTCGTGCCTGATGCCGTAAGTACGGGTAAATTCCATCGCCTCTTTTATCTCGCGCCCCGACATATAGGGCGATTTTAGCGTGATAGCTACCGCGCGCCGGCCTAGCGTATCGGCGGCAACGCGCAACAGTAGCGAGCTATCCACGCCACCGCTAAACGCTACGGCTAAATTTTCCAGCTTTTTTATATCATTTTTTAGAATTTCTAGTTTCGTCATATTTTTTTAAAGTCTCGTTTCTAACCTCGCGGATCGTCGTTTGAAATCTCTGCGCGGCTTTTTTGCAGTCCTCGAATTCGGGCTTGATTTTTAAAATTTCGGGGTAATCTCGGGCTAAATTTTCGTCCGTTAAATTTTGTTCGGCGTTAAAACCGCAAACTCGGCCGCGCGAAATTTTAAGCCTTATTTTGCCGTATTTAGTCTCTACCTCGCAAAACTCGCGCGCAAGCTCCGTTTTCCTCACGACGCACTCTCTAACTCCGATCGCCGTCGTATGCGCGAAAATTAGCCCCTTTATCCGCGCGGCGTCCTGCTTGCGGCACAGCGCGTTTAGCTCAAAGCCCGCGCGCCCCTTTTTCATAAAAATAGACCTGCTAAATACGTCCAGCGCGCCGCTATCTCGCAAAATATCGCACGCAAAGGCAAAGCTCTCGGCGTCCATGTCGTCGATATTAGTGGAGATTAAAATCCGCTCGCAAAGCTCGCCATAGCCGATCTGCACGCTCAAATTTGGCTCATCTCTCAAGCCTAAATCCTCGCTCGTTTCGCAAAGTATCACGCGAAGCGCGTTGGCAAAATCTGCGACGTCTTTATCGCCAGCGCCGTAGCCCGTGCTTAAAATTTTAAAATTTCGCGGCGACTCGCGGCGGTCTTGCTCCCTTAAATTTAGTGCGCAGGCCTTTAAAATAGCCGCTCCTGTGGGCGTAGTCATCTCGAAATTCGCTCGCCCTAGGCTTACTTGCGCGCCTTTTAAAATTTCGCAAACCGCAGGCGCCGGTACGGTCAGCCTGCCGTGAGCGCAGTGCGCAAAACCGCCGCCAAGCTCGATAGGCGAAGCAAAAATTTGCGGCGCACCCAAGGCCTCCAAGCAAATAGCCGCACCCACTACGTCCGCGATGCTGTCCGCGGCGCCCACTTCGTGGAAATGTACTTGCTCTGCGCTAGTGCCGTGGATTTTGGCCTCGGCCTGCGCGATAACGCTAAAAATTTCGCTTGCCGTTTTTTTTACGAAAGCGCTTAGGCTAGAACCCTCGATAAGCTCTAAAATTTGCGTGAAATTTCGCGGACGCGGATGGTTTTGGGCGGGCTTATCCGCTCTAAATTCGGCGCCGTGAATTTTGCCGTTTAAATTTTGACGCGGGCTAAATTTAGCGCCTAAGAGGCCAAGCGGAATTTGGCTCGGATTTGCCGCGCAAACGACGTCTATTTTGGTTGCAGAGATACCGCATTTTAGCACTTTGCGCTTGCGTAGGTAAAATTCGCTAGCTAAATTTAGCTTAGCAAGCTCGGCGCAAAGATAGCTAAAATCCGCGCCCAGATCCACCAGCGCGCCTAAATTCATATCGCCGCTAATACCGCAACTAGCATCATAGTATAAAATTTTAGCCATACTTAAACCTTAGGCACAGTCATAGAGCCAAACGGCAAGATGACTATTTTTGCGTCCGCACCCTTTTGCGCCTGATAAAGATCGACATCCATAGGATAAGGCGCTACCGAGATCACGATGTCGGCTTTTTGTGGGATATTTACGCAAAAGACCTCATCAGCCTTTTTCACGCAGTCATAAAAACTATCGTTTAGATCGCCAGCACTTGCGTAATAGACACCATGCTCGCTATCAAGCACTGTCTGTATAGAAAAGACATCGATGTTTGAAAGAACCTTCATCGCATCGATCATATCTTCATGCACAGGGTTGCCCTCAAGGCGCAGAGCCTGAGCGTCAGGACTAAGGGCTAGTTTGTGGTTTTGCGTGATGCTCTCGTATGAGGCAGTACCTGGCAAAAACGCCTTTCTACCGCCAGTGTAGCCTGCAAAATAGTGAGGCTCTACCGAACCTATGACGATCACTTTTTTGGCTTCAGCCACGATCTTGTTTAGATACATCTGAGTGCCGTTTTTGCTCTCGCCTAAAAAGACCATTTCATCATGCTTTGAGTCGTGGTCATGAACCTCGTTTTTAGCTCTAATTTCAGGGTAAATTTCTTTAGAAAATATCATATTGTATTCATCTAGTGTCCCCTCTCTGTGGCAGCCGGTGGCGATGATGAAAATTTTATTTTTATCGCGAAGTTTTGGATAAATTTGCTTTAAAATTTTAGCAGTTGGCGTAGGCCTTGTGCCGTCATTTACGATGATAACGATCTTTTCATCGCCAGCGATAAACTCATCAAAGCTTTTTTGGTTTATTGGATTTGCCAGAGCCTTTGCGATGAGTGCCGTTTCGTCGAATTTAGCCACGGGGTTGGGGTTAAAAACTCCCAGTAAATTTTTTTCCGGAACGCTTAGGTCGATGATATCATCTTTGCCGTAGCGAATAGGAATTTGCACGTTTGCTCCTTAAGTATAATTATTAATTTTTTATCTTAGGATTATATATAAATTTTTCTTTTAAATGTATGTAAAAAGGGTATTCAATTTTTAAATTTATAGAGCGGATAAAATTTATTATGGTTCTTTGTCAATAGTGGGGGTGTAAAAACACCTCTATCTATTGCAAAGACGTAAATATATCAATTTTCTAAATCTTTCATAGTTTCTTAGTCCATAAGATACTCTTTTTATTACTTTCATTTTGTTGTTATTTCCTTCTACAAACCCATTGTTTATTTCATATTCTACTATATTTATTATCTCTTTTTTCCAACTTGTTATTGTATCTGCTAGTTTTATACTTTGCTTTATATTAAATACTCTCAATTTTTCAATTAATTGCTCTATTCTCCTTCTCATTGTCTTTACTGTCTTGCTCTCAAACATCTTGTAAAATTCTTTTATTATTCTATACATCTTTTTCAATGTCTTATCTACTTTTAATATCTCTTTTAATATTTCTTTTTGTCTTTGACTAAACTGACTTATTGGGCTTTTACTTAGTATTTTCCAATATTTTTTTAACTTCTTATACTTTTCATTGTCTTTGTTAAATAATTCTACTCTTAAATCTCTTAATGCCCATATCCCTTGTCTTATTACATGA
>NZ_POZU01000079.1:0-754 GCF_002914005.1 Campylobacter concisus | reverse complement strand
TACGTCAAACGCAGCAATAAACTCTGCCATCTATAAAACAAACTTTAAAGATGCACTACTATCAAATTTAATCTCTAAAGCAACAGACAATGCTTACAAGGCAGTAGGAAACTACTCAAGTAGTGAATCAAATATAAACTCTAACTCACTATTTAAAGAATCAGGTCTAGGTAAGATAGCTCTTCACTCAGCCGTAGGAGCACTCTCAGCAAAACTATCTCATGAAAACGTTGCAGCCGGTGCATTAAGTGGGGCTGTAAATGAAGCAATCTCTTCTGCACTACATAAAGATACATCAAATATGAGTACTAAAGAGATAGAAGCCTATAACAACAAACGCCTACTAGCATCTCAGTTAATAGGCATAATAGCTGGAGGTATAGCTAATGGAGATAAAGGAGCAAACACAGGCTATAAAATAACCACAAGCGCAGATACTTATAATAGACAGCTTCATCAAAGAGAGATAGACTTTATAAACAATAAAAACAATATAGCAAGCTTTAAGTCAAAGCTTCAAACTACAACAAATAAAATTTATAGCGACGATGAAGCAAAATCTATCCTAGCAAAAGCAGCGGTATCTTTAACGGATAAATCATTTAATGAAACATATAGACAAAGTCTAAGCTCAAACGATCTATATAATATAGAGCTAGCAACAAATTTTATAAAGCAAAGTAGCTTTTATAATACAAGCCTAGATAACACAAATGCCTTTAATCCAAATAAGAAGCAATATGAGGATAGGTAT
>NZ_POZU01000078.1:0-12551 GCF_002914005.1 Campylobacter concisus | reverse complement strand
AACAAACATTAAGCTATATTTCATGAAAGGTGACTGCAATATAATATTGTAGAAACATCGTAGTTTAGGTATTTATGGTGTCACGGGGGAGACTTGAACTCCCGACCTCCGGCTTATGAGACCAGCGCTCTAACCAGCTGAGCTACCGTGACACTTTAAAATAAGTTTCGGATTATATAATTTTTAAACTTATTTGTAGATAAAAACCATCTTTATCTACAAACACAAGGTAAAAGCACCAAGAATCAATAAAATGTCTATTTTACGAAATAATTTTGAGCTAGAGATTTATCCTCAGGTGTGATACTAAATTCCTCGCCAGCGACGCTAACTTCAAATTCATTCTCTTTACTTGCTTTTGTATAAGCTAATGCGAGCCTTGCGGCCAGCTCTTTGTCAGCTTTACTAGCATTTTTACTTATGAAGCTAATAGCTCCCACGATGTCATCGCTCTCTTTAAATTTCACCTGTTCAAATTTATCATTTGGATGAGACAAAAGTGCGTTATTATCGCTCTCGTCACGGCCTATTATCATTTTTGCACCATCTGGTAAGCGCAGATGCCTACCAAGCTTTAGCCACGTCACATCGATATCTCGCATCTCTTTATCAAAATTTAGATAATCCTTTATCTTCACAGCAAAGCTCTCGATCGTTAGCAAACATCCGCCTCCTGGCGTGGCAAAGTCCTCAAAGCCAAGTTCCTTTGCCAAAGCAAGCTGCGGCTTTCTATCACGTCCACTTATATCAAGTAGCTTCTCTCTATCGACCCAACCCTCGCGCTCTGGCTTTGTTAGTGGCAAGAGCTTAGCACACATCGGACGAAGTACTAGATCATCCTCATCATCAGCTAGACGCTTAACCTGAAAGAGTGCATCTCTTCGCTGACTCATCGGTCTTTGCCCCACGACTTCGCCTGTAATTATAAAATTTGCATTTTCACTTTTTAGCATATTAAGAGCGGTTTTAAACATATATCCGTGACAGTCGATGCAGGGGTTAAACTGCTTGCCGTAGCCGTATTTTGGGTTAAAAAGTACATCACGAAGATACTCATTTCTCATATCAACCACTTTTAAACTAGCCCCAGCCAAAGCTGCACGGCGTCTTAAAACTTCGTGCTTCTCCTCATCCACGCCAAATCCGGTATCCATATAAAGTGCGACCACTTCGATGTTTTGATCGCTTATTAATTTCATTGAGAGCATACTATCAAGCCCTCCGCTAAACAAAGCTAAAGCCTTCATTTTTATCCTGAAAGTAAAAATTTAAAGCCTAAATTTACTAAATCTAGGCTTTTATGAAGTTTATTTAGCAGCGTTAATTACGATTTTTTTAATGACTTCGCTCGCGGCTTTTAGGCTGCTAACTGGCAGATACTCATAGATAGAGTGAAAGTTGTTAGCTCCTGTGAATAAATTTAGCGTTGGCACGCCTTTTGCAGAGATCGCAGCACCGTCGTATCCGCCACGCATAGGTTTTATGTTTGGCGTGATATTTAGTTCACTAAAGGCATCTTTTGCAAGTTTTATCGGGAGCGAATTTTCATCTTTTAAAAATTTAAATACATTTTCATAGCGTGTTGTTAGCGTGATCTCACAGCAATCGCCATAAATTTTGTTAAAAGAATTTGCCATGTCGCTTAAAAACTCAAGTCTTTTTTGAAATTTAGGCTCGTCAAATTCTCTTATGTCGATCTTGAGCGTCGTTTTTGCGCTATTTCCGCTAAGCTCTTTTACCCAGAAGTAGCCCTCTTTGCCCTCGGTACACTCTGGCACTTCGCCACCTGGCAAGAGCGAGATAAATTTATGTGCAAGAAGTAGCGAATTTACAAGCTTACCCTTTGCATTCATAGGATGAGCCGAAACGCCTTTAAATACCATAGTGCAGTCAGCTGCGTTCCAGTTTTCATATATGAGCTCGCCTATCTCGCAGCAGTCTAAGCAGTAGCCAAAATCAGCTCCAAGCAAGCTCGCATCAAGCGCCTTTGCACCAAGCAAACCCTGCTCCTCGTCAGGCACGAAGCAGATCACGATCTTGCCGTGCTTTACGTCAGGATTTTGCATGAAAAAGCTAGCCATATTTACGATACTAGCGATCGCAGCCTTATCATCAGCACCAAGTAAGCTAGTGCCATCAGTCACGACTATGTCGTCGCCCTCGTACTTTTTAAGCTCTGGATTGTCGCTAAATTTAAGATAAATTCCCTGCTTTTCGTTTAGACAGATGTCGCCGCCTGTGTATCTTACGATCTTCGCCTTGGTATCGTTTTTTTGCTCGCTACTTGTATCCAAGTGCGCAAAAAAGGCAATACTCGGTGCGTTTTCGCAGTTTTCAGGAATTTTTGCTATCAAGATAGCATTGTCTTGCAAGAGGATATCTTTGATACCAAGCGAGCTAAGCTCATCTTTGAGAAATTTGGCTAGCTCGTACTCGGTTGGATTAGAAGGCATGATGCCTTTTAATCCATTCTCTTTGTTTGTTGTAGTGTTAAATTTCGTATAGTTTAAAAATCTCTCTACGATATCCATTTTTCATCCTTTAGATGACAAAAAATGCGATCGCCACAACAGAGATAAACATACCTAAAAATGTTCTTTTTGCAAGTTCAACTGGGCTAACCATGGCTATACCTGCACAAACGATAGCAGCACCTGCTATTGGAGAAGCAGATCTTCCCAGTGAGCCAGCGATGGCTGCGGCCATACCAAGCTTATCTTGTTCAAAGCCAAGTGCAGCGGCATTTGTTGTGACGGCTTCGTTAAACGCAAATGTAGCAGCGTCGCCTGAGCCTGTGACTATACCCATGATAAATGGCACAAATGTTCCACCAAATTTAACGTAGCTTTGATCTGTTTTTAGCCATGCGATGACCACGTCAACAGCTCCACACGCCTTTAGACCTGCAACAAATACGCCAGCTGCGATGATGATACCGATAACATCAGCGTAAGCGTGGCCCATGCCGTTAAAGAACTCTTTTGTAATCTTTTGTGGGTTTGTAAGCGTAGCAAAGATAGCTATGATCGCACCAAGTATCATCGCTTCAGCAACACCCATCTTTGTCCATGCAAGGAAACTATAATCTTTTGCAAGACTTGTCCCACCAATAACCAATATCACAAGTGGAACAAGTGGCATAATGGCGTAGATAAAATTTACTTTGAAAGCCGAGTTATCTTCATTTTTAGCACCACCCTCAAGAGTGAAATTTGTATTTTTTTGATAGTCTTTAAAAAGTATCGCAACAATAGTTAGTGTAATAACTACGATAGCAAGAGCTGTAAATGCACTAGGAATTTGTACCTTTATAACATCTTGAACAGTATAGTTTGCAACTGTCTTTTTAACAAGATCAGCCACGTATACGTTGTGAGCAGAGCCTGGGCTTAGAACTGAGCCAAACGTACCCGCAAAAACAGCAGCACCAGCCATAGCTGGGCGAACGCCTGAAGCCATTAGAAGCGGTATAAGCGTCGCACCAACAGCGGCGGAGCATCCTGCAGCTGAAGGGATAGCGATATTTATAAAATAAGTTAGCACGGTTGTTGCAGGGATCAAGATAAAGCCCACATTTTTAAGTGGTTTTGTAAGAAGACCAACAAGGTGTTTATCACACATTGTGTATTTCATAACAAAAGCAAAACCCATACTGGCACAAATAGCCTTTATAAGCCCTGCTTTAGTCATATAGTCAGTAAAAGCACTTAATGCCCCCATAGGTTTAAGTGCGATTAAACAAAGCACCAAACCAACACCTATTAGCACCGTTCTTGTCTCTTTTTTTAAGACAAGAAGTACTACAACTGCAACGATGCCAAGAATGGCAGCTACGAGTTTGAATGATTCCATACCCCTCTCCTTGTTTAGATTTTAAATTTGCTTTTAATTGCTATCTTTTCTATCTCTTTTTTGTACTCAAGCTTTAAGATGTCGCTATGTCCGATGACCTCAGCTTCATTGCCTCTTATCACCAAAGCCGTGCCCTCAGGTAGAGCATAGATGGTGTCTTTTGGATTTGCTATTAAAAATTCCTCCAGCCTCTCTTCTCTACTCTCGCCGTTATGTCCTACTAGCTTGCCACTTATAAAGTGTGGGTTGATCTGATAAGGGAAGATATTTAGACTATCAAAGGACTTTGGCATGATGATAGGCATATCATTTGTAGTCATCATCGTCTTGCCAGCGATATTTGCACCAGCTGACCAGCCAAAATATTTTGTGCCGTTTGCCACCGCCTCTTTTATAGGCTCAATCAAATTTAGCTTATAAAGCATATGAAGTAGCATGAAGGTATTTCCGCCGCCAACCGCAATACTTTTAGTATTTTTGATAGCAGAAATTTTATCTTCATAGCGGTGGATGGACTTGATATTTTTGCTATTTAAGCAATCTTGCACCTTTTGCTCGTACTCGTCATTTGTGCGTCTAACGCCGGCATAGGGGATAAAAAGTATCTCCTCGTCCGCATCACTTCCTAAAAATTCCTTAATCCAACCCTCGCAGTGTCTTAAGTAACCAGTATCTTTATAGCTTGAAGCACTGATTAGTAAAGCGTTTTTCATTTTTTTACTCCATTTAGTTTGTAAGCAGATCTTAGATAGACATCAACTCCTGAAACCAAACACTCCTCATCAAAGTCAAATTTGTAGTTGTGATGGCCTGCTTTTAGGTTTGTTCCTATCATCATATATCCGCTCTTTGCGCCTTTGTCTTGCAAAGCTCTCATAAAGTGAGCAAAGTCCTCACAAGCACCAAAGTCAAGCTCTTTTACGATCTTGTCATCGTCTATAAATGGACTCTCTTTAGCTGCTTCATAGAAAATTTCTGTTACTTCTTTGTCGCTATCGGCTCCGCTTGTGCCACCAGTCATTACGACTTTACTCTCTACGCCGTAAATTTGGCTAACGCCTTTAACGATATCCATGCATTTTTCATACATAAATTCGTTTAAATTTGTATCCTCGCCTCTTGTTTCGCAAGCTAGATAGCCGTTTGGAGCGATGACGTTTCTGCCTTCGCCTGCTTTTAAAACGCCCACATTTATCCTAGTTACACCCTTTGCATGTCTTGTGATGCCATGCATATTTAAAGCCATTTGTGCTGCGGCTAAAAGAGCATTTGCACCGTCTTGTGGTGCTCCAGCTGCATGAGCCGAGCGACCTGTGATATGCACGTCAAATTTAGAGGTAGCAAGTAGCTTATTTGTTCCGCAGATGATGCCACCACTAGTTTTTGCCTGAAAGCCGATATGTCCACCAAGTAGATACTCGATCCCCTCAAGCACACCAGCAGCTTCCATAGCCACAGCACCTCTCGTGCCCTCTTCTGCAGTTTGAAATATAAATTTAAATTTGCCATTAAACTCATCTAAATTCTCGGCTATAAGTTTTGCTAGTCCTAAACCGATAGATGCGTGTCCATCGTGTCCGCAAGCGTGCATGATACCAGCAATATCTGCGCCAAAGCCCTCTTTACAAGGTCTGTGATCAGCGTCTTCACTCTCCGTCACATCGACGCTATCTATGTCAAATCTAAATGCTGTAAATTTTCCAGGTCTTTTTGTATCTATAAAGGCAGTTAGGCCAGTTAATCCATCTTTCATATAAGGAAGATATTTTGCCTCTTCAGGACTTAGGAGTTTTTTGGCTCTTTCTATTGCTTTTTCGCATTGCTCTTTTGAACCAAGGCCAAGCCTTGCATCGGCTTTAACGACCTTGTCGCCAAGGCTTATTTCATATCCTAGATCACTAAGCCTCTTTGCTAGTACGGCGGTTGTAAAAAATGTAAACCAGCCAGTCTCAGGATGTGAGTGAAAATACCTGCGATCTTTAATAAGCTCATCTTTTAAAGAAAGAGCCAAATTTGCTATTTTGTCCATAGATTTCTCCTTATTCATTTGATAGTTTAACTAGTGCATTTGTTAAAATTTGTGTAGCTTTGAAAGCATCATCAAAATTTATAGCCTCTGCTATATTGTGACTGATGCCACCAACGCAAGGTATAAAAAGCATGCCAACACTACTTGCAAGTTTTGTTAGATTCATCGCATCGTGCCCAGCTCCGCTTGGCAAAGTAAGCGTTTTTATGCCAAGCTTAGCAGCCTCTTCGCTTAGTAAATTTATAGCATGCTCACTAAGTTTTACTGGCTCATCGCTACTCAGTTCTCTTATCTCATAACTAAATTTTAGCTCACCGCTTAGCTCTTTTATAAAATTTCTAAGCTCTAAATTTAGCTCTTCTAAGCTTGCCTTATCAATATCTCTTAGATCAACTCCAAGCCTCGCCTCGCCTGGCACGACATTTAAAACGCCTGGTTTTGCATGTGCGTAACCAACAGTAGCCACAGCTGTTTTTTTATTTTTAGCAAATTTATTGGCAGCAATTATGATGTGTGAAGCAGCTAGCAGCGCGTCACTACGCATATTCATCGGAGTTGCACCGCTGTGATCTGCCTTGCCATGGATAATAATTTCAAATCTAATAGGAGCGGCGATACCGCTTACTATACCAACGCTTATGCCACTTCGCTCAAGCACTGGACCTTGTTCAATGTGAAGTTCTAAATATGAATGAAGTGAATGTTCTTTTAAAATAGAATCATTTAAATTTTGTGGCTCAAGTCCAAATTTACTCATCGCCTCAAAGAGCGAGATACCATCTTCGTCTTTTAGCTCATGAAGCCTTTGTAGACCAAGTTTGCCACTTATTATTTTACTTCCGATAGTTGCTGTCTTAAAGCGACTTGATTCTTCACAGCAAAAGTTAATCAGCCAAAGCGGACGCTTTAACTTAATGCCAGCCTCTTTTATCGAGGTTAGCGCCTCAAGTCCAGCCATAACGCCAAGCGTACCATCATAAAAGCCGCCATTTGGCACGCTATCTATGTGAGAGCCCACACAAACTGGCTTCTCGCCTGGCTCACAGCCATCATCATATATGGCATAGATATTGCCAACATTGTCAATTTTAAGCTTAAATCCATTTTCTTCTATTAAATTTATAAGAAAATTTCTAGCTTCCAAGTCTTCTTTGCTAAATGCAAGCCTTGTAAGACCACCTCCTTTTAATGCTCCAAATCTGCTTATAGCATTAAAATTCGCTTCAAATCTTTTAAAATTTATCATAATAAATCCTTAAAAATAAAACTAATCTTAAAAACATTTATTACTTTATGCATTTTACATTTAGTTTTATGATTTAAAGCTGAATAAGTGTTAAATTTTGAAATTTAATTTTTTTGTAGCTTGTTGTGTAAGCCTTTAATAATCTCTGAAATTTTTTGCATTATTTCGATTTTGTTAGGTTTTTGCGACTCTTTAGTCTCTGCACGAAAATGTTCATAATATTTCAGTTTTAGCTTTATAATAGCCTCCCTTAAACTCTCTTCGCTCGAAGCCACTTTTGCACTCTCTTCTACATAAATTTCTCTAATTAGCGCGGCATTACTTTCGATCTTTGGTAATAAAATAGCTTGAAAATAATTTTTATGCTGCAAAAAGAATTTCTCCTCAAGCTCGTTTAAAACAATAGCTTCGTAATTTTTATTTGCAAGCATGCTCTTTAAAACACTAAATTCCAAAATATCAGTTTTATCTTTTTTTTGAGCCGTTTGCTTATTTGTTGTTGCAGCATTTGTAAAATTTTGATCTTGTCTATTTATATATCTTTGTCCATGAAGACTAAAAGTATTTAGCTCTATTTTGAGTAAATTTGATACCAGCGATTCGTAACTTTTTGCGATTATTGGCTTTAGAGAATTTGTAAATTCCATTATCTCTTCTAAGCATTTTTGCTTTTGCACTGGGCGCGTAATATCATATTTTTTTACAATTTGCTCGATATAAAACTCGCCAAGCTCAGTCCCAGAGCCAAACATCTCTTTTATCTCGTCGCTTCTACCTGCAAAAACCATATCCGCTGGGTCTGCACCATCTTTTATGATTACAACGCTTCCATCTATTTCGTTTTGCACCAAAAGACGAGATGATTTTATGGTGGCATTTATACCAGCCGAGTCACCATCAAAACAAAGTACTACGCTTATCTCTCCTCTTTTTAAAAGTGGCAAGTGATTAGTCGTAAGCGCAGTCCCAAGCACAGCAACGGCGTTTGTAAAGCCAGCAAAGTGCAGCATGATAACATCTAGATATCCCTCTGTGATGATGATCTGCTTTTTTTCAAAAATGCTTTGCCTAGCTAAATGATAGCCGTAAAGTAGCTTTGACTTATCAAAAACCATGCTTTGTGGAGAATTTACATATTTTGCAGGATGATCTGAGATCGTTCTACCGCCAAAGCCAACTAATTTTGCCGTGTGAGCATATATGGGAAATGTGATACGCTCGATAAAACTAGCATAAATTCCCTTCTCGTTTTGCTTTACGATTCCAACTTCAAGTGCCTCTTTTGGCTCGATATTTTCATTTTGTAAAAGCCTAATAGTACTAGCACTATCCCCAGCCCAGCCAAGCTCAAATTTCTCGATCATCGCGTCATTTATACCACGAGAATAGATATATCTCACAGCGGCTTCATGCTTGAAAAATTCGCTCCTATAAAAGGCATTCGCCTTTTCTAAAATGTGCTTATTTTCTTTTTGTGTTGGGGCTTTGTCGCTTGTGTATTCGAGACTAAAATTTACAAGGCTAGCTATTCTTTCGATAGCTTCTGGATAGGTTAATTTCTCATAATCCATTACAAATTTGATCGCATCTCCGCCGGCCTTGCAAGCAAAACAGTGAAAAATTTGTTTGCTTTGACTTATGCTCATACTAGGATTTCTATCATCGTGAAATGGGCAGACGCATTTATAGTTTGCACCCATTTTTTTAACTGGCAAATAGTGCTCTATAATGTCAACGATATCGATTTGATTTTTGAGTTTTTCTATGGATTTTGGATCTATCATAAGCAAAATTATACAACCGCTTTGTTATAATTAAAGTAAAATTTTATTACAAAGTATGAGCGTGGATATTTTTTTCATTGGGCATAGAGATCCGATATTTAGCCTTATTATTTTATTTAGCATTATTTTGATGATAGCCGCATTAAGCTATGCTTGGGGTATCTTTTCAAGCAAAGATGAGAAAAAAAGAATCGAAAAATTTATAAGAAAATTTGACAGCAAAGATGGCATAAGTAGCGAGCATAAACAGATGCTACAAAGTCCGGAGATAGACGCTCAAAGCCTTTGTATGCTAGGGCAAACTTTTGCTAAAAATGGTGATTTTGAAAAATCAATTAGTGTTTATCTCATAGCGCTTGGCAAAGTTAGAGATAAAAATGAGAAAGAATTTATCCTAAACGAGCTTGGAGAGGTCTATTTTAAGGCTGGATTTTTAAAAAAAGCTAGCGAAGTCTTTGAAAAAGTGCTTGAACTAAGCCCAAGAAATGTGCTTGCACTTCGCTTTTTAACGATGATAGATGAAAAACTGAAAAACTACAAAGAAGCTCTTTATGCGTTAAATTCTCTTGAAGAGCTTGGTGTAAATGTAAAAGATCAAAAGGCCTATATAAAGGCGATCAGTACGCTTGATGATAGAAATTTAAGCTTTAATGAAAAGGTAGAAATTCTCTCCCACCTTAGCCAAAATTTTGAGCTTTTAAAACGTATGATCTTAGCACTTTTCATAAGGCACAATGAAAATTTAGAAAATTTAAAAGATTTTGCTCGTTTTGAAGACGTGATCGATCTGCTTTATAATCTAAAAACGCCTATAAATTTAAGCAATCCAAAGTACAAATCACTCTTTTACGCAAAGGGCGATATAGATGAGCCATGTGAAATTTATGGCTTTGAGCTAAACGTCATCAAAAAACTAAAAGACACTAAATTTGACGCGGCTGGGCTAAGCTTTAACTACGTTTGCAAAAGCTGCAAAAACTCATTTCCTATGCACTTTTACCGCTGTCCGGTCTGTCATGAGCTAGGAAGTGTTAAAATTTTATCCCACATCACAGAAAAAGCAAGTGAAGATAGTAACACTTTTTAGCGACGGCTCGTGCCTTGGAAACCCTGGAGCTGGCGGCTGGGCTTATATATTGATATTTAACGAAGCTCAGAAAAAAGAGAGTGGCGGCGAGGCATATACGACAAATAACCAAATGGAGCTAAAAGCTGCGATAATGGGGCTAAAAGCGCTAAAAGAGCCCTGCGAGGTGAGACTCTTTACCGATAGCTCATACGTAGTAAATAGCATAAATGAGTGGCTTTCTAACTGGCAAAAGAGAAATTTTAAAAATGTAAAAAATGTAGAGCTTTGGCAGGAGTATTTAGAAATTTCAAAGCCTCACAAAGTCGTGGCAAGCTGGGTTAAGGGGCACGCTGGACACCCTGAAAACGAGGAGTGCGATCAGATGGCAAGAGATGAGGCATTAAAAATAAAAGATGAGAATGAAAGATGAAAATTTTAGAAGAATTTGAAGAGAATCTTGGATATGAATTTAAAAAAACTGAACTTTTAGAAGAGGCGCTAACGCACAAGAGCACAAAGCAGGCACTAAATAACGAAAGGCTCGAGTTTTTAGGTGATGCGGTGATGGATCTGCTTGTGGCTGAGTATCTTTTTAAGAAATTTAGCAAGATCGCAGAGGGCGACATGAGTAAACTAAGAGCTGCACTTGTCAATGAAAAAAGCTTTGCAAATATGGCAAGACATCTAAAAATGAGTAAATTTTTAAGGCTAAGTACGGCTGAAGAAAACAATGGCGGACGTGAGAAAGATAGCATTTTAAGCGACGCATTTGAGGCTGTGATGGGTGCTATCTACCTTGAGGCTGGACTTGATAAAGTGCGAGAAATTTCGATCGCTTTGCTTGAGCTTTGCTATCCACAGATCGACTTTGCACACCTAGAAAAGGATTACAAAACCGCTCTTCAAGAGGTCACTCAGGCTAGTCTTGGTGTCATACCAACATACGAGCTCATCGGCACGTCAGGCCCTGATCATAAGAAAGAATTTGAGATAGCCTTGCTACTAAATGGCAAAGAAATTTCACGTGCCGTTGGTAGCTCTAAAAAACAAGCCCAACAGCTTGCAGCAAAAATCGCACTAGAAAAAATCAAAAAATAGGAAAAATTTTGAATACATTTGGCAAAAAACTAACCTTAACGACCTTTGGTGAGAGCCACGGAGTGGCGATCGGCGGCGTGATAGACGGACTTCCAGCTGGACTAAAGATCGATGTAGATTTCATCCAAAGTGAGCTAGATAGACGCCGTCCTGGACAAAGCAATTTCACAACCGCAAGAGATGAAGCCGATAAAATAGAAATTTTTAGCGGCGTCTTTAATGGCATGAGCACCGGCGCGCCGATAGGCTTTGCCATTTTTAACAACAACCAAAAGTCAAACGACTATGAAAATTTACGTGAAATTTTCCGTCCTGGTCATGCTGATTTTACATATTTCAAAAAATATGGTTTTAGAGATCACAGGGGTGGCGGACGCTCAAGTGCAAGAGAAACGGCCGTTAGAGTGGCTGGTGGAGCCTTTGCACAGCTGCTTTTAAATGAGTTTAATATAGAAATTTTAAGTGGAGTGCTTGGTATAGGCAAAATTTTTAGCGACAAAATAGACTTTAACTTTGCTAAAAATTCTCAAATTTATGCTCTTGGCAATGAAGAAGCGATGAAAGAAGTGATAAATAAAGCTAGAAGCGAGCACGATAGTGTAGGAGCTGTGGTTTTAAGCGTGGCTAAAGGCGTGCCAGCTGGTCTTGGTGAGCCACTTTATGATAAGCTAGATAGCGCGTTAGCAGCGGCTTTGATGGGAATAAACGGCGTAAAGGCCGTTGAGATAGGCGCTGGCGTAAACGTAAGCTCTATGATGGGCTCAGCAAACAACGACGAGATGGATGAGCTTGGTTTTTTAAGCAATAACGCTGGTGGCATACTTGGCGGCATAAGTAGCGGCGCTGAGATCGTGTTAAAGAGCCATTTTAAGCCTACGCCTTCGATATTTAAAGAGCAAAAGACGCTAAATTTAGCTGGCGAAGTGGTAGATTTTGAGCTAAGAGGCAGGCATGATCCTTGTATAGGCATACGTGGAAGCGTCGTTGCAACCGCGATGATAAGGCTAGTTATCGCCGATATGTTACTGCTAAATGCTAGTACAAAGCTTGAAAATTTAAAGAAAATTTACGGCTAAATTTAAGTGCCCAAAAAGATGATCTATAAGGGCTTTAACATTTAAAAAACGACACTACAAAAAGTCTTTTTATTTTGATTCTTTTTAAAAATTCATATTATCTTTCTTTATTGTATTTAGCCAATATCTAAGATTTTAAACCAAGATATTAAAATAAGCTAAATCTAAAATTGGACATAACCCACTTAATTTGAAATATGAAATTATGAAAATATCTTAAATATTGAAGTATGTTTTTCTTATATGCTAAATTTTAAAGAAATAGCGAGCATAAAATTAACTAATTATTGATTTTATATAAACTTACTATTATAATATTAAATTTTTATATTCAAATATTAATCTTTAGAAAATAATCATAAATTATATGACGATATATGAAAATATCCTACTATAT
>NZ_POZU01000077.1:0-4444 GCF_002914005.1 Campylobacter concisus | reverse complement strand
CGCATATCTTAAAATAAGTAAAAAGGAGCAAAAATGCTTATTACTATAATTGTCGTTGTTATTGCCTTAGCGGCTTATATTATTAAAATATATAATAAACTACAATCAATGATGCAAAACATCAGAGAGAGCTTCGCAAATATCCAAGCTACGCTCAAAAAACGTTTAGATCTATCAAATCAAATAATAGATATAGCCAAAGATTATGCAAGTAGCGAACAAATGATTCAACTTGGCGTTTCTGGAAATGGGATCGCAAAAGTAGCTGCTTTGGCTCAAGCCTTTCCGGAACTAAAGGCTAACGAAACATATCAAATGCTAATGTCGCAGTTAGAAAAAATTGAGAGCGAACTCCTAAATAAACGTGAGAGCTATAATGCTGAGGTGAAAAGCTATAATTCTTATAAAAATGCGTTCCCGCAAGTCCTAATAGCCTCAAAACTATCTTTTGAATCAGTCGCTTATTTTGACATTAATGATGAGGACTTTAGCGAAAATTTAAAAATATTTAAAAAAGATGATTCGGCTAGAATACAAGAAATTTTAAGTGACTCTAATAAGAAAATCACCGATATTGCAATGAATGCGAAAAAGATGATTAACGATAAAATTTCAAATAATCCAAACTAAAAAGAGTAACTTTTTATAAAATCATAAATGGTTTGAATGGCTAAAATTTTAAAAGAGACAGATGAATCAAATTAGTCCATTTAAACCGATTTTCGATAAAAACTCTAAAATTTTAATCCTCGGCTCCTTCCCTTCCGTAGTTTCTCGTAAATTTGGCTTTTACTACGCAAATCCGCAAAATCGCTTTTGGCGGGTGCTGGCCGGGATTTTAAACGCTCCGCTGCCAGAAAGCACGGATGAAAAGATAAAATTCCTGCTTGCTCACCGTATCGCCATCTACGACGCTGCGATCTCGTGCGAGATAAAGGGCTCGAGCGATGCTAAAATGACTGCCGTCAAGCCCGTAAATTTAGAGCCGATCTTTAAAGCCGCAAATATCACGCAAGTCTATGCAAACGGCGGCAAGGCGCACGAAATTTGCGAAAAATACCTAAAAACTCAAATTTTAAACGCAACGGGTAAAGAACCCGTCAAACTACCCTCGACTAGCTCGGCAAACGCAAATTTTAGCTTTGAAAGGCTCGCGCAAGAGTGGAAGGTCGTCGCAGGGGCGCTAAAAGACGGCTAAATTTGATACGAATTCTAAAATTTAACTCATCCGAAATAATTGCGCCTTCACCTTAAATTTAGTTTCAAATTTTAAAATTACCCAAATCAAACAAGCAGGAAAAATAGTGAAAATCCTAAAATTTCTATTTTTGCTTCCGCTTCTAGCGATAGGTGCGCAGGCGCTGGAGCCAAAAGTCGTAATGAAGCCCGAAGCGAGCCTAAAAAACGGGCTTTACTACGTAAAAGGCAAGCTCTACGACGGTACGTTAAAGATGCTGCGTTACAGCGTAGAGGACCTATATGACGTAAATGCGATGGGCATGATCTATCCGAGGCTAAAACCGCTGCCGCCCACGCTTATACGCGAGATAGACGTACAGGGCGGCACGGCGGTGCGATATCGAGACTATTTTGACGGCAGAGACAAACCCTCAAACGAATACCCCCTAAAAAACGGCGTCCGCGAGGGCATGGCTAAGCACTACCATGCAGATAGCGGCGCTCTGATGGGCGAGAGCGAATACAAAAATGGCGTCCGCGATGGGCGCTACCGCCGCTACTACTTTGACGAGGGCGGCACGTTAAAGCAGGAGGGCACCTACAAGGCGGACAAGCGAGAGGGCGTATTTACCGACTATTACGTTAGCGGCAAGGTTAGCGCACGCAGCCCATACGTCGGCGGGATGCGAAACGGCGAGGACTTCGACTACTACAAAAGCGGTAAAATCCGCGGCGTGCGAACCTATAAAAACGATAAGCGAGAAGGCGCGGAGACGTGGTACTACGAAAGCGGCGCCGTAGAGGAGACGGGCGAATACAAAAATGACCGCAAAAACGGCGTTTGGAAGCGATTTTACGAAAACGGCAAAGCGCGCGTGGTAGAAAACTATAAAGACGGCGAAAAGGACGGCGTCGTGCGCGAATACTACGGGGGCGGCAAGCTACGAGGCGAATACGAGTACAAAGACGGCCGCCAAACGGGCGCGGGGCTGGACTACTACGAGAGCGGGGCGCCGGCTGCCAAAGTGATGTTTAAAAACGGGCGCTATCACGGACTGTACGAGGAGTATCACGAAAACGGCAAGCTAAAAGCCAGGGTGATGTTTGAGGACGGGTTGGAGGTCGGCGAGGCGCGTCACTACTACGCAAACGGCAAACTAGAGGCCGAGGGGGAGTTTGAGCGTGGCAGGCTCATCCGCGCCAAAAAATACGACGAATCGGGCAAGCTAATCAGCGACAAGCAGGGTAAAAACGGACTTCCGAGGGAGTAAATACTAAAATAAGTTGCTACTGGCATCATTTGAATTTTTACCAAACCAAATATTTGCATCTTTTATATTTTGAATATTTTAATTAGCTTTAAATCACACTACAATAGTCGCACTTAATATTAAAATTTTATATTCATCTTTTGCATCTTAGTCATAAAAGTAGCAATCTCATTTATAAAATCGATAATATTTTGATAAATAAAAGCGAAATTTCAATATAACAAGTAGTATAATTGCAAGTATATAAATATTATTTTTTATACTTTAGTGTATTTTTGATTTTTGTATTCTGGTTTTTAAATATCTTAATAAGGAGCAAAAATGCATACTCTTGGTCTAATCATAGCCTTACTTACGCTTTTTGTTGTAGGTTGGGCGATTTTAAAAGGCAAATACGCCACTTTCGTGCTCTTACTCTCTGGCGTTATCATGCTTATCTTTTCAGTCATTCTTGATACGGGAAAATTTTTACCAGAAAAGGTAAAGAGCACTGGAAATTCATTGCTAGATGTAGTTGAGTTTATCCGCTATATGCTCTCAAATAATTTTTCACAACTTGGACTTTTAATCATGTTAATGGTCGGTTTTGCAAGTTATATGACTCATATCGGAGCAAATCAAGCCTTTGTGGGCATCGCCACAAAAAGGTTTAAAGCCATAAAAAGCCCATATTTTATGATATTCATAGCTTTTTGCGTAGCAAAACTTATAAGCATGGTAATAACCAGCGCAGTTGGACTTGGCGTGCTTTGTCTTGCACTTCTTGGACCAGTTCTTATATCATTAGGACTAAATAAACTAAGCGTTGGTAGTATTTGTGCGATGAGTGGAGCTAGCTCAATGGTACTTCTTGGCTCATCGACAGCTGCTGCTGCAAAAGCAACTGAACTTGAGGTGCTTGATTATGTTTTTATCTATAAAATTCCAGCGGCTCTTCCAACTGCGCTCGTGATCGGCGTTGCATTAGTTCTTTGGAATAGATACTTAGACAAAAAAGAAGGTTGGGTTTGTAGCGAGCATGTAGGAGAGAGCATTAGTTTTGACGATAAGGTGGATGTTCCAAAAGAGCAAGCACCTATGATCTATGCTCTTTTACCATTTTTACCGATGATTTTAGTAGTAGTTTTTTCGCCATATTGTTTAAAAACTATAAAACTAAACATATCAAGCGTCATAATCCTTTCTATGATAATTGCTATGGTTTTTGAAGCATTTAGGCATAAATTTAGCTTTGAAAAGCTTGGCGAAGGGCTAAAAGTATTTTTTAATGCCATGGCAAAAAGCTTAAGCGGTGTTGTTATGCTAGTTGTGGCAGCTGGTATATTTGCTGAAGGTTTTAAAGCTCTTGGTATGCTTGATGCTATTGTAAATTTGGCAAAAAGCATAGGCTTTGGGGGGCTTGGCATGTCTATACTTTTTGTATTTATAACAACCATCGTTACAATCATAGCTGGCTCAAATGGTGCAAGCTTTTATCCGCTTTTAAATATGGTGCCAAATATAGCTAAGAGCTTAAACATCAACTCTGTTATGCTCGTGCTTCCTATGCATCAAGCCTCCACAATAGCTAGACCACTTTCACCTGTCTCTGGCGTAGTGGTAGCCATTTCAGGTATGCTTCACATTAGCCCGCTTTCGCTCATTAAAAGATGTAGCGTGCCAGCTATTTTAGGTCTTATAAGCCACCATATATTTGTATTTTTACTATCATTTTAAGGAGAAAATATGAGATGGAGCTTTGATGATTCTTATATAGAATTTAATAGCGAAATTTTTACCTAATCGTTTGAAAATCTAAAAGCACAAAATGAAAATTTGGTTAAATTTTTAAACAATAGCGAGCTTACCAAAGCTATCATCTCATACGAAGAAGCATACAAAGAAGCAACTAGCCTACTCGCATTTTGTCGTTGCAAAAGTAGCGATAATACAAAAGATGAGCTAGCTAGTAAATTTGAGCTAAAAACAAAAGAGCAAAAAGCTAAACTTGATAC
>NZ_POZU01000076.1:0-16988 GCF_002914005.1 Campylobacter concisus | reverse complement strand
AGAAATCGCTATTTGAAAAATAAAATCTAAAAACCTAATTTATATTATTTTGAAAAAAATGAGAAAAAATATTACTAACTACTACTTTTAAATATCTATTTTTGTAAAATTCTTGTAAATTTGGCTTTAAAGCTTGGTAAATTTAAAAGTATTTTAATCTAAAGTAATATTTTTAGGTAAAGAAATAAATTATAAAATTTGAAATAGAAATTTGAAAGTTTAAATGCCAGCTTCTAGCATAGCTTCTGCTTGATAATGCGTAATAAGTGGCTCGACGATCTCGTCAAATAATCCCGCAGCCATAATCGCATCAAGGCGATAAAGTGTTAAATTTATACGGTGATCGCTTATGCGGTTTTGCGGATAGTTATATGTCCTTATCCTGCCAGAACGATCTCCGGTGCCAACTTGGCTCTTTCGCTCACTAGTCTCTTTTGCAAGCTTCTCTTGCTCTTGAAGCTCATAAAGTCTAGCCTTTAGCACCTTCATCGCGGCTTCTTTGTTTTTGTGTTGGCTCTTACCATCTTGGTTTGTGACAACAAGGCCTGTTGGTATATGTGTGATTCTAACGGCACTATCGGTTGTATTTACTGACTGACCGCCGTGACCTGAGCTTCTCATCACATCGACTCTTATATCATTTGGATTGATCTCGATCTCACTATCCTCGACCTCTGGCATAATAGCCACAGTCACAGCCGAAGTGTGCACCCTGCCCTGACTCTCAGTCTCTGGCACACGCTGAACTCTATGCGTGCCGCCTTCAAATTTTAGTCTTGAGTAAGCACCTTTACCTTTTATAAGCACGATGATCTCTTTAAAGCCGCCAGTGTTACCCTCGCTTTGGCTAACGATCTCAAATTTATATCCTCGAAGCTCCGCATATCTAATGTAAGCATTAAAAAGGTCCCCAACAAATAGCGCAGCCTCATCACCACCAGTACCTGCACGAATTTCTAAAAATATGTTTTTATCATCGTTTGGATCTTTTGGAAGAAGTAAAATTTTGATCTCTTCTTCAAGCTTCTCTCTTGAAATTTCTAAATTTTTAAGCTCATCTTTTGCAAGCTCGCCAAGTTCAGTGTCCTCAAGCAGGGCTTTGTTCTCGTCGATGTCGTTTAGAATTTGTAGATATTTTTTTGCAGCAGTTGCGACTGGCTCGATAGATGATTGCTCTTTTGAGAGCTTTGTCATCTTTTCGATATCGTTTGCTATATTTGGATCGCTAAGAAGCGTAGAAATTTCATTATAGCGATCCAAAAATGGATGAAGTTTATCAGCAAACATTAAATTTTATAGATTAAGCAGCTTTTAGAGTATTTACTAATTGTGCAAGGCGACTAACCCGGCGAGCAGCAGTTTGTTTTTTCAAAAAGCCCCTACTTACGAAGCTGTGGATGCTTTTGTTAGCAACTTTTAAAGCTTCATTTGCAGCATTTAGATCTTTAGCTTCTACAGCTACACGCACTGCTTTTGTAATATTTTTAAGTCTTGTGCGGTAAAATCTGTTTCTTTCTGTTCTTTTTATAGTTTGTCTAGCTCTTTTTTCAGCAGATTTATGGTTTGCCATAATATACCTTTTTGAATAATTTTAGTCGGTGATTATATTAAAGATATAATAAATTTAACCTTAATTTAAGTCATCCTTAATGAAAGTAAAATTTTAGATTTTAAATTAGGTAAATTCTGATAAAATAGCACCATTTTATAATAAAAAGGATAATTTTATGAAACTTTTTGGAACGGATGGAGTTCGTGGAAAAGCTGGTGAGAAGCTTTCAGCTCAAACATCTATGCGTCTTGCAATGGCAGCTGGAATTTATTTTAGAAAGACTTCAGCGACAAATGTGATTTTGGTTGGAAAAGATACTAGAAAAAGCGGCTATATGATAGAAACCGCCATCGTTGCAGGTCTAACTGCGGTTGGTTACAACGTCCTTCAAATAGGCCCTATGCCAACACCTGCGATCGCATTTTTAACAGAAAATATGCGTTGTGACGCTGGCATAATGATAAGCGCCTCACACAACCCATACTACGATAATGGCATCAAATTTTTTGATAGCTTTGGCAACAAACTTGATGAAAAAATAGAAGCTGAGATAGAGAAAATTTTCTACGACGACGAGCTCATCGCAAACGCCCAAAAAACGATGACAGAGATCGGCGCAAACAAAAGGATCGACGATGTTATCGGCAGATATATCGTGCAAATCAAAAATTCATTCCCAAAAGAGTTAAATTTAAAGAATTTACGAGTAGTTTTAGACGTGGCAAACGGAGCTGCTTACAAGGTCGCACCAACCGTATTTAGCGAGCTTGGAGCTGACGTCATCGTTATAAACGACGAGCCAAATGGTAGCAACATTAACCAAAACTGTGGCGCGCTTCATCCAGAGGATCTAACAAGCGAAGTAAAAAGGCTTCGTGCCGACATCGGCTTTGCATTTGACGGCGATGCTGATAGGCTTGTAGTAGTTGACGAAAACGGCGAAGTTGTGCATGGCGACGCGATACTTGGCTCGTTAGCTGCATTTTTACACGAGCAAAAGGCGCTAAAAGGCGGAGCTATCGTGGCTACGGTAATGAGTAACGTTGCACTTGATGACTATCTAAAAGCTCACAAAATCAAGCTACTTCGCTCAAACGTAGGCGATAAATACGTGCTTGAGATGATGAAAGAAAATGGTATAAATTTTGGCGGTGAGCAAAGCGGTCACGTGATATTTAATGACTATGCTAAAACTGGTGACGGCCTTGTTACCTCGATGCAAGTTGTCGCGATGATGCTTAAAAAAGGCAAAAAAGCTAGTGAAATTTTTGGCGAACTAAAGCCGTATCCGCAAATTTTGCTAAATTTAAAAATCACAGAGAAAAAGCCGCTTGATAAGATAGAAGGACTAAAAGAGCTTGAGGCTAGCCTTGCAAAAGATGGCATAAGATCGCTCTTTAGATACTCTGGCACTGAGAATTTGATCAGACTTTTGCTTGAGGGCAAAAATCAAACTTTAGTTGAAAAACGTATGGATGAAGTTGAGAAATTTTTTGTAAAAGCCCTAAATGCGTAAAAGCTTAGTTAAATTTTTCATCGCGTTTTTTGTCATTTTTGTCGTTGATCAAGCGATAAAAATGATATTTATAGATGGCTTTTCCTGGGACGGCGAGTTTTTCTCGCTAGTTCTTACATATAATAAAGGCGTTGCGTTTTCGATGTTTGCCTTTTTAGATGAGTGGCTGAAATTTATCCAGATAGCCCTCATTTTAGGCGTTTTTGTCTATCTAGTCATTGAAAAAAAGCTGCTTTGCTCGCATGCCATTTGGCTTGGAGCTTTGCTAGGAGCTGGCAGCTCAAATATCACAGATAGATTTATCCATGGCGGCGTCGTGGATTACGTCTTTTGGCACAAGTGGTTTAACTTTGCAGTCTTTAACTTCGCTGATGTGATGATCGATCTTTGCGTGGTGATGATACTTTGGCAAAGTTTTAGGAAAAGGAGAGAGAGTGGGAAATAATATCTACGTCGCATACGTGCTTTGGCTACTTACTGGCTGGCTTGGGGCGCATAGAATTTACCTTGGTAAATTTATCACTGGCTTTTTGATGATGGGGTTATTTTTTATCGGTTACTCTTTGCAAATCATCCTCGTTGGTTATTTATTCTTGGCTATTTGGGGTATTTGGTGGATCATCGATGCATTTTTAGTTGGTGCTTATGTCGAGAAAAATTTACAAAAAGTCGAGCTAAAAGAGAGACTAAAACTAAAAGATAAAGAGGATGACTTAAAAAGGCTTTATGAGCTTTTTGAGAGTGGTGCGATCAGCAAGGCTGAATTTGAAGCTAGAAAAGAGATACTTTTTAGATAAGGAGACGTTATGGCAGAATATTATCTTTACTTAAAATACCTCCACTATTTGTTTTTCATCTCGTGGATGGCAGTGCTGTTTTACCAGCCAAGGCTCTACGTTTATCACGTAGAAAATATGGACAAGCCAGACTTTGTAAAAGTGGTCGAAGTGATGGAGTATAAGATGTATCACTACATCGGTTGGGTCGCACTGATTGGCTCATTTTTCACTGGCATTTTGATACTTATCGCGATGCCTGATCTTATAAAAACTGGTCACATCCATGTCAAAATTTTAGTTGTCATCTTAATGGCTATCTATCACCTAGACATTGGACGCTATATGAAGCAACTCAAAGAAAAACGCTGTAACAAAAGCGGTATCTTCTTTAGAGCTTACAACGAAGTGCCAACTATCGCGATGCTCATCATCATCTGGGTCATGATAGTAAATCCATTTTAAGGGAATTTGATGAAGAAATTTTTAGCATTTATCGCTTTGCCGGCACTCTTACTTGCAGCGACTCAGTACTTTGAGCCGGTGCAGATAAAATTTGACAACAGACTATATTCACTAGCATATTCAGCCAAGCCTGTGCCAAATTTATTCACACAGGAGTATTTGCTGCCTGGCGAGAAGCTAGATAGTTTTAGCTACATGCTCTCGCTAAATACCCTTAAATTTGATGCTACGCCAGAGCAAGCAGTCGAGCAAAAGATAAATGATCTAAAAGAGCTAAAAACAAAAGGGCTAAAAGTGGCTTATAAAAAGGGTTCGCTGGCAAATGAAATTTATCTTGATATCACAATATTTTCAAACCTAAATGGTGTGCCAACAGCCGAGCACTCGATATATCGCTACACCAAACAAGGCGGAAATTTAGTCCTTTTTACCATTCAAAGGCGTGCTTATAAAAAAGAGGGCATTCAAAGATTTGCTACAAATTTCACGATCGAGTCGCAAGATTTTAGCAAAAAAGCCCTAGCCACCCCTTTTCCACAAATCATCAATAGATAGAAAAATTTGAGTGTAAATTTAGCCTTTGCACTCAAATTTTAAAACCAGACTTAATAAATTTATCTAAAAATAAAACGAATAGTTATATGATAAGCAAAACTCAAAAAGGATAGCCTATGATACATAAAATTCTTATCGCAAATCGTGGTGAGATCGCAGTTAGGATAGTCAGAGCTTGTAGGGATTTACACATCCAAAGCGTAGGAATTTACACAGCGCCAGATAGCGAGTGCTTGCATGTAAGGATAGCTGATGAGGCCTATCAAGTGGGCGAAGATCCGATCAAAGGTTATCTTGACGCCAAAGCTATCGTAAAGCTTGCTAAAGAGTGCGGAGCTGACGCGATACACCCAGGATATGGCTTTTTAAGCGAAAACTACGAATTTGCAAAGGCGGTTGAGGATGCTGGGCTTATATTTATCGGTCCAAAGGCTGAAGTGATCAGAAAAATGGGTGATAAAAATATCGCAAGATACCTAATGAAGAGAAACGGCATACCAATCGTTCCAGGCACAGAAAAGCTAAATGACGAGAGCATGGACGCCATAAAAGAGCACGCTAGACGTATCGGCTACCCAGTCATCTTAAAAGCAAGTGGTGGCGGTGGCGGCCGTGGTATCAGAGAGGTTTGGCAAGAAGAAGATATGCAAGATGCCTTTGAGTCGTGCACCAGAGAAGCAAAGACCTACTTTAACAACGATGAAGTCTTTATGGAGAAGCTTGTCGTAAATCCTCGTCACATCGAGTTTCAAATTTTAGGCGATAACTACGGCAATATCATCCACCTTTGCGAGCGTGACTGCTCTATCCAAAGGCGCCACCAAAAGATCATCGAGATCGCACCTTGCCCTTCGATCAGCGAAAATTTAAGAAAGATCATGGGCGTGACTGCTGTGGCTGCTGCAAAAGCCGTTGGCTACTCAAACGTTGGAACGATTGAGTTTTTGCTAGATGACTACAACAACTTTTACTTCATGGAGATGAATACCCGTATCCAAGTCGAACACGGCATCACAGAAGAGATCACAGGCCATGATCTAGTTGTTAGGCAAATAAGGATCGCCGCAGGTGAAATTTTAGAGATCGAGCAAAGCGATATCAAGCCACGTGGCTACGCCATAGAAGCTAGAATCACTGCCGAAAATGTCTGGGAAAATTTCATCCCAGCACCAGGCACGATCGAGGGCTACTATCCAGCACTTGGTCCATCTGTGCGCGTCGATAGCCACGTCTATAAGGACTACACCATACCGCCATTTTATGACTCTTTGATCGCAAAGCTGATCGTAAAGGCGACCGACTACGATCTAGCGGTAAATAAGCTTGAAAGAGCACTTGAAGAATTTACCATCGAAGGCGTGCGAACGATCATCCCATTTTTGCTAACGATCAGCAAGAGTAAGGAGTTTAGACGAGGATTTTTCGATACTAGCTACGTTGAGAAAAACTTAAAAACTATCCTTGAAAACACCTATGACGATATGAATAAAGAGCCAAACGACGACCTAGAAGAGGTCATCGTAGAGGCGATAAAAAGATATAAGAAGAAGAGATAAATTTATCTCATTGCGGCTTTGGCGATAAATTTCGCCAAGGCTAAATTTCCACGCAAACTGTATGCGTCTTGACTTTATCATTTACCATAGCGTAGAGTCTACTGGAATGATCTGATCTGTAACTAAGCCAAAATTTCAAACTATATCTTTTTTAGTAGCAAGCCATCTTTAGCGTTTATCAAAACTGGTTTATTTTTCGGTTTATAAGCAAAATTTGACCATTAATCCAAGCAAAGTACTCCGCGCCACTTGTTTTAAATTTAAATATCACCTCGCCACTTTTGCCTCGACGGTGTAGAGATATGCGCCATTGCCAGCGGTGCCAAAGTAAAGCACACCCTCATGCAGGTAAACTGGCGTGTAGAGATATGTGCCAAGCTTTAGCTACCAGATAGTTTTGCCTATCCTTGTGCCATACTCTTTAGGTGGCACACCCTCATTTAGTTTTTTTATCTTTTGCTCCACTTTTGAATGCTGCGCCGCTCAAAATTTCTTTGCACTCCATCATAAATGGTGAGCTCATGCACACGCGAAAGCCCTAAATTTCGTATGTTTTAGCGTCGTTATAAATCTCTTTTATGGGCTACGTGGCTTTACCAAGCCAATTTACCTCATCATTAATTCTTTATAACATATCACATTTAGTGATTGCTAGTTTTCTTAGTTATCTTGCCAGCTTCTTAAATTTATGAAGATCGTGGTCTAAATTTGGTAACAAATGAGCCAAAATTAAAAGCACGCTGAAATAAATTTGATAAAATTTGCCAAAATCCAGCAGATTAAAGGACTGATATGTTTTTAAAGCTAGATGAAATCTCTCAAAAGTTAGATCAAATTTTCTTACCACTAGAGCAAGAGGGTATGACTGGCATGAGGCTCTTGCTTCAAAATGATGTTAAAGCCACCGCACAAGCACTTAAAAACGCACAAGAAGCTCTTGGCATAAATTTCCCAGCTAAATTTACAAAGCTAATAAGCAAATTTGACCTTGGAAATTTTGAAATTTGCAATGTCAGATTCGGCTCCAGAGACGACTATGCAAGCGAGATAGTACGGCTAAATAGCGTAGGTGAGTTTGGTGGCAAATGGTGGCAAGGTGAAGCTCGCCCTTTAAATTTGATAGTCTTTGCCGTGGGTGATCCGTGGATATTTTTGCTTGATTGCACGAGTGGCGCGGTCTATACATGGCTCTTTGGAGATGAGGAGCTTTGCGGTAGATGCATCGCAAGCGACTTTGAGAAATTTTTCATAGCACTTGCTAGCATCGATATAGCAAGGCTAAATGAAGAAACCCTGCCATCAACCGAGCAAATCCTAAAATTTGTCCAAGCAGATGGTAGAGCCCTTCTTTTCTGGCAAGAGATGGCATATGAAATTTAGTAAAATTAGGCTTCTTGGACTAAATTCTCTTTTATAAATTTATCCCAGCGATCGAAACAAAAACCACTTTTTGTAAATTTAGTTTCGATATGTAACACTCATTGCCCAAAATAAAAATATTAAAATATCTTTAAATAAAAATTTTTTCTAGCCTAGCTAATATTTAACTACAAAAAAAGGAAAAAGGAGCAAAAATGAGCGAGTACATCGAACAAACGATGGAGTGGATAAAGAAGACCAACCCAGGTCAAGGCGTCTTTGTCCAAGCTGCGACTGAGGTGCTAAACAGCCTCGAGCCGCTTATAAAAAGAGAGAGCAAGTACCAAAAACACGCAATCCTAGAGCGCATCGTCATCCCTGAGCGCACGGTGATCTTTCGCGTGACATACACAGGCGACGATGGCAGACCAAAGGTAAATAACGGCTACCGCGTGCAGTTTAACTCAGCTGTTGGCCCATACAAGGGCGGTCTAAGGCTCCACCCAAGCGTCGATCTTGGTGTACTAAAATTTCTTGGATTTGAGCAAATTTTCAAAAACTCGCTCACTGGCGTAAATATCGGCGGTGCAAAAGGCGGTAGCACCTTTGATCCAAAGGGCAAGAGTGAGGGCGAGATAATGCGCTTTTGCCAAGCATTTATGAGCGAGCTTTACCGCCACATCGGTAACACCGTGGATGTGCCAGCAGGCGACATCGGCGTGGGTGCTAGAGAGATCGGCTATATGTTTGGCCAGTATAAAAAGCTAACTGGCAGATTTGATGGCATCCTAACTGGCAAGGGGCTAAACTGGGGCGGCAGCCTAGCGCGCACAGAGGCTACTGGATACGGACTGGTATATTTCACACAAAATATGCTAAAAAAAGCTGGACTTGACCTAGAGGGCAAAAAATGCAGCGTCAGCGGTAGCGGAAACGTCGCCATCTACACAGTCGAAAAGCTCTATCAAGCAGGCGCACTGCCTATCACCGTCTCTGACTCAAACGGATATGTCTATGACGCTGAGGGCATCGATCTAGCGGTGCTTAAAGAGCTAAAAGAAGTAAAACGCGCTCGCCTTAGCGAATACGTCAAATTTAGGCCAAATGCAAAATATGTAAGCGTGAGCGAATACAAAGAGGGCAGAAACGGCGTCTGGGACGTGCCATGCGACGGAGCCTTCCCGTGTGCGACACAAAACGAGCTTCATCTAGCTGATATAAAAGTGCTTTACGCAAATGGCTGCCGCTTCGTGGCTGAGGGCGCAAATATGCCAAGCACGCTTGATGCGATAAATTTCATGCTTGCGCAAAAAGACTTTCACTTTGCGCCAGCAAAAGCAGCAAACGCCGGTGGTGTGGGCACAAGTGGCCTTGAGATGATGCAAAACGCTGGTATGACTTCGTGGAGCTTTGAGGAGGTCGATCGCAGACTTCATGGCATCATGAACCACATCTTTGAACTAAGCTATGAAACGAGTAAAGAATTTGGCGATGAGGGCAACTTGGTGCTTGGCTCAAATATCGCGGGCTTTCGCAAGGTGGCCGATGCGATGATAGATCAGGGATACGTGTAGGGCCGATTTTGCTCTTAGCTCTATAAATTTGCGTCCAAGTTAAATTTTGGACGTAAATCAATATAAAGTTACTTTGGTTTTTAGCTAGAAGCGAGTTTTCTTTTAGCAAGAGATGATTAAAAAATTTTATAAATTTAAGCTATAAACGAGCGAATTTTTTATCAAATTTAATCTGCTATTAAGCGAAATCTAACTTAAAACACTAAACACAAGCAGCATGGGCTTGCAAACTCGAAAGAAGTTGATTTCACCCCTCCAAGATTATTTTTAGCACAACACCCATGCGAGCGATAACAAAGCGGGTAAATTCCAGCAAGTAAAGACCAAAATTTACTAAATTTAAACCACATCCAAATTTTGCCTATCAAATTTAACCATAAGGTATATTAACCCCGCAAAACACCGCAGAAATAAAAATGATAGGATTTTTGGAAAATAATTATTTGTAAGTTTTTGTATTAAAAATTTAATGTAACAAAGAGCAAGCCCTAGCCTGCTCTTTATGAGAATTTAACCCTTTTTTGGAGTTACAAGCATATTTACATAACGACCTTCTATCATAGGCTCTTTATCACGATCAGCTTCATTTTTTATCATTTCCCAGACCTTCTCAAGTATGGCTACGCCAGCCTCTGGGGTGCTCATCTCGCGACCCTTTAAAAATACACGAAATTTAACGTGTTTGCCATCTTGCAAAAACTCGCTTGCGTGTTTAACCTTGTAGTTTATATCGTTTTGGGCGATCTTGACAGAGAGTTTTATCTCTTTTATCTCGATGGTTTTTTGCTTTTTCTTAGCCTCTTTTTGCTTTTTTTCTTGCTGATAGCGGAATTTACCATAGTCCATTATCTTGCAAACTGGTGGCTTCGCATCTGGCGCTATAAGCACTAGATCAAGCCCAAGCTTATTTGAGATCTCTAAAGCCTCATCTCTTGAGATGACACCATATGCCGTGCCATCATCCCCTACACATCTTACCTCTCTCGCCCTTATGTCCTCATTGAGCAATACTTCATTTTCCTTACTCAAAAATGTACCTCACTAAGTTTCTCCTTCGTTAAATTTATAAATTCCGCCAAGCTCATATCGCTCTGCGTCCTAGCCTGTCTGTCGCGCAACGCAACGCTCTTGTTCGCTACCTCGTTGTCTCCTAGTACGACTATCATAGGCACCCTTTGTTTTTCTGCCGTTCTTATTCTCTTATTTAAACTCTCATTTTTACTTGCGATCTCGCTATCGACGTTGATCTTTCTTAGCTCGCGTGAAATTTCTTTTGCATAGTCTAGATGCGCATCGCTAATAGGCACGATTACAACCTGCGTTGGTGCGATGAAAAATGGCAACTCACCAGCAGTGTGCTCAAGTAAAATTCCTATAAATCTCTCAAAACTGCCAAGCAGTGCTCTGTGAAGCATTACAGGGCGTTGTCTTTCGTTGTTTGCGTCGATGTAGCCTAGATCAAAACGCTCTGGCAAGTTAAAATCGACTTGTATCGTGCCGCACTGCCACTTTCTCTTAAGTGCATCGGTGATCTTAATGTCGATCTTTGGTCCATAAAATGCGCCGCCGCCCTCGTCGATGCCGTATTTAAAGCCGTTTTCGTCAAGCGCTTCTTTTAGTGCTTTCGTCGCTGTTTCCCAAATTTCATCTCCACCGATCGCTTTGGCTGGCTTGGTTGAAATTTCCATCTCGTAGTTAAAGCCAAAATTCTCCATTATCTTGCCAGCAAATTTTAAAATTTCTAGGATATTTTCTTTTATCTGGCTTGGCATACAAAAGATATGCGAGTCATCTTGTGCAAATTCTCGAACCCTGAAAAGTCCGTGCAAAACACCGCTTTTTTCGTGACGATGCACCACACCGTATTCGAAAAATTTAAGCGGCAAGTCGCGGTAAGAGCGGATGTCGCTTTGATAAACCTTGATGTGACCAACGCAGTTCATCGGCTTTATGCCGTATTCGGCCTCGTCGATCGTCGTAAAGTACATATTTTCTTTATAGTTTGCGTAGTGACCGCTTCTTCTCCAAACATCAGCCTTTAAAAGCTCTGGCCCACGCACTGGCTCATAACCTCGGTCACGGTGAGCTTTGTATAAAATTTGCTCTAGTTTTGATCTTAAGCGTCCGCCATTTGGTAGCCATATCGGCAAACCACCACCCACTTCTTCATCAAAAGTAAATAGCTTCATCTCTGTACCAAGTTTTCTATGGTCACGCTTTTTAGCCTCTTCGATTATGCGGATGTGCTCTTTTAAACTCTCTTTATCTGCATAAGCTGTGCCGTAAATTCTAGTTAGCATCTCACGGCTCTCATCGCCGCCAAGATAAGCTCCAGCCACGCGTGTAAGCTTGAAAAATTTTAAAAATTTAGTATTTGGTACGTGTGGTCCACGGCAAAGATCTTCAAAATCGCCTTGCGAATAGCTGCTAACTTCACCATCTGGGATTCTTTTTAAGACCTCTTGTTTTAGGTCGTCATCTTTAAATTTATCGCTCATATTAGCTTTGGTTGAGCAGGTTTTGATGATATCAATTTTCTTCTCAGCAAGCTCTTTCATTTTTTCTTCGATCGCTGCTAGATCGCTCTCGCCTAGCTTCGTGCCCTCATCATCAACTCTAAAATCATAATAAAATCCATCTTCTACGTTTGGTCCGACAAAGAATTTCGCCTTTGGATAGAGTGATTTGATAGCTTGTGCCATGAGGTGCGCACAGGAGTGTCTGATAATGTGTAGTGCCTCTTTTGAGTTGTCAAAATAGATAGGCTCAGCACTACTCTCACGCCCTGCGATACTTTGAGTATCGACTATTTCGCCATTTAGTTTGTATGCGATGATATCGCTCATTGTTTTTCCTTATATCAAATTGTCTTTTTTACGATAAAAGAACGATTAAGGATTTTATCTAAATGGGCTTTAAGCTAAACTTAATATTTACTAAGCAAATTTTTATAAATTCTTTTTAAATCCACAAGCTTTGATCTATAAATTTATTTATGAAATATATATATTTATATTTAAATGTATAAATCCCTAAATTTAAAGCTTTTTATTTATATAATTTATTATATTTTAAGATTATGCCTGATAATATTTGTTCTTGAAATGAATTTAGCAATTTCTCGTCTTTGCATTATTTAAATTCATTTTTCTCCCGACAATATTTAGTGCTAGGAAGTGGTTAGCCTAGCACTTTTTATTTCACAAATTTTACTAGCACTGGCTTTACCATCCTAGCGTAGTCTTTTGCGTTTAAGACGATAGATCTATCAAGAAGTCCCGCATTAAAGGCGATCTCCTCGTTTCGCTCTAGCAAACTCTCATCCACAACAAGATGCAAATTTTTATGAAAGCTAAACGGTGGAACCGAGCCAAATACGCAGTCAGCCAGCGCAGTGACCTCCTCTGGGCTAGCAAGGCTTGCTTTTTTACCATCAAATTTTTGCGAAAGTGCGTCAAGATCAGCCTGTTTGTCCGCTGGCAAGATAGCAACTAGATAAATTTTGCCTGCCTTCATCACTGGCTTTTCGTCATCTAGCAAGTAGCCTTCAAGCATGTTTTCGTCCTTAAAAATTTGCCTAAATTTCTCCTCGTTGGCACCTTTTACCGAGCACACCAAAGCCTTTGCGCCCTGACTCATCTTCGTGCCTCTTATCTTAGCGACCTCCTCTGAAGTCCTAGCACTCTCATGTTCTATCACTCTAAATTTAGCCCCATTTTTGCTAAGAAGATCGTGGATTTTATTAAAAATTTGCTCAGACACAGCTCTTTCCTTTGGATAAATTTTAGTTAAAATTATACCGCTAAAACTTACAAAAGGCAGGAAAATGCAGATAAATTTAGATGATATAAAGATCGAGCCAAGTTGGAAAGAGATGCTAAAAGATGAGTTTTTGAGTGAAAATTTTGCGCGTATTAAAGAAAATTTCTTAAAAGCAAAGAGTGCTGGCACCGTCTATCCACCAAGTGCGCTTATATTTAATGCATTTAACCTAACGCCTTTTCGCTCTGTCAAAGTCGTCATCCTAGGCCAAGATCCATACCACGGCGCAAATCAAGCCATGGGGCTAAGCTTTTCGGTACCAAATGGCGTAAAAGTCCCGCCAAGTCTTATAAATATCTATAAAGAGATTTACGCTAATCTTGGCATAAAAGAGCCAAATAGCGGCGATCTCACAAAATGGGCAAAGCAAGGCGTGCTGCTTTTAAACTCAACTTTAAGCGTTAGCGCTGGAGTGGCAAATTCCCACGCAAGCTTTGGCTGGCAGGGCTTTACTGACGCAGTTATAAGAAAGATAAGTGAAAATTTACAAAACGTAGTTTTCATGCTTTGGGGCAACCCAGCTAGAGCCAAAGCACCGCTCATTGACGCCAGCAAGCACCTCATCTTAGAGGCAGCACATCCAAGCCCACTGGCTCGTGGGGCATTTTTTGGCTGCCGTCACTTCTCAAAAGCAAACATTTATCTAGCAAACCACGGCAAAACGCCAATAGACTGGGATCTAAACGTAAAAATTTGATCTATTTTTTTAGATCATTTAAAAGTTTGTTTGTCTCTTCAAGCTTTCTTTTGCAAAATTTCTCATCTTTGTTTTGCAAAATTATGGCTTCTTGACCGCTTTGTCTTTGCTTAAACTCATCAAATTTAAGCTCAAAAAGCCTTAGTGCTTTCTCATCATCTGTAAGTCGTTTGCTCTCTTTGGCGTAAAGCTCGTCAAGATAGAGCCTGCTTTGCTTAACATACTCCTTGCAAACCTCGCTTGCACCAAATAAATTTACGCCCAGCAAAAGGGCAAAAATTAGAGATTTTTTCATATTTTTCCTTGAAATTTTTACGTTATACTAGCCTTTAAGCACTTAAATTTTAAAATGCTCTTTCAAAAAAAGGATAAAAAATGAGACGAAAAGATAGAGAGCTAAGCCGTGAAGATGGCTTAAAAATCATAGATGAATGTGAATATGCAGTAATTTCATGCATTGATGATGAGAGAGAAATTTTTAGCGTACCGATTTCGCCCGTTAGAGTTGGTGAAAGCATTTTTATACACGGAGCTACCGCTGGCTGTAAGGCAAAACTGCTTCAAGATGGACGAAAAGTGGAGTTTGTCTGTGTTAGTTTTAACAAAGTCCCACATCTAAGCGAAAGCGAGCTAGATGCGATAAAAGACGATGGCAAGGCACTTGGAGGCAAGGTTTTTACTACTGAATACAAAAGTGCCATCGCAAAAACTAAAGTTTATGAGATCACTGACGAAGCTAAAAAATATGAAATTTTAAAAATTCTCAGCCTAAAATACACAGCCTACGCGATGAGTACCTTTGAAACAGCGGCTCAGTATGGGCTAAAGATCACTAAAATTTATGAGTTTAAGATAGAAAGTATTAGTGCAAAGGCTAAAATTTTGCCAAAACCAGCAAAGTAAAGGAAAAATTTGAGCTCACTTGCACTGATGTTTAGACCAAAAAACTTGGATGAAATTTGCGGACAAAAGGCGGTTAAGGCGGCATTTTTAAAATTTATAGCCTCTAGCAAAATCCCACACTCCATCTTTTATGGTCCAGCAGGCTGTGGCAAGACGAGCTTTGCAAGGGCGGTGGCAAGTGGTGCAAACTACGACTTTTACGAGTTTGATGGCGGAAATTTAAAGATAGATGACTTTCGCAAAATTTTAAAAAACTATGAAAACGCCCTAAATAAACCACTATTTTTCATAGACGAGATCCACAGGCTTAGCAAAACCCAGCAAGAAGCGCTACTCATCCCCATGGAAAACTACAAAGCCCTAGTTATCGGCGCTAGCACGGAAAATCCCTTTTTCACGCTAAGCTCAGGCATCAGAAGCCGCTCGATGCTCTTTGAGTTTAGACCGCTTAGCAGTAGCGATTTTGAGGAGCTTCTTGGCAAGATAAGAGAGCAAATTTCATTTAGCATTGACGAAGAAGCAAAAGAGTATCTCTTTAAAAGTAGCGGCGGTGACGCAAGAGCTATGCTAAATTTACTAGAATTTGCCGTCACACTTGATGAAAATGTGAGCCTGGAAAATTTAAAAACACTGCGCCAAAACGCCCTAAAAGAGGGGGCAAAAGAGGATGACACGCACTACGAGCTAGCAAGCGCTTTTATAAAAAGTATGCGTGGAAGCGACGAAAATGCCGTCATATACTATCTCGCAAGGCTCATAGACTCTGGCGAGAGTGCGGACTTCATCGCTAGAAGGATGGCGATATTTGCCAGCGAAGACATCGGCAATGCAAACCCAAATGCACTAAATTTAGCCGCCAGCACGCTTAGTACGGTAAAAGAGATAGGCTTTCCAGAGGCTAGGATCATACTGGCTCAGTGCGCCATCTATCTAGCCAGCTCGCCAAAGTCAAACTCCAGCTACAATGCAATAAATGCTGCCCTAAAATACGTGCAAAGCGAGGAAATTTTAAAGATCCCGCCATATCTAAAAAATCACACAAAAGAGAGCAAAGACTACCTTTATCCGCATGATTTTGGCGGCTGGGTCGAGCAAAAATATCTAGAGAAACCGCTCGTTTTTTACAAAAGCAAGGGCATAGGCTTTGAAAAAACACTAAATGAGTGGCTAGATAAAATAAAATCCAAGGGCTAAATTTTGGCTTTACTCTGTCAGATTTATTTATGCCAAGCATAAGAGTAAATTTTAAAGGCATATAGATGAATAAGCAAAATTTAGTATACATCACAAATTTAAAGATAGAAGACGTGCCTTGGAGTAGATTAACGACGACTTATGGCAGAGCAAGCGGATTTCCAGAAATTTTTAAACAGCTTTCGGCAGCGATCGGCGAGAAAAATTTGACGCAAAGTTTGACTACCAGCAAGTCAAATAGCGGACAAAATACGGCAAATCCAGCAAATAACAATGAAGCAAAATTTAACGCCAAAGCTGCTTGTGACGTGCTTGATAAAATTTTTAAAGAAATAGAGCATCAAAGTACTTTTTGGCACGCTACGCCTTTTGCACTTGTATTTTTGGCGAGAATTTTTATGCGGGCGAAGTTGGTCGCGGATAACGGCGGCAAAAACGAGATGACAGAGCTGATCGTGCCTCGTTTGGGTGAATTTTTAGCGTCTATGCTTATGGTTTGTGACGATGCCAACAAGATTAATCACGCTGTACCGCTGAATAGCTTTGCTGATATGTTAGCCGAAAAATACCTGTGGCCACAAAGCGACGAAAACGACGAGGAGCTTTGGGAAGAACGCTTTTATGATGATGATTTGTTTTATAGTTTTTACTTTTATTCCCGCGCAGTCCTTGACGCGACCGGTGTGGATTTTAAGCAGTTTAAGCCTATAGAATAGCGTTAAATTTATGCGGTAAGACTAGAATTTACCATTAAATTTATATTAGAAAGCAAATTTATTGGTAGTCTATAAGGCATTGCTAGCTTGCTTAATTTTATAAAAAATCGGCGCAAAGCAGTAAATTTGCAAAAGACGGGCAAATTTTACAAAGATGACTAAGCAGTTTAATGGCCAAAGCCCTTTAAAAGCGTTTGATAAAATTTTTTAGCAAAACTAATAGTCAAATACGTTTTGCCAAGTTATATCCGCGCAAGAAAGATTGCAAATTGCTTAAAAAAGTTATCTAAAACATACAAAAAC
>NZ_POZU01000075.1:0-506 GCF_002914005.1 Campylobacter concisus | reverse complement strand
CGCTTAGAGCATCATCAACGCGGTCTTTTTCCTCTTTCATCTCAGTTTCAGTCGCAGTACCTACTTTAATAACTGCCACGCCGCCACTTAGTTTTGCAAGGTGCTCTTGAAGTTTTTCTTTGTCATAGTCGCCTGTAGTCTCAGCGATTTTCGCTTTGATCTGAGTTATTCTTGCGTTTCTCGTTGACTTCTCGCCTGCGCCATTTACGATCGTTGTGTTCTCTTTGTCGATAACTACGCTTGACGCTTGACCAAGGTCGTTTATAGTAGCGCTTTCGAGTGTTCTGCCTAGCTCTTCGCTGCTGTTTGCCGCACCTGTTAAGTTAGCATTAGCGTCAAGCATGACATTACTTCTGTCGCCGACGCCTAGAGGCTCAACAGCTGTGATGGTTATCTCGCTTCGAAGTTTATTTACATCAGGCGTCGCAAGTGCCTCAGCCTCAATGTGTACAGCGATAATAAGAAGGGGGTTGCCTCTTTTTTGTAATTGTTCTAGCAATGGAAGG
>NZ_POZU01000074.1:0-626 GCF_002914005.1 Campylobacter concisus | reverse complement strand
TTTTATATAGCTCAAACTCAAATACACCAGAGGGCTTTCTCCGTTGTGACGGATCAGCACTTGATAAAAATACATACTCCGCGCTTTTCGCGGAGATTGGCTATACGTATGGTAAAAGTGGCGATAAATTCTTATTGCCAAACTTTAGTGATGGAAAATTCATGCGTGGCACTGGTGGCAATGCAGCCGCTCTGGGTACAGTTCAAGGGGATGCAATAAGAAATATCACTGGTAGCATAATCACTAGAAGTAACACTGATGGTAGTATACAAGCTCAAGGGGCTTTTGGTGGTGAAGTAAATTCTAGTTGGTGGGCACAAATGACAAGAGGATCAGGAATTACTATTAACTTTGATGCTAGCCGAACAGTGCCAACCGCTAACGAAAACCGTCCATACAATATGGCAGTAGTCGTGTTAATCAAATACTAGGAGCAACTTATGAAAATTTATATCTATGACACCAAAAATAACGAATATTTATACGAGGCAGAAGCACAAATAGATCCACTAGCAAGCAGCAAGGGCGAAACGATCTATCTAATGCCTCCAAACGCAACACAGATCGCACCAACTGAGCCAAAAGCTGGTTACGCAAATGTTTTTACTAATGGAAAGTGGGAGCAA
>NZ_POZU01000073.1:0-3892 GCF_002914005.1 Campylobacter concisus | reverse complement strand
ATGCAAAAGAATGAAATCTTCCAAATGCAAATTTATTAAGCAAAAAATTATAAAATATCGAGTAAAAAGCTCTAAAAATATAAAAGCCTATTAAAAAAAGACCAAAAAAAATCATAAAATTAGTAGTAGTAGAAAAGTCAAAAAAGTCATAAATTTTTTTTGAATATTCGTTACTAACTATTTTTGATGGATCTGATGCTAAGGTAATAAACGGCATAATAGCAGATATTCCAACAGTTTCAATGATCGATAAAAAAATACTCATAAAAATCAAAATTATAAAATTTTTCTTTTCTTGTCGTGTTGTTATTGCTAACAGCTTTTTTAGATTAGTCATTTAAATACCACTCATAAAGTGTCTTTATTCCATCTTCAAGCTCTACTTTATGTTTCCAACCAAGAGAGTGGAGCTTTGAGGGATCCGTTAGTTTTAGCATTGTGCCATCGGGCCTGCTATCATTAAAATATAGCCCACCTTTAAAGCCAATTATATTTTTAATCAAATTTGCTAGCTCTTTTATAGATATATCTTTGCCAGTTCCTATATTTATATGCGTATTTCTTATCTCTTTGCTATTTTTGTCATAAGTATCTTTAAAGTCTCTATTTTCCAGTAAAAACACGCAAGCATCAGCCATATCTTCTGAGTGTAGAAACTCTCGTCTAGGCTCTCCTGTACCCCAAACTTCTACTCTATCTTTTGAAATACCAAATTTATCAAGATAAGCCATAGCTTCATTTATATCTTTTACTTTTAGATCTTTTACCACTGCATCAAATTTTTCTTCGCTTAAAAGTTTTGCTAGGTGTATCTTTCTTATAAATGCTGGCAATACATGTGAGGTTTCTAGATCAAAGTTATCATTTGGACCATATAAATTTGTAGGCATAACAGATATAAAATTTGTGCCGTACTGTAAATTATAGCTCTCACACATCTTCATGCCGGCTATTTTAGCGATCGCATATGGCTCATTTGTGTATTCAAGTGGAGATGTCAAAAGCACCTCCTCCCTCATTGGTTGCGGAGCATTTTTAGGATATATACAAGTACTTCCCAGAAATAGTAGTTTTTTTACCTTATGCAGATAGCTTTGGTGGATCACATTATTTTGAATTTGTAAATTTTCATATATAAAATCAGCCCTATAAGTGCTATTAGCTACTATTCCACCGACCTTTGCAGCAGCTAGCACCACATACTCAGGCTTTTCTTTTTCAAAAAACTCACAAACCGCCTTTTGATCCATTAGATCAAGCTCGCTATGGGTTCTTGTGATTATATTTTTATAGTCTTTTGATTTTAAATTTCTCACTATAGCAGAGCCTACTAGTCCTTTATGTCCTGCTACATAAATTTTGCTATTTTTATCCATTTCTTACTCGAAATAGCTCATTGTCTTATATCCACCATCTTTTAGATAGACATCTTTTGTCATGAGCTTTAAGTCTGATCTCATCATATCATTTACTAGATCTTGAAGGTTAAATTCTCTCTTCCAGCCTAGTTTTTTCTCTGCTTTACTCGGATCTCCGAGCAGCAAATCAACCTCTGTTGGCCTAAAATATCTTGGATCCACACAAACCACAGTTTGTCCGATACTTAAATGTGATATATCTAAATTTAACTCTTTTACTTTTTCAAAATTTAGTGAGTCCACGACTCCTATCTCATCTACGCCAGTCCCTTCAAATCTCAAATTTATACCAGCGTAAGCAAATGCAAATTTTACAAAGTCTCTAACCGCTGTTGTTTGGCCAGTTGCTATTACCCAGTCTTCTGGCTGTGGGGCTTGAAGTATCATCCACATCATCTTCACATAGTCTTTTGCATGACCCCAGTCTCTTTTGGCATCTAAATTTCCAAGATAAAGCTTGTCTTGAAGCCCGAGCGCTATCTTACTAGCTGCCCTTGTGATCTTTCTAGTGACAAAAGTCTCGCCTCTAACTGGTGATTCATGATTAAACAATATACCATTACAAGCAAAAATCCCATAAGCCTCTCTATAATTAACCGTTATCCAGTATGCATACATCTTTGCAACTGCATAAGGGCTTCTTGGATAAAATGGCGTGGTCTCACTTTGCGGTGTCTCTTGCACTTTTCCGTAGAGCTCAGAGGTAGAAGCTTGATAAATTTTAGTCTTTTTTTCAAGTCCCAATATCCTTATGGCCTCAAGCAGCCTAAGAGTGCCTGTGCCATCAGCATTTGCAACATATTCTGGGGTTTCAAAACTAACATGTACATGGCTCATGGCAGCTAGGTTGTAAATTTCATCTGGCTGCACCTCTTGGATGATCCTTGTCAGATTCATAGAGTCCGTCATGTCGCCATAGTGCAAGAAAAAGTTTCTATTATCAACGTGCGGATCTTGATAAAGATGATCTATTCTGTCTGTATTAAAAAGGCTCGTTCGTCTTTTTACGCCATGGACTATATAGCCTTTTTTTAGTAAAAATTCTGCCAGATACGATCCATCTTGACCCGTTATACCAGTTATTAACGCTACTTTTTTATCCATAAATCACCTTTTAAAATCATCATCTAGGCGAATTATATCATCTTCGCCTGTATATTCGCCGACCTGAGCTTCTATTAAAACCACAGGAATTTTTCCTTCATTAGATAGTCTATGAACTTCACCCATTTTTATATAGATAGACTCATTAGGACAAACAAGCCTAGTTGTCTCACCTATCGTCACAGTGGCACTTCCTGATAGCACTATCCAATGCTCATTTCTATGAAAATGCTTTTGCAAAGATAGTCTTTTGCCAGGTTTTACCTCTATTATCTTTATCTTATAACCATCTTGATTTTCAAGGACAGTATAGTTTCCCCAAGGTCTATTTGTCGTGACATGGGCATTACAAAGCTCAGAGCTCTCCTCTTTTAAAATTTCCACTACATTTTTTACTTTTTGGCTAGAGGATTTTTTAGATATTAAAAGAGCATCTTTTGTATCAACTACAGTTAGATCATCGACATCTATCAAGGCTATTTTTTTGCCACTAGATAGGACTAGATTATTGTGAGAATTTATCTGCACCAGATCGCTATTTATTGTATTTCCATTAATATCTTTTTGTAGCTGCTCATCCAAACTATCAAAACTTCCAAGATCACTCCAAGGCGCATCTAGTACTACCATTTTTACGATACCAGACTTTTCCATTACAGCATAATCTATGCTATTTTGGGGAATATTTTGCATGTCGATAACGTCTATTTTGATATCAATTTCATCTTTTTTTGCGTTATCAAAAGCAAGTTTACATGCTTCAAGTATCCTAGGAGCAAAAATTTTCATCTGATTCAAGAAAACACCTGCCTTAAAGACAAACATACCTGAATTCCAGTAGAAATTTTGATCTTTTAGAAATTTCACCGCTCTTTCATAGTCTGGCTTTTCATAAAAGGCCTTTACATCGCCATTATAGCTCTCTATATATCCAAATCCCGTCTCAGGTGACCTTGGCTTTATACCAAAAGTAACTAAGAAATTTTGCTCTGCCAGCTCTTTTGCAGCTTTTACGCTTGTGTGATATGCTTTAATGTCCTTTATCAAATGATCTGAAGGGGTTACTAAAACAATCTCATTTGGATCAAGTGCAAGGCAAGCTAGTGTGATCGCTGGTGCAGTATTTCTACCAACTGGTTCGAGCAGATATTTAAAATTTGTGATATTTAAATTCTCTATCTGATCCATCGCCAAGTAGTAGTGATCGATATTTGTAATTACAAATGTATTATCACAAATTTCACTATTTCGTAGTGCAGTCAGCTGAAAAAGTGATCTATTGTCAAATAATTTAATAAATTGTTTTGGCATTAAAGTCCTGCTAATAGGCCACAACCTCGTACCAGAACCACCACATAATAATATATTTG
>NZ_POZU01000072.1:0-46846 GCF_002914005.1 Campylobacter concisus | reverse complement strand
AATAGATCCACTAGCAAGCAGCAAGGGCGAAACGATCTATCTAATGCCTCCAAACGCAACACAGATCGCACCAACTGAGCCAAAAGCTGGTTACGCAAATGTTTTTACTAATGGAAAGTGGGAGCAAGTAAAAGACGAGCGTGGCGAAACCTACTATGACAATGACAACAATGCCCTAACAATAACCGAATTAGGACAAGAAAAGGGGCTAAGTAAAGAGCCAAAGATAGATGAAAAAGCCAAACAGCTAGCAGAAATTGAAGCTGATATAAGTGAGTGCGAGAATCATATTAGGCATGCTTTGATTATTGGAAATAGCGCCGTACTTGAAAATCTAAGGGCTGAATATAAAGAGCTAATCGCTCAAAGAGAGGAATTAAAATGAGAATAAGAATTAAAAGGTGCGAAATTTGTGCATCAAAACTTGATAAAGATGGTAACTGCACTTGGAGCGAGTGCCCTAAATGCCCTAACTATAAAGCAGAGGTAAAAGATGAAGCTAAACCAAAAGCAAAAACTACAAATTCTTAAAAATGTAGCTATTGAGTTACCTATCGAAATACTGCATTTTATCGTAGTGCCTATCGCTCTGCTAGCCTGCGACGAAAAAAGCGAGAATTTGCCTAAATGGGCGGCGTGGTTTGATGAAAATGACTATGGGATAAACGGCGATGATGGCTGGAAAAACGAGCATTTCTCAAACGGCAAAAATAAAACTTATTGGGCTAGGCTTTGTTGGTTATATCGTAATAGGATAGGAAACTTTAGCGCGAAGTATCTAGGCGTAAAGGTTGAAGATATAGATGCAAGCAGTGTTAAAAGCGTAGGTGATACTCTAGCTACAGAAAACAAAGGAGTAAAAAGCACCCAGTGTCTAGTGACTTGCAAGATGAAAGATGGACGTGAGCGTTTTGGTTATTACAAAGAAATAAGATATGGCAAATCTAAGTTTTATTGCAGGATATATCTAGGCTGGAAGCTTATGGATATATGTGGAATGAATGAAGAGAACAAAAGCACATATCTTGAAGCAGATGATAAGAAAGTGCTTAAAAGTGTTTGGTGTGTAAATCCATTTAAAAGGGTTAAACAGTGAAGTCATCCATGAAGAATTTGGTGGCCATAGTTACAGTCTATTGACGGCTGTATTTTTTTATAAATTTTATTAAACAAAGGAGACATAATGCAAAAGTACATAGGAATGAAAGAGATTAAAGCAATGCCAATGAATCGTGGAGAGTACAACAAGCTACGTGGCTGGGAAGTACCTACGGATGAAAATCCAAATGATGAGGGCTATCTTGTAGAGTATGCTGATAGCAAGAAAAATCATCCAAATTTTGACGGCTACATCTCATGGTCACCTAAAAATCTTTTTGAAGCTGCCTATCAAAATATCTCTGATGGGTTTGATTTTGGCTCTGCGATACGTTTTTTAAAACAGGGTAAAAAGGTAGCTCGCAAAGTTTGGAATGGTAAAGGGATGTTTTTATTTTTGGTCAAAGGATCTAAATTTATCGCAAATCGCGAACCACTTTTATCTATCTTTGGAGAGGGAGAGGAGATTGACTACTGCCCTCACATCGATATGAAGACGGCTGACGATAAGGTTGTGCCGTGGCTTGCTAGCCAAACAGACGTTCTTGCTACTGACTGGGTGCTAGTAGAATGAATTTTTTAATTGCAAATAAACTTTGGCTAATCGTAATTGGTGGGTTAATAGGTGTAATGCTAGGACTTGGAGCTGAAATTTATAGTCTAAAAGGTGGTATTAAAGACGCTAAGACTGAACTAAAGGAAGCACAAAATGAGCTAGCTCTAAAAGAGGCAATTAGTGCAGTTGTCAAAGCAAATCTCGAGGCGTGCAACGCAAAGATAGAGTTGCAGAATGCTAAATTTAAAGAGCTTGAAATAAAAAAACCTGATGTAAAAAAGACACAAGAAAAAGCTAGGAGCAAATTTGATGGTATCAAGCCACTGGTTACACAAAGCTGCGAAGAGAAGCTGGAGCGTTGCGAAAGGATTTTTGATGAGCTGGCACGTTAAGATCACGATTTTTCTTGTCGCTATATTTTCAGGCTGTGCGAGTAAAGAGCCACAAATCATTAAGCAAACAGAATATCAAGATGTATATATCACAGTATCTTGCGTTGACAAAATGCCACAAAAACCAGAACGAGATAGAAGCGATCCAGATAATCAAAAGAAAATAGCAGAGTATTTTAAAGCCTGCGAAGATCTTCTAAGACAATGTGTGCATGCAAATATGCCGCAATCTAGTACGTCCGCAGCAAAATGGGGAGAAAAAAATGAGCGAGATTAAGCTACTACCAAAAGCAAAAAGCAAAATTAGGCGCTGTTTGGTGCTGTTACTTGGTGGTTTGTTTATGGTAGTGTTTAGTGTCGCCCTGTACCGCCTTTACGGCAATATTTTTTACAATGAAGAAATGAAGCTCACAGCGTTGGCCATCACTCAGGGTGTAGTAAATGTTCTATTGAGCCCGGCAAAGATAATTAGTATCTTTAGAGCATAGCCGTGGAATTACATTATTTATTTTATGTATTAATCATAGGTTGTGCAGGATCTATCACCGCTTTTATAAAAAATGGTGGTAGAGGTGTAAAAATTTTACTCAAACGAACGTGGGATGGCTGTTTTAGTGCATATATTGTTTATGAGATAGCTTTCTTTTTTGCCAAGGACGAACATGTGAGTTTTGCGATTTGTGGTGTGGGTGCTTGGATGGGAAGTGAGGCACTGATATTTGTTAGAGACTTTGTATCAAGCAAGGCTGGAAGGAGATACGATGGCTATGACGACTACGGCGGAAGTTTTAAACATGAGGAGTTTGGTGATGACAAACAGTGAAATATTGCAAGGCATGCAAGCACAGCGCACTAGATGCACCGTATGAAGTAGAGTTATGGGTTATCACCGCCCAGTAGAGGGTTTTAACATCGGTAAAAAAGGCGAGCATAAAGAGCGAGTATTTTTTGATGAAAATTTTAACACGTCAAAGTAATGTGTTAAAAAATCTTAAAAAGATTAACACAAGGAGTGAATATGGCAGATTTTAACAACGCTTTTCAAATTTTAATGAGTTTAGAGTTTAGTCGCCCTGAAAAAGCTTTACACAAAAATCCTACCGAGCGTGAGTGGACATTTATGGGGATATATCAAAAATATCATTCAAGCTGGAAAGGTTGGAATGAGATACTTGCTGCGTTAGCTTATGGTGGTGATACAGAAAAAATATCAAGGGTACTGTTTGATAACAAGGATCTTCGTGATGAAGTTTGGAAATTTTACAAGCAAATGTATTGGGATAGGATGAGGCTTGGTGAAATTAATAGTCAGTTAAAGGCCAATGAAATGTTTATCTTTGGCGTAAACGCCGATACAAAACCTGCCATAAGAGCTGCACAACGAATAGCCGGTGTAGTAGATGATGGCATAATGGGTGAGATAAGCTTGGCCGCTATAAATAAAGTAGATGAAGAGAAATTTGACAAAGAGTTTGATAGAGCGGAGCTTGAACACTACAACATGTTAATTAAGCAAAATCCAAATTTAAGAGTTTATGCCAATGGCTGGAGAAGAAGAGCGGAGGCAGTATGACAATAGAAGAGCTAAATGAAAAAATCACAAAACAGCAGACACAAATAGATGATCTAAAAAGTAAGGTTTTGTCTTATGAGAGCTCATTTGAAGAATTAGATGAAAAAATTAAAAAGCAACAGATACAAATAGATGAGCTAAAAAGTGAGGTTTTATCTTATGAGAGCTCATTTGGTGATATAAATAATGCCATAAATGCGCTATCTAGCAGGATAGGCGACATAGAAAATAACGGTATTAAGAACATTGTTGGTGACTTACAAGATGATATTGCCACACAAAGACTAAAGTTAAATAAATTAGACAGAATAAGAAAGGGACTAGCGTGAGTGCGATCAATTATAAAGATAATTTTGTAGAAAATTTTGAAGCAATTTTGGCAAGTAGCACTGGAGAGCGCTCGATATATCAAAAAGCTTTAGCTCATATAAAAAGCGAGTTTGATAACTTTCAAATAACAGATGATGCTAGGGCTAAATTTATAACCTCGCTTATGGCTGAGATGACGATTGCCTTTACGACAAAAGCTATGGATGCAGCCGGTGATGTTGCAACCAAAGCTTTAACGCTAGAAAAAGAGCTTGAAGCTTTGGAACTCAAAAACCAAGGGCTTAGAGATAGACTGGAGCTTGATAAACAAAATTTGCAAATGCAAATAGAACTTACAAGAGCTCAAACTGAAAAAACAAAGGCCGAAACTAAGCTAGCTGAAGAGCAACAAGTGGCCATAAAAGAGCAGATAAACGATAATAGAATTATAAAGGCTGGTATGATGACTGGCGATTTTATGCAAAATGTTTCTAATGGAAATCTTAGTGTGCCTTCGGATATGTTTGAATACCTCTTTAATATAATCGATGAGATTATCAAAAGAGCTGGTATAAATATTAAAAAGGTAAAAAATTTTAATTTACCTAAAATAAAATGAGCAACGCGATCCCAAAGGGGGTATTTCTGAGCAAAGCGGGTAAAATGAGCAAAATGGCCCCAAAGGGAGCATTTCTGAGCGAGTAAAATGAGCCAGTTTATAGCCTTTGATGACGAACTAAACATAACAAACAAAGAGCCAGATGATCTTTTTAGCTATCTAGCTGGCGGAGAACTTTATGCTAATACCTTTGCTGCCGGTGCTGCTTATGCAATCGGCAGGATTTCTAATATAAATTACACTTCTATCTTTTTACCTTTTTTTGTAGATAAGATCTCGTCTATGATGGAGCTTAATGAGGATTTTGTTGAGTTTGCTCTGATGCCTATGCAAATAATCTTTTATAAAACAGCCGATGAAAAGAGGCGAGAGAAAGAGATATATGATGAGATAAGTGAAGATACTGAAAAGATAGTAAAGCTAGCTAATAGGCTACATGAAAAAAGCGGTAGCAAGATCGGTTTTGCTATGGATGATGGATCTATTAGTAAAAGAACCGCTACTGATAAAAATTTCCTTAGAGAGTTGGTAGAACAAAGGCAAAAGGGCTTTTTTAAACAGACTTTGCAAAACATAGCATATACAAAATTTGGAGTTGTTGGTGCGATAGTTGCTGGATGGGCTTATGATGGCAAAGTAAGTGGTGCTGTTGTAGCAGATGTCGTAAGCCAGGTCTCAACTGCAAAAATTGCAGATGTGGCCGCAGGGCTTTTAGGTAAGGCTTTAGGATTGCAAGCCGGATTTGCTACGCTAGGGCTTAGTATGGTGCTAGGCTCTGTTTTAGATGAAGCCTTTGAAGTAGCTAGTGGACTTGATATAAGCTATGGTTTTGGTGGTGATATAGCAGGGTTTAATGAGATAGGTCATGGGATATATGAAGCACCACTCTCTTTTTTGGATGGAATAAAATCCGTGTTTGGTGGTGTACCAACAAAAGATTTGGCATATGATAAAGAGAGCTATCAAAGAACTGGGCAAATAGCTGGCATAAAAACTAAATTTGGAATGTATATAGGTCAAGTTGGCGACAATCTAGTAAGTGGTAAAGAAAAGGGACTAAACAAAAAAGAAAGAGATAGTGCTTTGGGTATGGCTAGAAGTATGGCTAGGGATCTTGATAAAGCTTCAAAGATGAGTCGTAGTGATAAGAGCAAACAAAGGCAAGCTGAGAAACATGGTAGTTCTAGTGGTAGCTCTTCAGGTATGAGTCGTAGTGAAAAAAGTAGACAAAGACAGGCTGAAAAACATGGCAATGCTGGTAGAAATAGCTCTCATGATAGAAACGGCGCTGGTAGAAATAGTGCTAGTGGTGGAGCTATGGCATAGTAAAAATATACGTTTTTTAGGAAATGTCCTAGTAATAATATCATTAAAAAAGGAGCTAAGAAATGTGGGATTTTTTAAAAAATTTAGGAGCTAAGGCTAGTGAAAATGCTGATGGGTTAAAGGCCTTTGGATCGCTTCTTGGTGCTGGTGCTGGGATATGGAGTGCAGTAGAGCAAGGAAAGCAGGCTAAAAAGCAAAATGATCTAGCTATGAAAAACTATAATCTAAATTTGCAAATTTTAAAAGATGAGAAAGCACGTCAAAAACAGATGCAACAAAACTTGGAACAAGGTTGGGCCAGATCAACTGCTGGTATGATCGACAAGGAAGAAGAGGAGAAAAAGAAAAATGGGCTACTTTAACATAGAGTTTTTAAGACGTCCGGAATTAAGTCCACTAAGTCCTAAAGCTGGATATGCTGTTGGGCTTGGTGCTGTTGCAAATGGCGTAAAGGATATAGCAGATATAGGGCTAAATCGTCAAAAGTTAGATGATGATAACAAGAGATATCAAGAGGAAAAGCTTTTTAGAAACGATGAGCTAAATTTTAGAAAAAACTCGCATGCAGAAACTATGAAAGCTAGAGGTGATGAGCTAGCGTATCAAAAAGATAAAGATGAAAAAGACCGCATTTTTAATGAGAAAAAGCTAAGTATAGATGAGCTAAGAGCAAATAGAGATAGGGAAGTGGATTGGTACAAAGCCAAGTCTTTAAACGGCTATTATAATTACTTAACCCAAAGAGGTGGCGAAGAGACGGGTGGTTCTCAAAAGGCGAATTATTACCGCGAAATTTTAAAAGACGAGCTAAAAGATAAATTTGGCGACGACTGGGTTAAGCTCAGCGATAAAGATGTGATTAATTTTGGAAACGTGCAAACGGCGATTAGGCGTGAGCAGGGAGGAAGCGATACGGAGGTCGTAGTAGATGAGTCGACGGCTAAATTTTTATATCCGACCGGAAGAGTAAGACAAGGCAATGACGGTAGATTTTACGCCCCAGCTGCTGCTGTAAATCAGCTCACTAAGGATAGAAACGAGAGAAAAGCAAAAATAGATGCGATGTCGCCAGAGCTTTTGCGTAAAGAAGTACGCAAAAAGCTATGGGAACAAACTGGTGATTTAGCGGAGAGCAATAGACTATATCGGGAGCGTAGTGCAAAAAATCCAAATTTTGCAAAAGATTATTTGCTAGATGGAGCATTATAATGACTGCAAGAGAATTTTTAGGCGATGATAATATAAAAAAGCTTGAAGGACTTGGATTTAGCCCTTTGGCTATAAGAGACTTGGCTAGAAAAGAATATGAAACCAAAAAACAAAGCCTAATAGATAGAGGCATAAACGAGAGTGTCGCAGCACAAGGTGCATACGAAAATATGAGCGATTATGAAATAGAGCAGATGAACGATGACGCTAGTCGCGGATGGATAAGGCGTGGTTGGGACGACACCAAAAAGGCCGTTTTGGAGACAGCTAATGCCTATTCTAAATTTAACGACTATGGTAAAGATATAGAAAACTATCTAAACAAAAAAATAAGTGGAGACGAAAAAGCTAAATTTGAGCAAAAGACAAAAAGTAGTCTTAGTGAGTATGCAGATAAAGAAATCAAGCGAATAGATAAGGCTGATGAAAGATGGGCTCAAGCTCATCCAGGAGAATGGAACGTCGCAGGCTTGGCTGGTGGTTTGGTTGGCGGTTTTATAGATCCTATAAATTTTATACCTTTGGGTAGCTCTGCAAAATGGGGGAAAAAGATTCTTTACTATGCTGGAACTGGAGCTGCTGCAGGTGGCGTTTCTGCATACGGTGGAGATAGAGATATAGGTGAAGGAGTAGTTGCTGGTGCAGTAGGCGGAGCGATCCTGGGGCCTTTGATGGAGTATGGAGTAAGTGGCATAAGTAAGCTCATAGCAAAGCGTCAGGCAAATAAATTGGCAAACGAGGCTGATGCGATAGAGAGTGCCGAAAATAGTGAGTTTTTAGATGGCAGCAATAGTGCCAGTGGAGATGGTGTGGGCACTGAGTTAAAAGAGGCTCAGACAATGACTGCTAGGGAATTTGCCACAAAAGAGACGGGACTTGATGAAGATACGGCCACAAATGTATTAAAAGAGGCTATGCAGGGCAAAGAAAGAAGCGACTGGACGGATGCAGACACTTATGCAGATATAGTTAAATTTAAAAACTTTGAGATCCAAAGAGAGTATGCTAAAGCTTATGGCGAGAAGATACAAGCCGCACAAGTTAGTATAAATAACGCTAGGGAGCAATCGGCCATAAGATATGCAGATACTCAAAAAGCAATTAGCGAGTATCAAAAACAAGGTATGTCACCAAGTGCTGCACGAGAGCTAATCAATGCTAAATTTAAGCCAAGTGTAGATGAAATAAACTACACTAGGGCATATAATGACGGATCAGATGTTGATGCTAGACTTGCCGGACAAGGGATATTTTATGCACTTGAAAAAGATATTGTAGCACAGACCTATACTCCAGAAATTTATGCCACAAGGCTAAAACAAAGAGGTTTTAGTGATGAGAGTGTGCAGGCCTTTACACAAGCATATATAAATAAAGATATAAACATTGCTAAAGACTATGCAAATTCAAAAGTAGCTGATGCGTATGAGAATAAAATTCAAAGAGAAGTAGCTAACGAGATCAGAGATAGAGATGAAGTAGGGGGTGGTTTTGTCAATGAAGAAGCAAAAAATAACGGATTATCAGATAGCGTTTCTGATATCGGCGATAATGCAAGCCGAACAGGAGAACGACAAGCAAGCGATGAGCAAATACTACGCCAAGGCGGACGCAATACTTCAAGCGCTAGCCAGACAAAGCGGACAGCCCAGAGCGATGAGCAAATGGAGCAGCGACCAGCCTTTAAAACAGATGGCGATACTGATGCCACAGCTGCAAGCAAGCAAATGGTGGAAGAACAAGGAAGCGGCGATAATGAGATAAGAGGCGAGAATTTTATCACAAAAGAAAGCCCAGAGCCAAAAAGTGATTTGAATGTAAAAATGGACTTGGCTCCAAATGTGAGAGACTTATCAAAGATAACAACTGATGAGATTAGTGCGGATTTAGATTATCTTGCTAATAAGCACCCTGAAATGTTTAAAAAGCCAAGTGATGTTTTTAAATTAGTTAAAGAGATAAAAAATGAGCCTACACATTTTTTTAATAATAATAGACTTGATTATGCGTTAATAGTCAAAAGGGTTGGCGACAATAAAATAGGCAAGTTGGCAGTTGACAAAGAAAGTGGCGAAGTAAAACATGCGACAAAAGTAAAAGAAAAAGATATAAAACGTCTTGATAGGATTAGCAGAGAAAACTCTAAAAATGCTGGCATTATCCAAACTTTCATCCAGCCAGGCAGCAAATCAAATAGTGAGCTTGGGCTGCCAAGTGAGATTATACCAAAACAAACACAAGAAGAGTATAAAAAGCTTGTAAATGAATATGATGTTGATAAATTCTTAAGCGACAGAGAAAATGTATTATCTAAAGATGCAAGGCATGGAAAAAATAGAATAACTGATAGAACCATTGAAAGCAACGAAGGAGTTGGCGGCTGGGAGTATAAACTAACTCCAGCAGGTTATGAAAAAAACTATAAGGCTGATTTTTTAACTACAAAAGCTGACGTCGCAAAGATAAGAGCTGGCAAAATGGATGAGGCTACTTTTAATAAACTAAAATCTGATCTTGAAAGCAGTGATGCACTAGGCTATGAGTATAAAAAAGCCAGTGAATATGCTGATATGGAAGACTTTGAGCGGGAATTTGGAAGCTTATATAATCCAAAAGGTGGCAGAAATATCAATGCTAACTCTCACATAGCAAGTGGTTTGGTTGGTGGCACACTAAATTCTATCGATGAAGATGGAAGCTTTAATCCAGAGAAATTTGCTGCTGGGTTTATAGCAGGGCTTGCAGGAAGTAAAGCGGTGGCAATAGCTGCAAGAAAGATGACACCACAGTTTTATAATAAGATCTTGGGTGTAGCTAATAAGATGCCACAAATGGCAAAAGGTAATCCTAAACTTCTAGGCAAGCTTTATTCAAATGGCAAAGACATAAGCATAAATTCCTTTGCTGGAGAAAAAGCGATCACGGCAAACGTCGGCAAGCTAGATCAGGCTAAAGCAATGCTCGAAAAGGGCGTGGACGAGGTAGAAATCTGGCAAAAGACGGGGTGGTTTAAGGATAAAGACGGTGCTTGGAAATTTGAGATAGGAGACAGCAAGGCAAGGCTAAATCCAAATTTTAAAAGTGGCGGAAAGCTAGGTGAGCTACTGGAGCATGAAGAGCTATTTAAAGCATATCCGGAGCTAAAGGATATTAGCGTTAAAAAGATAAGCGATGATATACCAAAAGAGGCTTCTTTAAGCACAAAAGACGCTGTGCAAAAAGAAAAGCGGGGGATATATAATGTAACTTATAATGATAAGAGTGCTACTTTGGTAAGGCGTGATCTAGAAAAGATAGATGATGCTTTGATGTTTGAAAAGGGTTCTAACAAAAAAGGTGGAGCGATACATATAAAAAAACATTTAGAACCAGAGGCGCAAGGTGCAATAACACAAAGTGAGCTTTTGAATATTGGTAAAAATATAAGAGAGTATCTGCAAAAATTTAAAGAGCCTTTTATAGACGAGCATGGTGGTAGGATCTATGAATGGGGTAATAAAGAAGGTGTGAAATTTAGAGTTGTGGTATATGAAAAAACGGATGGGATCTCCGCATCCCATCCAAATTCCATTATATCCTTCTACTCTAATAGAAACCTTAAAAAGTCTATGGAGTTTCGCAATCCGCAAGTCAAATACGACGTAAATTTGAAAGAGTGGCATAAGGATAGCGCGCCTATTACGAAAAACTCCGACGGAAGCCCGAAAACGTTTTATCACGGAAGCAACGAGGGTGGGCTCGATATTTTCAAAAGACAGCCTGAAGGCAGCGGCTACGGTTTTTGGTTTACCGTAAGCCAAAAGCAGGCAAACGAATACGCGAGCGCCGAGCTGATACCCGGCTATTTAAAAATCACAAAACCTTTTGAAATAGAAAAAATAAATGATTACGATACGTTAAAAAATATTTTCGGACTAAGCGAGAAGGCTTTTAAAGAGTTCCAATCCGAACGTCAAATTTGGCGAAAGGCTATGGAAAAACTAAGGGCGCGCGAGTTTAGGATAGCCGATAAAGATCATTTGGGATTTATGCTTTACGATAAAAACGGCGACTATGTTCAAACTCCCAATCAAATGCTAGTTCACGACGTACATACGCTAAGAGATGCAGACAACGACGAGTTGGCACATTTTGTTTACGATAAATATTATGACAGGTATGTCACGGGTGAAGTAGACGTTTTAGCCGCCGTGCTAAACAAAAACGACTACGACGTAGGCAAGAATTTTTTACGAAATAAGCTAAAAAAGGCGGGCTACGACGGTATAAAAATCGACGATAACGTAATTGTCGTCTTTGATAGCGCGCAAATCAAACACGTAAAAAACAACGGGAACTTTAGCGATAGCCCGAATATTTACAAATCAGGGGCGGAGGGGTATTATGATCCGGCGCGTAACGAAATAGGGCTAAGCGATCTGGGCGACAAATCGACGCTCATGCACGAAGCGCAGCATGCTATACAAGAGATAGAGGATTTTGCTAGAGGGTCCGGCGCAAAAGACGAGAGCTACCGTCTAAGCCACGGAGAAGCGGAAGCTAGAAATGTGCAAAATAGGTTAAATTTAGATGGTAAAGCACATCCGCACGAAACCTTTGACGTGAACCCAAATGAAACGATCGTAAGCAAAGAGGACGGTATAAGCTATAGTCGTAGGATAGAGGAGATAAAGCGCGAGCATCCAAATGTCGAAAAAGAGCTAGACGAGAGTATAGCAGCGATGAATAAAGAGAGCTTTAATGACTCAAATTTTAAAGCCGGGCTGATAAGTAAATTTGATACAAAAGAGATAACCACCCAGCAGCTTGGTAAAAGCATAAATTTAAGCAATAAACAGCTAACTATCCTAAAAAACGATATAAAAAATGCAGACTTCAAAGTAATCAATGAAAGCAAAATTTACTTTGACAAGGTGGGTAAAGATGGAGACAAAAAGAGATTTTTTATAGATATAGCAGAAGATGGAAATATAAGAGTAGATGCATACGCAAAGTCCCAAATAGATAGTATACCTATAAAAGAGAATGCACTTCAGGAGTTAGCTGGTGTAGGAGATAGAGCAAGGCTAAAAAACATGAGCTTTGAAGTAAAGGCAGCGTATCGCAACGAGCTAGATCCTATCAAAAAAGAGGCGATACTAAAGACTGCTGAGCTAAACAAGCTAAAAAAGGCAGCTCAGAGTGGAGATAAGGTGGCTGTAGCTAAATTTGAAGAGTTTAAGGCTAAAAACCTAGATAAAGATGGAAATATTAAAGACGGATTGAGGTTGTGCTAATGAGTGAAAAATGTCCATTAAAAGAGATCCAAAAAAGATCAAGTAAGCTGCTAGATCGTTGGGCACTAAAGGTTGACAGTGCCTTTGAAAAGGCTAGTGATGGACTTGACAAGGCTGCGAAGTGGACTGATAAAAACATACCATTTGCTGGCAAGTTATTAGATATCAGAGAGCATGCCAAAGAGATAGATGAATTGCTAGGAGAATATCATAGAACAACAGCTGCCATATATACGCAAGCTGGCCAGTTTAAAGAGTATCTTGGCAAACTAAGTCTTGGCAATAGAAAGGCGATGTTTAAGGCACTTGATGGTGAGATGGATCCAGGAGAGCTGCCAGAATATGTAAGACCGCTATACGAAAAAGTGCGTAAAACTATCGATGACGGCGCACAAGCTCTGGTGGATGTTGGTGCACTAGAGTCAAAAAACGTCATCAAAGACTACATAAAACACTACTACAAAAAGCACCTAGACGAAGCAAAAGAAAATAGCCGCATCGCAAAGGCACTAAAGCAAAGCAAATTTTTTGCTAGAAAACAGATGAGTTGGGAGCAAAAACAACTAAGAGAGATAGAAGACGATGCGGCTTTTGCGGTCACAAACACGATCCTAGAGCAAAAAAAGCAGCTTCTTAAGGCTCAGACGTTAAAGCTTTTTGCAGATAAATTTGCTAAAGATGTGCCACCTGAAGGTGTTGATGAGCTAAAATGGGTAAAGATGAGTGATGAAAGTGCAGGCGGAGGTATAAAGAAGTATGGAGCACTAGCTGGCAAATACATCCCTGAAGATGTCGCAAATGCTCTAGCCGAGGCTGAGATGCTAGGCCGAGAGATGGCTAAATTTAACGGCTCATACTTTAAACTAATCGACCATATCAAAGTAAACGTTACTGTAAAAAACCCATTTACGCATCTTTATAACTTTGGCTCAAATATGGCTCTTGCGTTTTTGCATGGAGATTTTAATGAAGCAATTAAAACTACGGCCGCATGGATGAGAGGAGATAAGCAGTTTAAAAAATGGGAAAATTTGGCTAATTCATTAGGACTTGATAGTCATCTAAACGATCTCGAAGGTCTGGTAAAGCCTTTGCAAAGCGAGTCAAAAGGCAATATCTTAACCAAGGCATTAAAAGAAGCATATATGGCCGAGGGTAGCTGGAGTGGAGAGAAAGCTAGATATCTATATTCGATGGAGGATAAGGTATTTAAAATAGCTAGGTTTAAGAAAAATCTTGAAATTATTGCCAAAGACAAGGGTTTTGACGTAAATGACTTTAGCAAATTTAGTGCAAATGAGCTAAAGGCAGCAATGAAAGACGCGCAGTATAGTTACGTGGACTACTCAACGCACTTTAACGGCACGCTAAAACTACTGGATAAAAGCGGAGTTCAGCCTTTTTTACACTATGCTGTAAAATCAACTCCGATGGTGCTAAAGGCTGCGTTAAAGCGGCCAGATAGATTTTTGATGATGCAAGCCGTACTGGCCTACGGCGGAGGCAGCGCATGGCTGGGCGCTGATAATGAGCGAGATAACCTAGCAAAGCCGGAGTGGGCCGAAAGTGGTACGTTACCAAACCTTGTAGGTGTAAAAAGCTGGATGAGAGTTGGTAATACGAACTGGTATTTTAACTCTGGCCGCTTGGTGCCTGGCTTTAGGTTTGATGGATTTGACAAACTAGAGTTTAATGGAGGCTTTGTCGGAGGAGCAATAAATATAGCAAGTGGTAAGAGCACGCTAGGCTACAAAATAGAGGGTGAAGAGGACTCAGTCGCCGAAAAAATAACCAAAAGAGTGCTCGAGCTAACTAAAAGCTACTTCCCACCAATCTCTCCTCTTGGCCGCTACGGACAGCAGTTAGGTGCGCAGGCAACTGCCGATGTCACGGGACTAGATGTGGCACCTAAAGACTACAATAAAGATGATCTAGGATATGGCGGCATAATGGCAAGGGGTATTGGTGTAAGAAGGTTTAATAAAGAAAAAGAGTACGGCAAGGAGCTAAAAAAGGCGCGAAAAGAGTACGAAGAACTCGTGCCTGTAAAGATACCAAACTCAAAAGATGAAGAGAAGATGGCAAAGGCAAAAGCTCATAATGAAAGGGTCGCAAAACTAAGCGTAGCGGATCTGCGCGAGGCTAAGGCAAGAGCAGAGGCCAAATTTAAACGTATCAAAGAGCACGCAAGTGCTGATGGTGTGAAGCTGAACATCGAGCTGCTAAAACAAAGCAAACAGGGCGGAAGAGCTTTTGGAATTTCTAAAATCAAATTTCCAGAGTAATGGGAGCTCCTTTACTTTTAATAAGATTTCGGTTATAATTAACCTACAATTCACCGGGGGCGCTTTAAAGCCCTCACTCAAGATATCCCTTTAAATCTTCATTAAAACAGCATAAAATATCATCTATAAAAAGCTTTAAATTTTCAGGATCTATACCTGCTACTATGCCATCTAAGTTGGTTGATATACGTGGTGTGCCATCGGCATTTAGCTTATATAGATTTTCCCAATGTAAGGCTCTATTTCTAATAGTTAGAAGTAGTGAATAGCATATCTTTACTTTTTTATAATTTAGCATAGTACTTTTGCTTTGCCTATTAAATTTAGAGTATTTTGATAAATTTAATTCACGTAGATCTAGTAGATCGTTGTGTATTTTATTTTGATCTATTAGCCTACACCAATAACCAAAAGTCTGGCGTGATATGAAAACACTATCTATGTTTCCTAAAATTTGCGCTGTTTTATTTCTTGTAATGATTTCGATGATGCCAAGTTTTGGTGCTAGCTGGCCAATAAGCAGCAGATTTGCTCTATGCTCATCATCACTAGCGTATGCTTTTAGTCTATCTACTGAAAAAAGATCGTTAAGCTCTTTGGACTGCATGTCTAACCTTTGTTTTTTATAATTGTGCAATTTTATCAATTTTTTATTCAAACTATTCGGCTTGTGTTTAGTTTAGGGTTTGTCCGCCTCAATTAGTAGGATGTTGGTAAAGATTATCATAGGGCGATCGCAAGCAAGTGGCGGGGCGGTGCCGGTTTTTCACTTAGGAGCGATGGCGTAAGTTCGAACACCAATAGCGGCCAAAGCAAGTAATGAGATGGCTTGTCGGGGTGGGGTGAGTGTGTGAGTTTTTGAGAGTAATCCCAGCCCATTTTTACATATTTGTAGCTTTTTGGTGCGTAGGCCGCCGCTGTTTTTTGGTGTATGGCGTCTATTTTGGCCGGATATTTGCTGTGTAAAAAAATGAAAATTTGCACGCTGGTCGTTGTCTATTTTTGAGAAAAATGGCTTAAGGTTAGTTTGGCAAAAATGGTCAAAAAATGGTGTGAAAATTTACTCATGAAAATTATACTTTTCAATACTAAAAATAAGAGAGTGCCTAAAATACGGCTCTTGCGTGTAGTAAAGAAAAGTTGTTTAAGGTTAGAGCGAGTAAATTTGGCTAATTTTTTATGAAAAATGGCGATTTTGTTTAAGGTTAGAGTGGCTTTTTGAAAGATAGATTAGTTTTATTTTTTAAGCTTTGGTGTGGTGTATGGTGCTTGGATGCGTGAGCTTTGGATAGAAATTTATAGATTATTGGCTTGGTGCGTTGGCCTTGGTATTTTTGTTGTGCTATTTAATAGCGTGAGAGTGCAAAAACTCAACTGTCAAAATTTCTTTTACAGTTGCGTTGTATGGTTTGATAGCGAGATGATACGGAATGATTGGACGTGCGAGCTTTGAGATAAAAACTTGTATGGTTCTTGATCTGGTGCGTCTGAGACGGCAAAGCGTTGGACGAAACACGTGAGAATTTGTGGATTGTTTATCGCTTGTGATTAGGATTACGAAAAAATTACGAGGTAATTTAATGTGTCTATTGGTCTTTGTGTGCGTGCTAGCTATGTGGGCTTGGCTGGAGTGTGATGTGTTGGTTGGTTTGTGTGAGCTGCCTGCTAGATCAAAGCTGGCCATAAAATCTTTGATAGGGGGGGCTATGAACCCACTTGGCCTGCGCCATACAATACTACAGTCACACTAAAAATTTTAAATTTTTTCAAACTTTTTTCATATTGTGAGCGGTTAAAATGGCGACAATAGCCCAAAAAACGTACTTTTATCTAACCTGCTGATAAAAAAATAAGTAAAAAATTCTTTGGCAAGCCAGCCGCTTGGGCGCGCCAGCGTTGGAGCTTGCGATCAATGCAGTTGCGCTAAAATTTCTAGCAATCGTAACTAAATGCTCTTATAGAAATTTTTAACGGTATCAAAGAAAGATGTTTTGATAGATTTTGCAATAAGATGCGGCGAGTTCGCCGCTCAGTTTTGTGTGTTTATTTGTAATTGCAAGCTTGTAAGTCACTATTAAAGAGTGTTGGTAATTAGTCTTGGGTCTTAGATTTTTAGTATTATCATAACTATGGCCAAAATTGCATTCATACTCAGTCTTTTATAGAGCTTTAAGCTCTAGATGGTGAAACTACTGAGGCTTCAAGAAATGCCATGATCTCGCTTGTGGAGTAGAGGACATTTTTGCGAGTGATGGCATACTTTTTAATTTACCATCTCTGACGTAGCGCCATAAGGTCACGGCATTGCACTTTAAAAGCTCGCAGGCCTGCTTAGTCGTTATAGGATCTGTTATAGGTAAAAGTGGTGTCATAGTTTATCCTTTAAATATTTTCAATGTAAAAATAGGCGAGGTTTTGGCTGTCCTCGGCTTCCTTGCTGTATTTCGTGTCGTAACTTTTGTTTAGAATATACGCTATCTTATCTTTATTGCAAGCGTAAAATTCCGCCAGCATGGGTGCTAATCTCTGCCCTTTACGGTTATTTGGTGCAAATTTTAGATAGAGCAGGTCACAAGCAAGTTGTGGTGCTGTGGTGCTAAAATCACTTTTGCAAATGCTGGCCTTGTTTTCAAGGGCTGTTATCTGAAGCTCTATACGCTCTTTAAAAGCATAGTAGTGCTGCACAATAGGCGACATAATCTCAATCAGCTCATCTATAAATTTGCTCGCCTTTTCATTAATGAAAAGTCCTAGATCTTGCGTGCTATCCATCTTTAAAAATGAATAAGCCATCACAAAGATGGCTGCGTCTTTTAGCTCTGCTGTAGTCATTTATTATCCTATATTTCAATCGCCCCGAAAAGCGCGCCCGGGTCGTAAATCGCATAGTCGTTTAGTAAAGCGTGGTTCATCTCCATCAAAATACCTTTTGAGCTTTGAGTGATGTCTGGATCACAAGTTTTTTCACTAGGCACAAATAAAGCGCCACAACTATCAAGCTGTTTTAGGCAAATTTTCATGACTTCGTCATAGCTTAAATTTCTATAGGCTGAGTTACTTAGAACTGGGCTAAATAGCTCATACTTTTCATCGCCGTTAAAATACTCATTGGCTTCTGCTAGCGCCTTGATGGCCACCTCTCTTGCCTTTTTCTTATTGTTCCCAAATACCGAGTAGGGGCTACAAACGTAAATTTTAGTTATTTCCATCTTATTTCCTTAAAATGGTATATCTTGATCATCTTCACAAAAATCAGTGTTCGTATCTTCACTAGGTGGTATATCTTGCTGTTCACTGCGTCTAGGAGCATTCCAAATAACATCATATAGCATGCCCTCTTTAGAGTTCTCTCCAGCATTAAAAAGAGCTATATATACTTTATAACCTGGCACTACTGGCGTTTCAATAAAACCACTTAAGTAGCTTTTTGTGCCATCCTTGCTCTTTCTGCCCCATAGTGCGCCTATTATCTGTCTGCCACCTTCATAGCCTTTTGGCTTTTGAAGGGCAAGATGAAAGCCTGGAAAGTCTTTATTTTTCTGCCTGTCTTCTGCACTTGTGCCAAACATCACGATCTCTATGGGCCTTAAAAATGGGATCATGATAGTCCCACCTATATATCCAATCTCCTCGCCATCAGCGTTTTTGTAGCTTTTGCGTTTAAAATAGCCTACGTTCATCTTCTATCCTTTATAAATTTGCTAAATTTTGAAATATCGCTAAAATAATAACTAGCGTAAAAGCCAGCATAAGCCTAAGAGCTAGCTTTTTCATCTTGCACCTCTGCATCAATAACATCGTCCTCAAACTCAACCTTGACCCCATTTAAACGAGATAAAAGCTGCTGAGCTGAAACAGCCTCTGGTGGCATGATGGCTAGGCGGTCTAGCATCTTGTCGCTTCTGCCAGCTGAGAGGGTAGAGATAAATTTCGCTCGCTCAAAGTCCTCGTCGCTAAGTGTGCCTGTCTCTCGCTGCTTTGCTACGATGCGCTTTGCTTCGCCCTCCATGATCTCATAGCTAGCAGCCAGCAAGACATTGTTTCGCTCGATATCAACCTTGGTGTTTTTAACTACAGTTTCTAAGCTTGATCTTTGAAGCAAATTTCTAGTTTGCTTATCCTCGCTCATGGCTAGCGTCACCTTATTTTGCAAGGCTTGCACCCAGTTAAAATCCTTTTTCCAGCGGTTTATAGAGCTGCTTGATCCTTTTAATCCTAGAGCGTCAAGCTTTGAAGCTAGCTGCTCCTCGCTAATAGGCTTATAGTCGCTCTCAAACGTCGCACTTTCGAGATATATCTCAAAAGCCTTTTGCTGCGTTTCGTTCATCTGCTTCATCTATTTTCCTTTTTTGGCTCGCTTGGCTCATGTGGCTCATAATCACTAAAAAATAGTGAGCCACCCCAAACCCCTAAAATACGTAATTTTATAAATTCTTTGGCTCATAAGTTTAAACTTCTTGAGCCAGCAGTTAAATACGATTTTATCGGTATTTAATAGCTTAAGATTTCTCTTTGGCTCATCATTTTTTATATATATAGCTATGAAAAAAATTTTTAAAAATAAAAAAATAATTTCAAACCAATATAGGGGCAAAAATGGCGAGATTGTGAGCCAACAGCACGCCAAGCCCCATAAAAACGGCTTTTTGCTGGCTCAAGAAAAATAAAAATCGTGAGCCAGAAGTGAGCCACCCAGATGTAAAACATCTATCAAACACCCTAAAATAGGACGCTTTGTAGATATTTTTAGTTAAAATCATCGTGAGCCACAAGAAAAGATTAGTTTTCATCGGCTTTTGCTCCATTGGCTTGATAGTGGTTTATCTGGTTTATGATAAGTTCACCACCGTTTTCTATCCTTACACTATCAAAGTCAAGATTGTCGCTACTTACCCTAAAACCAAAGAAGCACCTTGGTCTATCGCCTACTCCAATATAGTTTGCAGACATACGTTTTTGGCCATAAGAGCAACTTATACCAGCAAGGGTTAGTTCATCACGTAGGGCTTGAACAAAGTTCTTTTGTGCGATAGGCTTACCGCCTTTGTCGTTCATGTATGCTAGATAAACCTTATAAAGTGGCATTGACGGCACAAAATAGTTGGCATCTGCAATAATCGCATCTTTAACAAAGGTACGAAGCGGATTTACGCTATCTTTATACTCTTCAAGCTCGGTTTGCATGCGTTTAGAGCGAGTAAATTTGTTCTGAACAATAAGGCGTTTTAGTCCTTCAAGAGCTAGATTAAATATACCTCCTAGCTCATCATTAAAGCGATCACTAAGGCCTCTTATTTTCTGATTATCTTTTACTTCTTTATCAAACACAATAAGCAACATTCTTCTAAAAACGCCATTATCTATGCCACTTTTTGGCTTTTCATTGCCAGCAAATGCTAGCTTTGGCTTCTCATTTGGAAGCAAAGAGTAGGGCTCTTCGTTTTTTGGGTTTATAGTTATCGCATCTTTTGTGCTGACGATAGCTTTTAGATTGGCTAGTTGCCCTTTATCGGTACCGTTTTTGTCGATCTCAGAACCAATGTTTAAGAGCTTGTTTGTAAGTGCGCAAAGTTGATGCCCTTCAAACTGCTGAAGCTGGAGAGATGAAACATTGTCCTCACCAAAAAAGTTTCTGATGGTGTCTAATATAACGCTCTTGCCGTTTGCGCCACTTTTGCCGTATAAAAACAAAAAGCTTTCAAACTCATGGCTAGGAATAAAGCAATAGCCAATAAACTCCATAAGCGTTTTTATGTCGTCTTCATCACTCATAATATCGCGTAAGAATTTGTTCCACTTTGGGCTCTTGGCCGAAGGATCGTAGTTAAATTTTAAAATATTTGTAGCAGCATCTTTATAGTCGTGCTTTTTCTTAAATGTGATAACGCCATTTTTACTAATAAAAATCGTGCCATTTAATAAATTTATGACGCGGCGAGATTCGTGAGATTTTATCTCATCTAGATCTAGCGATAGGCTAGTTAGATCCTCGACTATCTTATTGACGTTTTCGCGGCTTTGTTTTTTCTTGTCCACATATGCAGCAGCCATCCAATGAGAGTGAATAAATTTGGCTAATGCATTTGTATCTATCTGCATGAAATGATTACTCGCCCAAACGTGCAAATTCTTTTTATACTCACCCAGACGGTAGCCTAGTTTTAAAAAAGTCTGATTTAGACTTGCTACCATATCCGTAATATGCGTTTGATGATAGTTTGTGCGCATGGTTTTATTTATACGGAAGGCATCGCTAAAAGCTTTTGAAAAACGCTCAAAGTTTTTTTCCTCTTGTTCAGTAAGAAGGAAACTTTGGATATAAGCTTTTTTAAATTCCTCATATCTCTCACCCATTTTTCTTTCTAGCTCTTTTGCATTGTTTAGTACTTCATCTACATACTTGTCATCAAGTTCGCCTTTTACTGGAAAGATATTTATAAAATTACCTTCTTCATCTCTTGCTAGTATCTCGGCCTTGATTTGACGAAATTCTTTGATAGGTAGATTTTGTTTAAACTTATCAAGTTTTGCCGAAAGGTTCGGGAAGTATTCGCATATCTCGTCAATAACGACGTTCGTTGGTTCAAAACAGCTAAAGGCCACTACTTCAAGTGGGCTAGCATTTTGAAATTTATAGGCGTGATCATAGAGATAATCGCTAATATCATAGCCTTTTGAAAAGTTTTTACCGATCATATAAAATAGCACTATTCGTACACTTTTAGCTACATCTTTGATCTCGTAAAATTTCTTTATAGCATTTTCATATCCGGCTTCGTCATGATCAAACCAGATAAATACATGCTTGTCTCTTAGAAGCTCTTTGCATTCTTCCCAGCTAGCAGTTACACCACCAAGCGTCAAAGCACAAACATTAAAACACATCAAATTTAATGCGTCTTTCTCGCCTTCACAAATGACTACACTACTACCTTTATAATCATCGTAAAAATTTAGAGGGAAAGGACTAGCGTGTGCACCACTTTCTCCTATCCATTTTCCAGGCATTCTCTCACTTGTTAGTTCGCCCTTATGTGTGTCATAGGCAAATTTCTCTCTATATTTGATATTTATAGGTGCGCCGTTAGCGTCTCTTATGATGATGGCTAGACTTTTATGCTCAAAGCTATATCCTATAAGCTCGCGGCTATATGAATCAAAGTTATTGACTTGTGTTGGGAATAGTGCTGAAATTTGATCTTTGATAAGATCGTAATTTTTAAGCTTGTTTTCCACAAGTTGTGGAGCTATCTTGGCTAGCCTGACTTTAAGGGCAATTTCCTTTTTTGCTCTTTGCTCAGCTTCTTTTTTCATACGAGCTTCATTTTCAGCCTTTAAAATGGCTTGGTGTGTTTCATAGGCTGCTTTCTCTTCCTCGCTCATCTCTTTTGCGTTGATAGTATTTGGTATACCAAAATGATCACAAACTTTTTTGGCTGCTTGAAGTGGTGAGAGATGCTCTTTTAACTCAACAAATTTTGTTATATCACCACTGGCATTGCATGCAAAGCATTTAAAGAATGCACCATTAGAGTCAGAATTGATGCCAAGACTAGGTGTATTATGACCATGGTCATGAAACGGACAATAAGCATTTCCGCTTTTAAACTCGATACCATAAACACTTTGCACAAAATCTTTAAAATCATGCTTAGATATTGTTTGTTTTATCGTTTGAAAAATGTTATCACTCATCACTTTGCCTATCTAGCCAGTTTAAATTGTTTGATGCTAGCTTTTTGAATTTGCTTAAATATCATCTTTATAATATTGACGCTCATCGCATTTCCTGCTTGTTTATAAGTCTGTGTATCGCTCACTACGATTTTAAAGCTCTCAGGAAATCCTTGCAGGCGTAGACACTCTCTAGGGGTTAGCTTGCGTATGCGCGCGCTTTTTAGCAGATTGTTTTGCTCAAAGCTGCTAGAGCTTATCGTAGGGCAAACTGCAAACTCGCCACCCTTATTAAAACCTCGTGCACGTTGTAAAATTTTCGGCTCTTGATTGCCACCTTGTGCCGTATATATAGTAGGAGCTACCCCGTCGACATCATAAACTCGTTTTAGTATGTCGTTGCCTTTTATGTCGAGCTTGCCGACTACTTTTATGAAGTTATCCGTGCGACGACTTCCTGCGGTAGTCATTATGCAATTCCCTACATCGCTTAAAGACTTTGGGGCAAAGCTGTCCTGAAAGTTGTTTTCTTTTTTCTTAAGACATGCGATCATCTTATCGCTCAAAAAGTATTTTTCATCTACTTCGCAATCTAGCATATCGCCCAAATTTAGCTCTAGTGCCTGCTTTGGTGCGTTAAAAAAGGCGTGATATTTGTCTGCGTTCAAAAACCCCACGATATACAATCGCTCTCTATTTTGCGGGATGCCGTAGTCTTTTGTGTTTAAAACTTCGGCGTGGCAGTGATAACCCAGCCCTCGCAAGGTGTCCGTAAAACTTTGATAGCTTTTGCCGCCGTTGATAGACAAAAAGCCTTTGACGTTTTCATAGATGAATACGCTAGGGTAAGCCTCGCTAACGACGCGGTAAAATTGCCATATCAGATTGCCTCTCTCGCCGTCCTCGCCCGCGCGCTGCCCTGCGATTGAGAAGTCTTGGCAAGGGCTACCGCCGATCAAAATATCTATTTGCCCGGCGTAAGCTTTGGCGTCAAGATCGCAAACATCCTCGTAAAAAGCTAGCGGGGCGTCGTGATTGGCTAGGTAGCTAAGTCGGGCAAATTTGTCTATCTCGCAGGCAAATACCGTCTTTACCTCGCTAAATACTTCGCAAGCGGCAAACTCGGGCGCACCGATGCCTGAAAATAGAGTGGCGAGGGATATTTTATCCATTATGCACATCCGAAAAGAGACTATTTTCTTTTATAAATTTCTTTAAAATTTCTACAACTTCATGTGCAAACTCAGGATTTTTAAAACGAAAACGCCTAAAATAAAAATAAATTGCAGCTTTGTTTTTACCAGTATACTTTGAGACGTAGTCTGCGATCTCGATTTCGCTTGATGCGCATTCAAGTGCTTTGTAGTATATATCTGCCACTTCATCAAAATGTGGGCAAAGGTAGTTTTGTTTAACGAAAAGGGCGTGTTCATATACCTTAAAACGATCATGCCTGTCATGCTTGCGGTCAAGATAGCTTAAATTTTGTAGATTTTTCTTGCATGTTTCAAGTATGCTAGCATGATCTACACGTATATACTCCCTCATCGTTGTCATGAGCTAGCTCCTTTTTTTAAAAAACAAAGCTAACATGCCAAGCGTAAGCATAGCACCGCCTACAAAAGCACAAACAACTACTGCAATAACGCTTAAGGCAAATTGCTCAGTCATCCTAAATCCTTTTTTAATCAAATTCACTCTTTTAACTCCTTTGGGATATAATCAAATCACGAAACGAAACCCCAAAGGAGCTAAAACAATGAACGAAGAGGGCGACTTAAGGCTGGTTTTTCATCAGCCTTTATCTCGTCGCTTGCTGGCTTACTTGCCTTCTTGTTAGCTTGTTGTTTTACATTAGACATTAATATCCTTTTATCTTTTTGCAGAGGCGTAAGGCTTTTTCCATAGCCACTATAAATTCTGCAAAGTTATCTTCGTTTTTCCTAAACATTGGATTGACATAGTGATTTGGATTACGAACGATCTTTTCTGCTTCCATCGCCGCTTGTTTAAATAACTCATCTACAAAATAGTCTTCCAAAGATGGATCATAAGGATCGTGCGGAATGCGTGCAGTAGGTTTTTCACTACATTTCTCTTCATTTTTTTTCTTAAACTTCAAAGAAGGTTTGGGTTGAGCGTATTTGGTTGGATATTTCCTGCACTCCTCTTTGGCTTTTTCCATAACTTCAAAAATTCTCTCATCAGTAAAAAATCTCTGAGTGGTCATTTCGATAAAACGTTTTCCTGAAGAATTACACATCGCTTCTCCTTTTACTAAAAGTTTCGCCTTCGCCATAAAATAGCCACTGGATCGAAAAGCCGTACTTGTCAGCAAGCAGTATGATCCACGATAGAGGCGGGTTGTTCTCTTTTATGGTGTTCCAGTAGGTAACCCTAGTGGTGTTAAGCACTTGCTCGGCAAAGGCGGCTTTGCCGTAGTCAAGCAGTCTCCTAGCAGCGTCAATACGTTGCGTAATCGCTACTATATCAAGCGTTGCGTGCTGCTTTTTATCCATCGAAAACCCTTTTTTACGCTATAATGTAAGAAATATTTAACATTTTTGTAAAATATTGTCTTATTTTTTAAGAAATTATACGACAAAAAATCTATTTTGTCAAGAAATTATAGACATTATTTTTTAAAAAGGAGATAAAAATGACTGTCAGAGACGAGCTAGACGATTTAAAATTTCGTTTGAGAATAAAGACGGACGAGGAGTTGGCGGTAGTTTTAAACACTTCGAAAGTATCAATAGACAAATGGATAAATAGAAAAGAAATACCGCAGAAATGGCGTAGGATAATAGAGATGCAATTTAACGGAGTAAACGTATCAAACGGGCATTTTATAAACGGCAACAACGTCAGCGTGGGTAACTATCACATAGGACAAATCTCGGCAAAAGGCGAAGACATCGAACTCATAAACGCCATAAAAGAAAACGATCCGAATAGGGAATATAGAAATTTGGAAGACTTAAAAAAACGCTTGTTTATAAAGACAAATGATGAGTTTATGAAAATTTTTCAATTAACAAGAGAAGATTTTAATAAAATCCCGTATAGCGGAATATCGCAAAAAATGGCCGCTGCAGCGCATGCGATAGAGCGAAAAATACACAGTCTTTTGCTGGATCCGGGTGAGGTTACCGGCTTAAACGAGTATGGCCGCATAAAAATAGAAGGCGGAACGCGCGAGCTAGTAGGAGAGGATATAAAAATAGCCTATCTGCTAGCTTACGCAAATAAAGAGTTTAAACAAAACGTTTTAAAAAAACTGGAAGCTTTTAGAGAGCTTTCGAAAATTTAAGGAAATAATTATGAAAAAAATATTTTTTGCGTTATTTTTTCTTTTTAACTTTGTTTTTGCAAATTGCGATATGGAGCAAAGAATAGATGAAATGACGGACAAGCCTGAATACATGATGGTTTGTAGTAATATGGATGCTGGTATTCGTGTAGCAATTTTTCCTAAAAATAAAACACTAGAGATACAAGAAGATGAGTTAGGCGTTATTATTGGCTTATTAAATGGAGAAAAATTTAAGGTCAAATCAATAGAGGAGTTGCAAGGATTTCAAACCATAGAAATAAGGATTGACAAAAATAAATCTTTTTTATCAAGAGGAATGATAGACGATGTGGGAGATATAATTTTTTTTTATTTTAATAAAGAGCAACAAAAGCAAATTATTAACGGAAATACTCTAATAGTTAGATATACGACGACAAACAATCGGCTAAACACACAAAAGATAGATATATCAGGGTTTAAAAAATTTAAATGAAATTTTTATCCATATTTTTAATACCTATTTTCTTGTTTGCACTTGAGGGTAAAGTAATAGGCATACTTGGATTATAGAGTGATGAATATCCAATAAAGCCTGAAATTTGACGAAAAAATAAACGGTATATAGAATTAAAAGGAGACGATAATGCTAAAGAAAATTTTAGCGTGCATGCTTGCGCTATTTGTTTTGGCTAGCGTAGCCGAAGGTGCGCAAAGAGTTCGCGGATATATGAAGAAAAACGGAACATACGTCATGCCGCACTATAAAACCAAAAGAGACGGTACGAGGTTAAATAACTACAGCACGAAAGGTAACGTAAACCCATACACTGGTAAAAGAGGGCATAAAAAGTTGAGATAGCTAAATTTGACGTATAGCGCGTAAAAATTCGCGTAAATTTATGGAAAATATGATATATTGCCGATACATTTGGAGAAAGAAATGATTCTAGATAACAATACTTTAAATAATACTAGCTTGAAAGTTCTACATATTTTAATATCAGAAATTGAGAAAAAATTCAAAGAATCTTTTTCGATAGAAGATGAAATAAGTGTTATATCATATACCGGCACGATAGAGGAAAGTTTTGAGGCTCCCTTTATGGACTTTATCGAAATGGTTAAAAACGCAAAGCCAAATGCAAATATATTACTAATAATATTAACCACTCCAGGCGGCAGCGCGGTTAGCGTAGAAAGAATGGTGGATACTGTGAGACATAATTACTCAGAGGTTTATTTTTTAATCCCAGATTCTGCTATGTCGGCCGGAACTATTTTTTGCATGTCGGGAGATAAAATTTATATGGACTATTTTTCGGCGCTAGGTCCGATAGACCCCCAAGTGCAAAGCGACAATGGCGACTGGGTGCCAGCGCTAGGATATATCGATAAACTTAATGAATTGATAGATAAATCAAATAAAGGCACATTATCTGATGCTGAATTTGCTCTTTTGCAAAAACAAGACCTAGGAACAATACGCACTTATGAACAGGCAAGAGATTTATCTATTAGTCTTTTGGAAAAATGGCTAGTTGAATACAAATTTAAAGACTGGAACACACATAAAGACAAAAGGAAGGTCACGCATAATGAAAAGACCGCTAGAGCCAAAGAAATAGCATCCACCTTAAGCGACAATAAGAAGTGGCATACTCACGGCAGATATATAAACAAGACTGTGTTGACGGAACAGCTAAAATTAAAAATTGAAGACTATAGTGATAAGGCGGACTTGAGGGCATCGATAAGGGAATATATGAAGCTATTAAAAGACCATATAGCAAGGATAAATAGAAGAATATTTTTCCATTCCAATATATAAGGGCAGGGAAGAGACATGATTGGCATGACTGAACAAATAAAGAATATTATAAAAAAAGAGGCAAAAGAGAGGTTGAAAAAAAAATCGGATCTAAGAAGAGCTATAGACAAATATGATGATTTAAAGAGACGCGGAATGATCAAAGATGATATGTATAAAATTCGCAATATAGATATCGGCGAATATAATGAAAATAAAGATTCAATTTTTAAAAAAAATATACAAAGAATATTTTTTATGTAAAAAAACTAAAATTATTATACATTTTTTATGAAATTCATAATCTAAACTATCCACAAAAAAGTGGAGAGTTTAGATGGGTAACGATTTAGATTTGATCAAAAAAACTTTAGCGATCTTGAAAATTACAGGGTTTATAAAAAAAGTTTTTTAAATTTACACTCTATGCAAAATGATACACAATATTTTATACATTATTTTACTAACTCATCCAAATAATCTGCCCACCATTGCATCAAAGTCTTCATATCTGCTAAATTTTGAGCTCTATTGTAAGCTTCTCTTACTTTATCCTTGTCCTTGTGTGCAAGGCATCGTTCAATAATGTCAGCATGACAGCCATGTTCATTTCTTTTTTCGTTGGCCATAGTTGAAAACATTGCACGAAAGCCATGAGAAACGATCTCGTCTTTGCTATATCCCATGCGTCTTAGTGCTGTATTTAACGTATTTTCGCTCATTGGTCTGCTTTTGGATAGTGCGCTTGGGAAAAGATATCCTTCGGTATTCCCACAAATTTTAGTGTAGTCTTTTAATAAATTTACGACTTGATCAGCTAGTGGTAGTCTAAATGCCTCTTTCATTTTCATTTTATCCGCTTTAATTGTCCAAATTTTAGCGGATAGATCAAACTCATCCCACTTGGCAGCTCTGACATTAAATGGGCGCATGGCGGTATAGATCGCAAGCTTTAGTGCAACTTTTGTTTTTATGTCGCCATTATATCCGTCTACTGACACAAGCAGCGTACGCATCTCATTTTCATCTGTGATAGTAGGGAAATTTTTAGGCTTTGCGGTTTTAAAGGCGTATTTGAAATTTATATCGGCCACGACGTTGTGAGCAACTATCTCATAGGTGACGGCGTATCTAAAAATTTGATTTAGCAAGATAAATACACGCTTGATGGTTTCTAAATTTCCAGCTTTTTCTATGATCTTTAATACATCTATTATTTCTACTGCTTTTATATTGTCCAATGGCCGATTGCCTAAATACGACGCAATGTGCTTGTTAAAAATTAAATTTTGTTTTTTTAAGTAGTTTGGAGTTATGTTTGCAGATTTTATATCTAGCCATTTTGCAGCGATATCGTTTAGTGTTGTTTTGCTACTCTTTTTACTTACTAGCGGATCAATACCATCTAGTATTTGAGCGGCCAACTCCCTGCGTTTTTCTCTGGCGGCTGAGAGGCTAAGATCAGGATAATTACCCAGGGCTATTCGGCGTGTTTTTAATGTAAGAGGACTTTTGTATTCGAGTGCAAAAAATTTACGACCGCTTGACTCGATAAAAATAAATAAATTTTGCCCGTCAGATTTTTTATAAACCTTATCTTTGGGCTTTAAAGCTCTTATCGCTGTGTCCGTCAAGGGAGGGTTAATTTTTGGCATTTTTGTCCTTTTGGTGCCCACAAGCCCCTAAAAATCAAGCAACGATTTTTTACGGACATTTTTTAGCGGACAATATTTTATCCTTTAAATTATCCGTAAAAAGTCCTTAAAGGCAATTAAAAAGATTTAAAAATATTGAAAATAATTTAAATAAATAATATATATCAAAGATTGTTCTTGTCGTATTTTTTGAAAGGTTTTTAAAAGGATTGAAATGAATTAAAAAGTATAAAATGGTGGAAGCGAGGGGGATCGAACCCCTGTCCAAAAACAAAACACATACAGCCTCTACACGCTTAGCAAAAGTGAAAATTTCATCTAAAAAGGCTCACTTTCCAAAACCAAAATTTAGACTAAGACTAAATTTCAGCTAGCAAGCAGTCACTTTGCGAGCCTACTCTAGCTAAATTACTTGCTTTTGTCCTAGCTAGAATTAGACTAAGCAAGGCTCAACTGAACTTACGCAGCTTTAGCGTAAGCAGGAGCGAAATTAACGTTGTTTGCGTTTAAATTTAATTTGAGCTTTTTACGCTTTGCTCAAAGCGACGTGCCACCGTACACACTCTGCTCCTGTCGAAGCCAAGTCACTCCCAAAAAATAAAATGGTTAGTGAATTATTTAGTTAAGTTTTGCAGGCACATCAATGATTTTTGGCTCAAGAACGCTAAAATATTCAAAATCGTTCTCGACATCATCTTTATATTTATTAAACTGATCGCTAATAAGTAGTAACCAATCTATAAATTTATCATTTGCTGGCCCTTTTAGACTTCTTGCCTCTTGAGTTATCTCTTCAGCTAAAGTTGTAAGCTTTAATATCGGATCAAGATGCATGAATCCTGCTGCTGATTTAATATTATGAAAAATCCTAGTAAGCTCTAAGATACTATCTTTATATTTATCAGCTCTTCCTAAATTTATTATCAAAGGCTCGAGTAAATCGCACATTAAAGCATAGTGAGATAAAAATTCTTCAACTATGTCATAAGAGTAATCTATTTCAAGCCTTTTTAATATACCCATTTTTATGTCCTTAAGAAATTGGCGTAATTGTAGCAAAAATTTGATAAAATTGTTAGCCTTTTAGCTAAAAATCCTTGGAGCTTGCAATGAAAAATGAAAAAACTCAGATGAAAAAACTAAGCATAAATGATATAAAAAACAAAAAAGGCATTGAGCCTATTGTAATGATAACAGCCTATGATGCGTTATTTGCTAAGCTTTTTGATGATTATGCTGATATTATTTTGGTTGGCGATAGCTTAAATATGAGTTTTAATATGCAAGAAAGCACGATAAGTACGGACATGAATTCCATGCTTTATCATACAAAGGCCGTTTGTAACGGAGCTAAAAATACTTTTATCATGGCTGATATGCCATTTGGCAGCTACACAAATGAAAAGCAAGCGATAAAAAATGCGATGAAATTTTTCAAACATACAAATGCCGATGCAGTAAAGCTCGAAGTTGGCATGCACCAAGTAAATTTAGTAAAGCGCCTTTGTGAAGAGGGCATAAACGTTATGGCTCACATTGGCTTAAAGCCTCAGCTTTATAAATTTGAAGGCGGTTATAAGATAAAAGGCAGAAGCGAGATCGAGGCAAAAAAACTAATTGACGAGGCTTTGGCGTTTGAGCAAGCTGGAGCATTTGGCATCTTGCTTGAGGGTACGATGAGTAGCGTGGCTAGCGAGATAACAAAGCAAGTTCATATACCAGTTATTGGCATTGGGTCTGGGGTAAATGTCGATGGACAAGTGCTTGTATGGTCTGATATGCTTGGGTTTTTTGAAGACTTTAAACCAAAATTTGTAAAACGCTATCTTGATGGAGCGGATATTGTAAGAAAGAGTGTGCAATCCTACGCAAATGATGTAAAAGGCAAAATTTTCCCAAGTGAAGAATTTTGCTACTAGGATGGATAATATCCGCATTAAATAGAACGTGACAAAATTAAATTTCTTTATAGCCTTTTATATCAAGACCAAAACCTGCAAGGCTTACAAATTCTTTATTTTTATTTGAGCTTAAAAGCTCAATTTCGCTTATGCCAAAATACTTTAAAATTTGTGCCCCAATACCATAATCTTTTTGTGAGCTTGCATCGCTTTTATTGCTGTCTAAAAATAGCAATACTCCGCCATTTTTACTTAAAAAATCCAATGCCTTTAATAAATTATCAAATTTATCTCCGCTTAAAAGCTCATGGTCTTTGCTTATTTTTTGAAATTTTACATTAGTTTGCGCTTTTGTCTCTCCAAAAACATAGGCAGCGTGATTTTTATTTTCGTGATCTTTTATGTCATATCTTTTTGCTTCAAAACCACAGATTTTTACACTCTTTGCGGGCGAAACCTCTATTAAGCTTTCGTGGCTAAGTCTGTATTCTACCAATTCAGAAACGCTTATCATATTTAGGTCAAATTTTTTACAGAATTCTTCCAAATAATCACGTCTTGCCATTGTGCCATCTTCTTTTACAATCTCGCAAATCGCTGCCATTGGGCTAACGCCAGCGAGTTTGCAAAGATCAACTGATCCTTCAGTGTGACCTGTTCGAACGAGTACACCGCCTTTCTTTGCAATAAGCGGAAATATATGCCCAGGCCTTACAAAATTTTCAGGCACCGAATCAGTACTAGCAGCAAGTCTAATCGTCATATCACGCTCATAAGCACTTACGCCTGTCGTTGCTTCCTTTGCATCAATCGTGACAGTAAATGCGGTTTCGTGACTGGATGTATTTTTAGAAACCATTAGCGGCAAATCAAGTCTTTTTGCGTTTGCTTCATCCATTGCAAGGCAAAGTACACCTTTTGCATGAGTGATTGCAAAATTTACCTTTTGCATATCGCTGCTTGCCGCTGAAAAGACCAAGTCTCCTTCATTCTCACGGTCTTCATCATCGACCATAATTACCATTTTGCCATTTTTTATATCTTCAATCGCTTTTAATACATTTTCAAATGCCATAAATTTCCCTTATTAAATTTTTACGATTATATTGATTTTTTGATAACTTAGAGATAAAAATATTAATTTTTGATTTATCTTGTATCAATTATTTAGAAATTTTAGTAAAAGATTTATTTTTAAATATATGCGATTTAGTGGTGATAACTTAGATTTTATTTTTTAATTTGTCTTATGTATAAATTTTTAAAGCATAAATTTTAATAAAATACACTATTTTTAAGAATTTCAGTAATTAGGTAAAATAAAAGTCAAAGAATAAAAGATGGCGCAGCGGACGGGGCTCGAACCCGCGACCTCCGCCGTGACAGGGCGGCATTCTAACCAACTGAACTACCGCTGCACCTAAAATGGTGGTCGCTATAAGACTCGAACTTATGACATCCACCTTGTAAGGGTGGCGCTCTACCAACTGAGCTAAGCGACCTAAAATTTAAAAAATATCTGGCGACCCTTAGAGGATTTGAACCTCTGTTTCTACACAGAGAAAGTAGAGTCCTGAGCCACTAGACGAAAGGGTCATAAACCCAAAAATGGTGTCCTGCGTTGGATTCGAACCAACGGCCCCCTCATTAAAAGTGAGATGCTCTACCGACTGAGCTAGCAAGACATTTGTTTAAAAAAGAATTGAGATTATACAAAAAACATTATTACATGTCAAGAAAAGGATGCTTAAAATTTGTTTTTAGTTAACATTGTTGCATGGTTAGGTTGGTTTGGTATCAGTTGATTTGAAAAATACATGATAAATACCACTTGCAAGATATATGAACACCAAATGGATGAATATTGGATTTATTGAATAAAGTTTATTTACATTTAAGTACCTTGTCTTTTAGCATTATGTGGACAGCTATTGCTATACGATAGATGATGCGTGATTCGTGGTAAAAATTGTGAATAATATAGATCAACGATATTGATTGTATATATGGCTAAATAAATTATTTTGAACTAATAAATTGATGCTATAGAGTTATTTAAAGACAGCATATATTTGAGATATCCACCTGAATAAATTCTAATTGTCTCGTGTAAGTTAAACCAAAATTATAGATAGTACTTGAAAAATATTTTAAACTGCAGTCAATAAATAAAAATCTATAAGAACATAAATCTAGGATATTTAAGATTAGGATTAAACCCCATTAATAGGGGTTTAATAAATTAAATAATTATAGTCCATCAAAAGGATTTGAAACTACATCTTTGCGATCTACTATGTAAGGTATAATAGCTGCATGACGAGCTCTTTTGATCGCTTTTTCTACCATTTCTTGATGTCTTTTTGATGTGCCAGTTAAACGCCTTGGCATTATTTTAAATCTCTCTGATAAACAATACTTTAAAAGAGAAGTATCTTTATAATCTATAAAATCAATTTTTGCTTCTGTAAATTTACAATATTTGCGTGAATATTTTCTTTTTTCTGCCATTTTCTATCCTTTAAATTAAAACGGTATTTCGTTGTCGCCATCAAAATTATCGGCGTCAATGTTTATATCAGGGATTTTTTCCTCATAGTACTCTTCTTGTACTTTTTTATTTTGTGGTTGCATTTGCTGTCTTTGTGGTGCTGAATTTTGATATCCACCATTGCCATAGCTATTAGTTGAACCATTATTTCGTTGTTGTGAGTACGAACTATTTTGATTAAATCCACCTTGACTTTGTCCATTAGCTCCGCTATTTCCGCCAAGCATCTCCATATTTTCAACTACGATTGAGTGCTTTGAACGGTTTTGTCCATTGTTGTCGGTCCATTGATCAAATTTTAATCTTCCTTCAATCAGAAGCTTAGAGCCTTTGCTTAAATATTGATTTGCTATCTCAGCTGATTTGCCAAAGAATGATATGTCAATAAAGCATGTCTCTTCACGTTTTTCGCCGTTAGTATTAAATTTTCTAGTAACAGCAATACCGGAATTTCCTATAGCAGATCCACTAGTAGTGTATCTTAGCTCGATATCTCTTGTTAAATTCCCAACTAGTACTACTTTATTGAACATTTTTGATCCTTGATTATTCTTCTGTAAAAGTTTGCTCGTCTACTTTTTCAACTCTTGGCTCACGCGGTGCTCTTGGCTCACGAGGCTCTTTTTTTATAGTTTGTTTGATACCTTTGCAAAGTCTTTCCCAAGCTGCGATTTCGCGTTTATTTTCATATTTAACGCTTAAAAATCTTATTATATCTTCAGTGATCCTTACATTTCTCGTAAGCTCTGCAAGAAGCGCTGGTGGTGCTTTGTAATAGATAACAAAGTATGTTCCACGCTCGTATTTTTTGATGGTATAAGCTAGTTTTCTAGTACCCATCTCAACGACAGTAGCGATCTCGCCACCATTTTTTGTTATAACTTCTTTTACGAAGTCAACTTTAGCTTTAACTTCCTCTTCCGTTAATGTCGGCTTAAGAATAAATAAAAGCTCGTAATGTTTCATTTCTTCTCCTTATGGATATTTAGCTCACTTTGTGAGCAAGGATTTTGCTTTAAACAAGGGTGGATTTTAGCTTAAAGTTACTTAATATTTGCTGTTGATATGAGATATTGTAAATTTAAAATGGTTGATAATACAAAAATTTCTTTATCCATTTTTGTGTTTGTTTTTAGCTCTAGCTCGGCTAAATTTAGCGTTTTAAATATCTCTAAATAGGCGTTTAAATTTAGTTTTAAGCTATTTGTTTTTAATAAATTTGCAACATTTACAGGCGGTTGATAACCAATCGCCTCATCTAAATTTAAGCGACCATTTATCTTTATATAAGAGTAAATTTTAAATAGCCTAAAAAATGCTTTGTAAAGTGAGTTTAAAAGTAAAATTTCATTAAAATTTGGATCTTCCAGATAAGTAAAAAAGTCGTTTTTTATATCTTTTAGAGCCATAAATTTGTTAAAAAAATCATCAAAATTTATCCCACCAAGTCCAAAAACCAGCCTTTTTACATCATCTTGTTCGATGTGTGTGTTTAGGCTCTTTAGCTTTGTTAGCTCGCTTGCTGCAAGGTATAAATTTTCATTATGCGTAAAGTAAAGCTCATAAAGTGCGTTTTTGGTTATGTTTAGACCAATTTTAGCTACGCTTTTAGCTAGCAAATTTATCGCTTCATCTGGAGTTGAAGGCTTGAAAAATCTCGCAAAATTTGTCCCAAATGCCTTTTGCGTATCAAAAACTAGTTTCATGTCGGACTCATAAAGTTCAAATAAAAAGTAATTATCTTGGCTTTTTGAGCAAAGTGAGATGAGCTCTTTTAGCTCTTTTGCTGGGATCTTTTTATCGCTTTTTATATAAAGGATATTTTTGCCGCCAAAAAGTGACTGCTCGCTTAGGTGAGAGCTTGCTTGCGCGTAGTTGTACTCGTCAAAATAAAGGCTTAATAAATTCGCGTCTTCGCTTGAGTAAAAGCTCAAAATTTCCTTACCAAAGAGCTCTATCTGAAACTCGTCCGCTCCAAAAAGCAAGAAGTAGTTGCTTAAATTTGCATTTGCTAAATTCAGCTCCAAATCTTTTCTATACATCGATCTTTCTTACCACTTTTGCAAAAATTTTAGCGCTTGCGATATCGGCCTCTGTGATCTTTACAACGAGCTTTTGAAGCAAATTTGCGCTGTATCCTGTTATAAAAATCCTAGCTCCAACAAAATAATCATCAAGCTTAGCAACCAAGACATTTTGGTTTTCGCTCACATAGCAGCGCACCTCTTTACCGATGTTTGCGGTTGCCCAGCGTGCAAATTTCCTATCCATAAAGTCGTAGGCTACCTTGTCAGCTTCTCTTTCAAGCTCGCTTAAATTTGCGCAGGTGCTTTGGATGTTTAAAAGCAAGAAGTTGTAAAGCTTCTCATCTTTTGAAATTTTAGCCTTTAAAAGTCTGTGCAAAATAAGGTCAGAATAGCGTCTAATAGGACTTGTAAAGTGTGTGTATCTATCAAATCCAAGCCCAAAGTGGCCTAAATTTTCACTTGAGTATTCAGCCTTTTTTTGAGACTTGATGATGAGCTTGTCTATCTCTTCGCGGTTGCCTAGTTCATCGGCCTTTGCTTGGATCTTTCTTATCAAATTTGCAAGGTCACTCTCGTAGGTAAAGTCAAGCCCCAAAAGTTGCAAATCTTCAAGTAAGGTATCTATCTTTTTAAAATCAGGCGAAGCGTGGTTTCTAAAAACGCCCTTTGTGATGAGCTTTGCGGCGGCTTTATTTGCTAAAAGCATGCAGTCCTCGACAAGTCTATGTGAGTCGGAATCACTTTCAAATCTAGTTTGTAAAATTTGACCCTCTTCATCAAGGCTCATTCTAAGCTCTTTTGTCCTAAAGTCAAATGCGTGCAAAAGTCTTTTTTTGCGAAGCTTTGTGGTGAGTTTAAAAAGCGGCTTGGTCCATGAAATTTCACACTCTCTTTTGCCTTCTAAAATTTCATCAATCTCATCGTAGTTAAAGCGCCTTTTTGAAAGGATGATTGCCTCAAAAAGCTCCTCTTTTTTTACCTCGTTGTTTGCATCAAGTGAAATTTTAAAACAAAATGCAAGGCGAGGCACGTCTGGCTTTAGTGAACAGATATTTTCACTTAGCGCGCGCGGCAACATCGGCACTGAAATGTGCGGAAAGTAGATAGAAAAGCCTCTTTTTTTAGCTTCACTGTCAATGGCGCTATATGCGGTCACATACTCGCTTACATCAGCGATTGCGACATAAATTTCTCGCTTTTTCTCATCAAAATATATGGCATCGTCAAAGTCTTTGGCATCGACTGGATCGATCGTACAAAACTCTAAATTTCTTAGATCAACTCTATTTGGATACATGCTAGCATCGACTTCGTCGCCAAAAGCCTTTGCCTCAAGCTCGCAGGCCTCGCTAAATTTATCGTTTTTATTATAAATAGCAAGCGAAATTTTCTCATCGCTTAATGGGTCTTCTAAATTTCCTAAAACCTCAACTATCTCGTTGTTTAGGTTATTTATCTTTAGTAGCGTCCCAAGTGGGAGCATCTTTAGGCTTTTTTGCGTCGCTTTTAAGGTCGTGCTTAGTCCAGTTTTTAAATTTACTCCTAAAATGGCCGCTCCAAAGCGTTTTGTATAGACCACACTTGTCTCATTGGCAAGCTTTAGGCTCATTACTATTTTAGCGCTTTGGCGTTTTTTCTTAAGCGGCAAAAGCTTTGCTAACACGATATCGCCAAGGTGAGAGTTGTTTAAATTTTTATTTTCTACGATGATGTCTTGCTTGAAGCGTTTATCAAATGGCATGATAAAGCCAGTTGCGTTTTGACTGATGTCTAGCTTGCCGCAGACGTAGCCATTGTTTAGGTAAAATTTATCTTTATGGGAGCTTACGGCACCAAGATTTAAGAGATTTCGTAAAATCTCTTTATCTTCGTTTGAAACTTCTTTTTCCTTGATGCCAACTAGTAGTGATGTTAGAAATTCTTTCACAAATTATCTTTGACTTTAGCGACAGCCATTAAAAACGTATCATGTCCAAAGCCGTATTCGTCAAGAAGGGGTAGAGTATTTTGTATGCTTATATCATCAAGTTGATTGAAGATATTTACAGCTGTTTTTATCACTTTTAGGGCTTTTGCGTAATCTTTTATATGATCTGGTGCCTCTTCTGGATTATTTGAATAGAGTATTGAGCTGCTAAGCTCTGTCTCAAGGTTCCATTGTTCAAAAATTTTAGCCGTAACTTCTTCATTTGACATATCTAAAATTTCTGTTTCAAATAGAGCAAGATCGATTGGGCTAGATATATTTTTAAGTTTTTCTCTAAATTCGACGTCTTGCTTATTTTCGGCTAATTCGTGAGCAAGAACTATCTTGCCAATCTCAAGCATAAATGAAGCTGGAGAGAGAATTTCTAGACTTTTAGGATTAACTTTAGAATGCCAATTGTACATCAGTGCATTTTGTATTATCGAGATATTTAAAAAATCTTGTGTAGTAATGCCATAAGGCTCTAAATTTATAGAAAAGCTCTTTTTAATCGTACTTGAAAGTGCAAAACCTCGAATAGTAGCCATACCAAAAAGAGAAATAGCTCTTGCAATGGTTGTGATCTCTTGAGAAAACCCATAAAGTGGAGAGTTTGCTGAACGCAAGATATTTGCTGTTAGCATCGGATCCTTTTCGACCACTTTTGTAAGATCACTTATTGAGCTGTTTTCGTCCGCATGTAAGCGTTGAATTTGTATAACTGTGTCATCTAATGGTGGAAGTGCTTTGATTTTTTTAAAAACTGATTCATTCATTGAGTTATCTCTTTTTTTGAAATTTCAGCGTATTTTATCAAAATAAATTATCATAAAACTTAAAAAGAGTTTCTGTATATTTCAGCCGAATTTTTGCTGGCTAAAGTTATAATTTTGCCAAATTTTAATAATAGGAGTAACAATGGCTATAAATGTTTATTATGATAAAGACTGCGATTTAAGCCTTATTCAAAGTAAAAAAGTAGCAATCATCGGCTTTGGTTCACAAGGTCATGCACATGCTGAAAATTTAAGAGATAACGGTGTAAGCGTTGTGATCGGTCTTTCAAAAGGTGGCAAAAGCTGGGCAAAAGCTGAAGCAAAAGGCTTTGAGGTAAAAACCGTAAGCGAAGCTACAAAAGGCGCTGATGTGGTTATGATTTTAACTCCAGATGAGCTTCAAGCAGAAATTTATAAAAATGAGATTGAACCAAATTTAAAAGATCATGCTGCTATCGCATTTGGGCATGGTTTTAACGTTCATTTTGGTCAAATCAAAGCTCCAGCAAATATAGATGTCATCATGATCGCTCCAAAAGCTCCAGGACACACAGTTAGAAGCGAATTTGTAAGAGGTGGTGGTATACCTGATCTTATCGCTGTTGAGCAAAATGCAAGCGGAAAGGCAAAAGAGATCGCTCTAAGCTATGCTTGCGGTATAGGTGGCGGTAGAACTGGTATCATTGAGACAACATTTAAAGATGAAACTGAAACAGATTTATTTGGTGAGCAAGCTGTGCTTTGCGGTGGTCTTTGCGCTCTAGTAAATGCTGGCTTTGATACGCTTGTAGAGGCTGGATATGAGCCTGAGATGGCCTATTTTGAATGCTTGCACGAGCTAAAACTAATCGTTGATCTAATGTATCAAGGCGGCATGGCTGATATGCGTTACTCTATCTCAAATACAGCTGAATATGGTGATTACGTAAGCGGTGTAAGAGTGATTGGCGAAGAGAGCAGAAAAGCTATGAAGGAAGTTTTAAAAGAGATTCAAAATGGCAAATTTGCAAAAGACTTCATACTTGAGAGAAAAGCGGGTTACGTTAGAATGAACGCTGAACGCGGTATAGCTGAGAGAAGTTTGCTAAATCAAACTGGCAAAAAACTTCGCGCAATGATGCCTTGGATAACTAACGGCAAACTTATAGATCAAAATAAAAACTAAGCCTTGAGCGAAAAAAAGACTACAAAGAAGCGACCTACAAAAAAGAGTGCAGGTCGCTCTCACAATAAAACCTATCTTGGTATCGGCATTATCGCGGCTATTTTGATAATAGCACTTAGCGTAGCTCTTAGTATAAAAAATAATGGTGCAGAACAGATAAGCAAAGCAAATGAGCCAAAGATAGAGAAGCAAATTTCTAAAAAAGCTGAGCCAAAGGTTGCTAGTAAAGAGAAAAAACAAGAATACGAAAAGAGAAAATACCCTCTAAAATTTGATGAAGATGAAAATTTAAGTAAAATTTTTACCGATCCTAAGCATAAAAGTGAGCTTGCTTTAAATTCAAAAGTTGAGCCAAAAGAGCAAAAAAAGATAGCTGAAGTAAAGAGTGAAGCCAAAAAAGAAGAGATAAAAAAAGAGCAAAACGATACTAAAAATTTACTCGCAAGTTATAAAAATACAGAACCTAGCGTAATAGAAAATGAACAAAAGATAGAGCCATTTTATAGCTCAAAAGTCGAACAAAAAATCGAGTTAAAACCTCAAAATTTTGAAGTAAAAGTCGATCAAAATAAAAGTACTGAAATAGAAAAAAAAGAGAAATTTAAAAGCGAGAACATAAAAGTCGAGCCAGCTAAAAAAGCTGAAAATTTAACCACTAAAAAGATAGAAAAAACAAAATACGAAGAAAAGAATATAAAAAAAGATAGCTTTGAAGCGGTACCTTTTACGCCAAATGCCAGCATAAAAGGGCGCGCAAAGCTCATCATCATAATAGACGATGTGGCGACATTTGAACATGCGAGTATGATAAAGTCGCTTGGCTTAAAAATCACGCCGTCTATTTTTCCAGCGACAAAGACTCATCCAGATACGCCAAATATCGCAAGAACATTTGAGTTTTATATGATACATCTTCCGATGCAAGCAAAACACTTTGATAGCCCAGAGATAGGAACTCTTACGATCAACGAGAGTTTTGAGAGCATACATGAAAAGATAAAAAAGATACGCAAAGACTTCCCACGTGCAAAATACACAAACAACCACACAGGATCGCGCTTTACAAGCGATTTTGACGCTATGGATAAGGCATATAGGGCGCTGATAGAGCAGGGCTTTGTCTTTGTTGATAGCAAAACTATCGCGCAAACCGCAGTAGCAAGAGCCGCAAAAAAACATAATCAGCCATACATTTCAAGAGATATATTTTTAGACGACGATCCATCGGCTAGTGCTGTTAGGCGTGAGCTTGTGGCTGCTGTAAATTTGGCTAAAAAAAGAGGCTATGCGATCGCCATTGGACATCCAAAGAAAAATACGATCGCGGTGATAAAAGAGAGCAAAAATAATCTTTTAAAAGATGTTGATGTGGTTTATTTAAAAGATATTTTATGAGACTTGATTTTATCCCAGAGCCGTTAAAAAGACTAAAAAATCCACCAAAACAGCTAAATTTTATCGGAGATACTTCACTTTTATCTTTACCAAAGATCGCAGTTGTTGGCTCAAGAAAGGCAAGTGTTTATACAAAAGAGTGCGTTACGGCACTTTGTACAGCACTAAAAAGTGCAAACGTCTGCATGGTAAGTGGTGGAGCAATCGGTGTTGATATCGTAGCTCATAAAGCTGCTATGCCACGAACGATTGGCATTTTTGCGAGCGGACTTGATACTATCTATCCAAGCCAAAATAAAGCGGCGATAAATGAAATTTACACCAAAGCCTTGGCTCTTAGTGAGTATGATGAAGGTGAGCCGCCACTTGCTTATAGATTTTTAGAGCGAAACCGCATAGTTGTGGGGCTTTGTGAAGCTCTAGTCGTCGCGCAAGCTGATCTTAAAAGTGGCTCGATGCAAAGTGCAAGGCTTGCAAATGAGCTTAAAATTCCAGTTTATGTGTTGCCACAACGCATGGGTGAAAGCGATGGGACAAATTTTTTGCTTGCAAATAAAAAAGCCGAGCTTATCGATGACTATCATAAATTTGCTTTAATTTTTGGTGAGATAAAAGAGCAAGAAAAAACTAGTAACGAGATCTTAAAATTTTGTAAAAATGGCGTAAGTCTTGATGAAGTTTTGGCAAAATTTGGCGATATCATCTATGAGTACGAGCTTGAAGGGTTGGTTGAAATTTCAAATCTAAGAGTAAAGAGCGTGCTATGAGAGAGAAATTTATGGCTATTGATGTTGGGCTAAAGCGAATAGGACTTGCCTTTGGTTTTGGCGAGATCGTGACCCCGCTTGAGCCAGTGCTTAGAAAAAATAGAAATCAAGCCGCAAGAGATGTGAGCCAAAAGGTAAATGAATATGCCCCAGATACGCTAGTGGTAGGTGTGCCAATCGGCGGTAGTAGCGAAGATGAGATGAGAAGGCGCATCGAGCATTTTGTCTCACTTCTTGATGTAAAGGCAAATATTGTCTATCAAGATGAGGCCTTTAGCAGCAGCGAAGCTAGTGAAATTTACACAAATACAAAGCGAAATGGTAGGCTAGATAGCATTTCAGCCACTATTATTTTAAAAAGATATCTTAGGATAAATTAAAAAGTAAAAATCGGTCTATTTCTCAAGCGAATTTTTAAAAGCTAGTTGAAAGCTATCTGTGCTAAAAGGCTGCTTTAATACCGTGACATGATTTGGCAGATCGTTAGCTGACTCATCGCTTTTACAAATGGCTACAATACGAAAATTTTTAATATTTTTAAACTCAAGTATATCTTCTAACATCGCTTCATTTTTTAAAATTTTACTATCGATAAAAATAACAAATGGGGTAAAAATAGAATCTTTTATATGTCTCATTAGATTGCTAATGTCGTTTTTGCCGATAACCTTTAGACCTAAAAAATTTATCTGAGCACTAATGGTGTCGAACAAAGCATCATCATCGCAAGCGACTAAGATATTTGTATTTGTTTGATTTTTGATATTTATTTGTTTTTGGATGGCTCTATCGCCTGTTAGTGCCGCGCTAAAAGATATTAAAAATTCTCCATCATTATGAGAGATCATAGATTCATTTGCTTTTTTTAGATAGTCATTTATCTTGCTGAGATAGTAGTGGCTTGGCCTCATTACGCTATGGCTAGATTTTATTTTAATGTCAAAATGTACAGATTTGGGACTATAATTTTTAAGTTGAAAGAGAATGTAAATGTCTGCATATTCGGTAGAGTAAAGGAAAAATTTGCAAATATTTTCAAGTGTTTTTATGAGATTTGTGGCATCAAATTTTAAAAGCCTTGGATAACTTGGATCGTAACTAAAAATGATGGAATTTTTAGTATCTTGTGCGTCTTGGTATATGGTACTAAGAAAAATTTCCATTCTATTTATGATATCGATAGGCTTATCTTTCATATTATCAACATCCCGTCGCCGTATGAGTAAAATCTATACTTTTCATCAACTGCCGTTTTATAAATCCTCATCGTCTCTTCAAGCCCTATGAAGCTAGTAACTAGCATTATTAGAGTCGATTTTGGTAGATGAAAATTTGTAAGAAGGTAGTTTTGCCTGATAGGCTTATTATTTAGGTTTAAAAATAACTTACAAAAGCCGCTTGCTTGCTTGCTTCTTGCAAATTCTTCAACACATCTAGTAACCGTCGTACCAACGCCAAGGATTGGTTTATTAGAATTTATAATCTCTTGAGCTTGCTCGCTTAGCTCGTAAAATTCTGAGTGCATTTTGTGGTCATTTATATTTTGGCACTCTACGCCTTTAAATGTCCCAGCGCCAACATGAAGCGTAATGTAGGCGACTTCATGCTTTGCCTTTATCTGCTCTAGCATTTGTTCACTTATGTGAAGGCTAGCTGTCGGAGCTGCTACCGCGCCACTATTTTTAGCAAATATACTTTGATACCAGCTCTCGTCATCCTTTGTATCAGCCCTTTTAATGTATGGTGGAAGTGGAACATGACCAATCTTTTCAAGCTCACTAAAAAGGTGAACATTATCAAGCAAAACGCCATTTTGCGTAAAATTTACCACTCTTGTGCCATCGTCATTTAGCTCAAGCACATTTACTTTTAGATTATCAGGAAAATTTAAAATGCTACCAGAGCTTACTTTACCTCTTATATAGACGCTAAATTTATTTTCGCCTATGGGCTGATTTAGCATTACTTCGCAAGCCCCGCCGCTTTCTTTTTGTCCTAAAATGCGAGCTTTGATAACTTTTGTGTTATTAAAAATGACCGCTGCGTCCTCTGGGATGAGGTTGGAGAGATCTTTAAATTTGTAGTGTTTTATCTCTTTTGTATTTTTAAAATAGACAAGCAATCTTGCCTCTTCTTTTGGCAAAACTGGCTCTTTTGCGATGAGCTCTTCTGGCAAAAAATAATCATAACTTGAGACGTCGTTTATATTACTCATCGCTTGCTACGTCGCTGTCTTGTTCTTCTTTTTCGTCTTCATTGTCGCTCTTGTTAGCTCTTTTGGCGACGATTATTGAAATTCCATAAAGTCCGATGAGTGGTAGTGCCATTAAGACTTGACTTATCACATCAGGTGGTGTAACGATAGCTGCAAAGATAAAGATAATAACAACAGCGTATCTGAAGTAATCTTTTAGCATCTTGTCATCGACAAGTCCGATCTTTGCTAAGAAAAATGTAATGACTGGTAGCTCAAATGAAATTCCAAAGCCAATTAGTAGTTTTGCAAAAAAGCCAACATACTCGCCAATGCTTGGTAGTGCCGTAAAGAGCTGGCCACCAAAATTTACCAAAAATGCAAAGCCAAGTGGAATCACCACGTAGTAACAAAACGCCGCCCCGCACGCAAACATAAATGAAGCTGAGATTACAAATGGGATCACATATTTTTTTTCATTGTCATAAAGTCCAGGAGCGACAAATAACCAAAACTGCCAAAAAATGATAGGTAGCGCGATCACGACACCAGCAAAAAATGCAACCTTCATTGCTGTAAAAAATGGCTCTTGAATTTGAGTAAATATGATATTTGAGCCAGCTGGCAATACCTGTTTTAGTGGTTCGCTCATCCATGCAAGCAGTGGGTTCCAAAACGTAAAGCAGATGCCAAAACAGACAAAAACGCTTACTATGCTTATAAAAAGTCTCTTTCTAAGTTCGATTAAATGGGGTCTTAGCTCTTCAAACATTACGCCTCTTTTTTATCGTTTAAGATCGCATCTTTAACTAAATTTGTTGGATTTTGTATATTTTCTACCGTTTTTTTCGTGTCGCTTACGACGTTTTGTATGCTTTCAGTGACGTCGCTTGCGCTTTTCTTGATCTCGTCAAGCTCTTCAAAAGTAAGCTTTTTGCGCACATTCTGCGTGCTTTTAGTTATGCTTTCTTTATATTTTTGGGCATCTTCTTTTAGCTCAGCTATCTTCATTTCTTGATCAAATGTTGATTTTGCGTCGTTTATGCCTTTTTTAAACATTTTTAGAAATTTTGCAATCTGAACCATCGCGCTTGGCAGCTTGTCAGGACCTAAAACTAACACTGCAATAATGGCGATAACTAAGATTTCAGAAAAACTCATTCCAAACATTTTTGCCTCTATTAAATTTTATTTAAGCTTTGTATTTTATCTTGACTTTGCTCAAAATTTTATAAATTCACCCTTCGATAAAGAGTGCAATTTCGTCGCTTAATAAGAAATTTGGATTATAAAATTTACCGTTTTCAATATCAAGTTTTTTATTTTCCACAAGCAAATTTGCTCTGCTTAGTTGTGACTTATTTAAGCGAGTAGCATCTACTCCGACTATGCTTCTAAGCCCCAAGAATATATGCTCTCTTGCTAGCTCACTCTCGTTTAAAATTTCCTTTTCTCTATATGTTGGTTTGGCTATGTAGGCATCTATGTTAGTTTTGGCGTAGTATCTGGTGCCATCTACAAAACCCACACTAAAAGCCCCTACGCCAAGGTAGTTTTTACCTTGCCAGTAGCCAAGATTGTGCTTGCAAATTTGACCAAAATTTGAAATTTCATACTGCTTAAAACCAGCTCGCTCGATCTGCTCTATCATAAATTTAGCCAGGCTATCGCTATCCTTTTTATAGCTTTTTTTGCCAGCAAATGGGGTGTTTTCTTCAAGTGTGAGCGAGTATGCGCTAAGGTGAGTGATATTAAGATCTTTTAAATTTGCCACTTCAGCTAAAAGACGTTTTTTGGTATCAAATTTAGTGTCGTAGATGAGGTCTAAATTTATACTCTCAAAGCCAGCTTTTCCAGCATTTTCTACAGCTTTAAAAATTTGCTCCCTACTGTGAATGCGACCAAGAAATTTAAGCTTATCTTCAAAAAAACTTTGAGTACCAAAGCTTATGCGATTTGCACCTAAATTTTTTACATGCTTTAGCCAAGCAAGGCTTGCTGAGTTTGGATTTGCCTCGAGAGTGATCTCGGTTGTTGGTGTACAAAGGGGCACTAAAATGCTAAAAATTTCATCATAAAATTTAGCATTTACAGCACTTGGTGTGCCTCCACCAAAAAATACGCTTGAAATTTCTCTTACATTTTGGCTTTTTAGCTGAAAATTTAGATCAAGAACTAGCGCTTGAAAATAAGCTTTAGTCTTATTAAATTCGTCATCACTTGAGCCAAAAGCACAATAAGGACACTTGCTTTCGCAAAATGGCACATGGATATAAACTTGCAAATTTCTCTCTTTTAAATTTTTAGGATTATAAAAAATTTGGCATTTAGAGCAGTTTAAAAGTAGCTTTTGGTCTTTAAGAGTTTGTTTGGTAAAAAGCCAAAATTTATCTTAAAAATTTTTGCAAAATGTGCAGTATTTGCATAACCTACGATATTTGCGGCTTCTTTTATGCTGATATCATTTTGCTCCAAAAGAGTAAAAGCAAGCTTTAAACGCTCTTTTGCTAAGAGCTGATAGATCGTATCTTTGAAAAATAGCTTAAAATTTTTCTTTAGCCAAAAGTCATTTGTGCCACAAAGATGGGCTAGCTCTTTGATGCTTGGAGGATTTTGCATACGACTTAGCAAGATCGTTTTAGCCTTTAAAAGAGTCTTTTCTTCATCTCTACTAAGTGAAATTTCGCTCTCTTTTCGTATTTTACTTTTATAAATAAGCTCTAAAATTTTTGACTCAGTAAAAATTTCTCTCATTGCGCCTTCATATAAATTTGTCGTCTCAAGTTCGTTTAAAACGCAAATTTGAGCTAAATTTTTTTTATATTTCAAAAGCTCAAATTTATCATCAAATCTAAGTCCAGCAAATATCTCAAGCTTATTTGCATAACTTTCGTCAAAAAGTAGTGTTTTTGTCTTATAAAATTTATTTTGATACTCAAAGATACCTTTAAAATCGTCATTAACAAGCCCAATGCAAAATTCATCTTTATTTAAAATATACTCTTTTCTATCAAGCTTAAAGCAAAG
>NZ_POZU01000071.1:0-37379 GCF_002914005.1 Campylobacter concisus | reverse complement strand
CCTTTTAAGGGGCAAAGCAACAGCCCCTTTTTCTTTTACTCCATTTTTTAGAGATTGTTTTTAAGGTTAAATCATCAAAATATACCTCTTTTTTGTCAAAACAGGTAAACGATCGGTAACTGAAATTAAAAATTTTAAGCTTCATATTAAATTTTATTGATTATAATCGTTGTCACAAAACCTTAAAAGGAGAAAAAATGAAACTAACAAAAATTAGTTTAGCCGCTTTGGTTGCTTTAGGTGCATTTTCAAGCGTAGCAAGTGCTACTCCACTTGAAGAAGCTATAAAAAATGTAGATCTTTCAGGATTTGCAAGATATAGATATACAAACAATAAAAGAACTGGTGAGTATTCTAATACGAAAGAAAAGTCTGGCTCATTAGCTGGCCATAACTTTAAAATGGTGACAAATTTTAAAGCTGCCATTGATGATAACTTCTTTGGCGTTATTGGTTTAAGATATAACGCTACTGATAATTCTGGTGACAATACTCAGAACGATCAAGGTAGTAAAGGATTTGGCACAGATAAAACTAATACAACTGAGCCATTTAGAGTTCATCAGTTCTATCTTGGCTATAAAGCTGGAAACACTACTATAACAGCTGGCAAACAAGAGATCGGCTCATTCTTTACAGATGACGCTATCGGTACTGGTGTAAGAGTAGTAAATGAAGACATCGAAGGACTAACACTTACTGCTTTGGCTTTTGACGCAATTGAGGGTGATAGTGTTGAAAGTGATGGCAAGTTGTATGAAATTACAAATTATTTAAATGATTATGATGCAGGTAATCTATATGCAGCTGGCATCGCTGGTTCATATGATCCTATCAATTTCCAACTATGGTATGCTAGCCTAACAAATCTAGCTGATCTACTTGCAGCTGATGTAACTGCAAACTTTGCTATAAATGATGATGTTAGCTTAGGTGGTAGAATCAACTATGTTAATAGCACAGTAGACGTAAGCGCAAAATCACACCTATCTGAAAGAATAGCTGCATCTAATGGTGTTGCAAACTACAATGATGGTAACTTTTATGCTGGAGAACTTACAGCTTCACTATTTGGTCTTGATGCTAGATTAGGCTATATGGGTTGGAAAGTTCAAGATAAAGGTGTAACATCATTTGTTTTTGAAGATAAAGGTAGCCTAATAGATGTGGGTGAGCTTACACTTGATCCAACATGGGCTGATGGTAAAGCTAACTTAGTATATGCTACAGCTGGATATACATTTGATAAATTTACAGTTGGTGCAGATTATATAAAAGGTCATATTAAACATGCTGCAGCTGCTGGTAAAAATGGCAAAGAAAAAGTTGAAGAGATCACTCCAAGATTTGCTTATCAATATAGCAAAAAGCTAGAATTTAGCTCATACTATGCGTTTAGAACTTCTAAATTTACTGATCAAGACAAAAAGAAAGAAGATCAATTCAGATTTGAAGCTAAATACTCATTCTAATCGTAGCTCATTAATCAACTTATGATATAATCCCGGGTCGGAGCGATCTGATCCGGGATTTTTAAATTTAGAGCAAAATTTCAAGGAAAATTATGAAAAGTATTAAAATTTCTTTTTTGGCGTGTTTTTTGGTGGCAAATGCCTTTGCAGCTTCACAAGTCTACTATATAGAAGCTCGTGGTGAGTTTGGTAAAGAACTTGCTGAAATGGCAAAAAAGCAGGCTAATGATAGAAATGAAAAAGTAAATGTCTATGTTGATGAAGATCCAAGACGCTATAAAGATAATAGAATTTTAAAATTAGGCGTTGATAGGAAGGGCAGATATAGTGTTTCTTTGGGTAAGGAGCTTTATGAAAAGCAATGTGCTAGCTGCCATGGTGAAAATGCTGATAAAAGACCATTTGGTTCAACGCCTCTAAAAAATATGGATGCTAAGGATATTGAAGATAGCATCATCTCTTATAGAAGTGACTCAAGTTTTGGTGGAAGCGGCAAAAATGTAATGCAAAACCAAGCTAAAATTCTTTCAAATAATGATCTTGGTGCGATTCTTGCCTATCTAAAAGGCAAAGATGCTTTTGCTGAACAAGACACAAATGAAAATAAACCGGTCTCTACTCAAACAAAGCAAGGTAGTTATTTAAGATAAGTTTCACTTTGATAGCTTTGTCATAATATAAATAAAAGGAAGCAGATGTTAAATCCAAAATCATTATTTTTAAGTATGGGTTCAGCTATCGTTTTGATGATAATCTTTGCCATAGCTAGCGGAGCCGCTACGATAATAGAAAGTAAAACTAGCACAGAAGCTGCATGGTACTATGTTTATGGTGCCAGCTGGTTTGTGCTCATTCAACTACTTCTTGGCATAAATTTGACCTATAATATCTTTAGATATAACTTAATCGATCCCAAAAAACTTCCTTCGCTTATCTTTCATCTTGGTTTTATAGTTATCTTAATCGGTGCTGGAATAACAAGATATCTTGGCTTTGAGGCTGATATGCATATAAGAGAGAAAACTCAGTCAAATATCGTTACGACAAAAATATCCTATTTAAATTTAACCGCATTAAACGATAATGGAGAAGAGATAAACGCTGCTTTGCCACTAGGAATTTCTGATGCAAAAAAAGGTTTTGATCTAAAGCTAAAAATAGCAGATAATGAAGCTAATTTAAAATTTAAAGAATTTGTGCCAAATGCAAGTTATAAGTTTGTGGATGATAAAAATGGGCAACCAGTAGTGGAATTTGTGGTTTCAAACGAGAGTGAAAGTGAAGAAATTTTCTTGTTAGAAGAAGAGGAAGCAAGGGTTGCAGATATTAGTTTTATCTTTAATGCTAAGCCAGACGAGAGCAAAAAATATGTACTTTTTAAATTAGTGGACGGAAATTTCACAGTTACTTCAAATACTGATCTTTCAAAATTTACAATGGGTGATAGTTCAAAAACTGAGTTAAAAGCTGGTAGCGTAAATGAATTTGGCATGGGTAGTCTTTATACTATTTCAAATATAAATTTTGCTCCAAGATTAGTTTCAGCTCATGCCTCAAGGAAGCTAGTTAGCACAAAAGATAGCGAATTTAACGCCTTGATAGCTGAATTAAATTATAAAGGCGAGAGTAAAGAGATGCATATTTTTTATAACCTAACAGAGCCTTCACGCTTGGCTGTGGCTGGACAAAAATTTAACGCTTCATGGGGTGCGCAGCAAGTTAAACTCCCGTTTAGCTTATACTTAAAAGACTTTGAGCTTAAAAGATATCCCGGCTCAAATTCGCCTATGAGTTATTCAAGTGAAGTTATTGTAAAAGACGATACAAACATATCGGGGCTTGACTATAAAATTTATATGAATCATGTGCTTGACTATGATGGTTATAGATTTTTCCAAAGTTCATACGATACAGATGAAAAAGGAACGATTCTCTCTGTCAATAAAGATCCAGGCAAGATACCAACTTACATTGGCTACTTTTTACTTGGACTTGGCTTTGTGTTAAATGTTGTAAATCCTGGTAGCCGCTTTAGAAAACTAGCTAAGTTAATAGATAATGAATCAACAAAAGGTGGTAAAAAGGTTGTTGCTATTATTGCCATTATGCTTTTAAGTTTAAATTTTAGCTCATTAAAGGCTGAAGACTTTTTGCCTAATATCAGCAAAGAGCACACACAAAAGCTTTCTAGACTTATTGTGCAAAGCTCAGATGGTAGAATGAAGCCATTTGACACTCTTAGCAAAGAAATTTTAAATAAAATACATAGAAGCGAGAACATAAATAGCCTAAACTCGAATCAAGCTATGCTTTCAATAATGGTAACGCCTGATTTTTGGCGAAGTGAAAAAATTATCTCACTTGGGCAAAGTAGGGAGCTAAAAAAAGAGCTTGGCATAGATGAAAATGCAAAGTATGCAAGTTTTAATGATTTTTTTAGAGCCACAAAAGATGGCGGAAGTGAATATAAACTCACAAAATTTGCTGAAATTGCTAATCGTAAGCATCCTGGATCACGCAATACATTTGATAAAGATGTGATAAAGATCGACGAGAGATTGAATGTTTTTTATATGATATTTATTGGTGAAATTTTTAAAATTTTTCCAAAACAAGATGACCCATCAAACTCTTGGTATTCGCCTGCTAGTGCAATGATGTACTTTCCGCCTAAGGAGGCCGATCTAGTCATTAATATGATGAGAGAGTATTTTGCAGCAGTTGATGCAGCAACAAAAGATAATGATTGGAGCAAGGCTGATGCCGCACTTGATAAAATTTCAGTCTATCAGCAAAAGTATGGTTCTGCTGTAATGCCAAGTGAAGAAAAGATAAATATAGAAATTTTGTTTAATAAAATTCAAATTTTTGAGCGATTGACGCCGATTTATCTTTTGGCTGGCCTAGCGCTTTTATTTTTTGTTTTTGTCAAGATGCTAGCTCCAAAGGTTCAGATAAATGGCATTGTAAGAGTTGTGTACATTATAAATTTACTAGCTTTTCTTGCCCACACTGTTGGACTTGGACTTCGTTGGTATATTGCTGAACATGCGCCTTGGAGTAATGCTTATGAATCGATGGTCTATATCGCTTGGGCTCTAGGACTTTCTGGTATCGTCTTTGCAAAACGTAGCCCTATCGCTCTTGCTCTTACGTCAATATTGGCTGGTGTTACATTGTTTGTTGCGCACCTTAGCTGGATGGATCCACAGATCACTACACTTGTACCAGTGCTTCAAAGCTACTGGCTAACAATACATGTTTCTGTCATTACTGCAAGTTATGGATTTTTAGGGCTTTGCGCGTTACTTGGTGGCTTTACACTATTGCTTATCATTTTACAAAATAAGAAAAAGCCAAATCCAGAAATTTCTCGCAATATCCTCGAAGCTACCCGTATAAATGAGATGGCTATGATACTAGGACTTAGCTTGCTTACTCTTGGAAATTTCCTAGGCGGTGTTTGGGCGAACGAGAGTTGGGGCAGATATTGGGGCTGGGACAGCAAGGAGACTTGGGCGCTAGTTTCGATACTTGTTTATGCCGCAGTTCTTCATATAAGATTTATCCCAAAACTAAACAACCAGTATGCGTTTGCAGTGGCTTCATTTTTTGCTTATTGGTCGATTATTATGACTTATTTTGGTGTAAATTTTTATTTAGCTGGCATGCACTCGTATGCAGCTGGCGATCCATTGCCAGTGCCTGATTTTGTCTGGATTAGTATCGTGATAATGGTGCTTATGAGTGTTTTAGCATTTACAAAGCGATCACTTTGCTCAAGGCTTTAGATGCTAATAAAAGGTCTAATAGTTTTCTTTATTGTATTGCTATTAATTGCAATTTGTGTGTTAATCTATATACTTTTAAGAAATAGGGATTATAGCACCGAAACAAAGGAACTTGCATTAGAAAAAGAAGAGATAACGATCGAAAAGCTTGAAAAGCTTGCGGGTGATAATAGTTTAAGTAAAAACGAGCTTTTCGAACTTATTCAAATCTTTGTAGGAAATTTTAGTATACCAGCCAAAAATAACCAAATCATGCCAAAAGAAGCAAATAACTATATAAATTTCATAATTTTAATCTGCTCTCATAAAAATTCTGATGCGAAGCTCATTAGTTTTTTGGACAAAGAAGCTAAAAAGAAAAACCCAAGCTACATTGTCGAAATAGAAGAGAGTGAAAAAATTGGCATAGAAAATCGCAAAAATCGTAGATAAATTTATTCAAAAAAGTGTAGTTAAAATATCTTAAAATTAAGTTTGGTATAAAATGAGTTCTTATGATATTGATTCTATGTACGTGATATTTCTTATTTTCTTTTTAATCGTATTGCCTATATTTTTGATAATTCCTGCAGGTAGATATAATATAAAGGTTTATGCGAGTAAATTTGATCTAATCGGACTTCATCTAATTTTTCCAATCATTATATTACCTACTTTGGTAAGTGCTTTTATTTTAGTTTGTAACTTTTTAAATATTTCAGATTATACTGGTTTAAGCTTTGTTTTCTATGCTTTTTTGATTCTAATGATAGCTTATATAATTTATGGTTTTTATGTTTGTATCAGATATAACTACGGCTTTTTTCATTGTATCGTAGCGCTTTTTTTAAGATTTAATTATGTTACCCAGCTTGTTTATCTACTCTTTTTAGGTGGAAAAAATTACAAAGATGACGAAGGGATAACCTCTAAAAATATTAAGGGCTTAAATCTTTTTGATCAGTTTAGATTTTCTATTTATAATTTAATTGCTATTAGAAACTAAAAGTATTTTAAGAGCATTAAAGGTTTTGCAATTAGAGAAAATGCCAAAAAGCAAGAGAAATTTTTATATTTAGCTTTTGCTTAGTTTTTATATCTTTCTTATCTTTAAAATTTTAGTCCAAAGCAGGCTTTTGTTTTGTCTTATCGTTTTTAAGCTTATCTTTTTTGGCTTCAAACTCAGCTATTATATTTGCATCAGGAAATAAATATCCATCCTCAACCATCAGATCAACTGCTTTTTTAAACATAGGCAAGGCACTTTGAGCACCGAAGTAGTAGTAAGGTCTTTTAGGATCCCTTGCTAAAACGCCTATTGTGTAGCTATTGCCTCTTGTGTCGTTCACAAAGCCAAAAAATGAGCCATTGTAGGTGTTGCTATATCCACCACTACCTGAAGCAATGTGTGCAGTTCCAGTCTTGCCACCTATCTCAAGTCCTGGCGTAAAGGCTTTTAGTCCAGTACCTTTCTCAACCGTTTTTATTAAAATTCTCTTCATTATCTTTGCGGTCTCTTGTGATATAACTTGAGCTGGCTCGGACTTTGGCAAATCGTATCTTTTTCCATTTCTCTCTAAGTATGCAACCATGTGAGGAGTAACTTCAATGCCTTTATTATTAAATGTATTATAGGCTTTTAAAAGCTGCATAAATGTAGCTTGCAAGCCGTATCCATAGCTCACAGTCGCCTTATATGTCGATGAGTTTAGCTTTGTAACTGTTGGCATCATACCTACTTGCTCGTAAGGTAGATCTATGCCAGTCTTTCTTGAAAAGCCAAAATTTAAAAGGCCTTGATAAATTTGTGGACCATTTAAACGTTCAACAAGTTGAATCATACCGATGTTTGAGCTATGTACGATTATATCTTCAGCACTCATAAAAGGCTCTGGATGGGTATCTTTAATTATCCTTTTACCAAGTTGATATCGGCCATTATAGGTATTTACAAGCTCAAATGGATTTACTTTCTTCTCCTGAAGTAAGATGGAAAATATAAATGGCTTAAAAACTGAGCCAACTTCATAAGCATATTCACTAACGGTCGAATTTAGAGCGCTATAATCTTGCTTTCTTATATTTGAAGGATCATATCTTGAGCTAGAGGCTAGAGTTAAAATTTCTCCATTTTTGCTATTCATTATACAGATGACTAGCTCTTTTGCATCTAGAAATTCACGCTTTTCATCTAAAATTTGCTCTAGTTTTGTTTGAAATTTTAATGGTATAGAAAGCACCGCATTGTAGCCATCTACTCTTGTTGCTAAATTTGAGTCGCTTGTTAAAATGATATTATTTCCAATATCGCGAGGCCCTAGAATTTTTGCATTTTGTATAGGAGCTAAATAATCTTCATAATATCTCTCAAGACCTTTTACGCCTTTGCTTTTTGTAAGCGCGTCACTTTCAGTTTTGCTCACGTAGCCAATAGCTGGTGTGAGGGCATCTTTTGACATAAATTTACGATTTTGGCCGCTCTCCATTACTCTCATGCCCTGAAATGAAGCAAGTCCTGTTTTTGGATCAAGGTATGAAACCAAAATGCTCTTGCGATTCAGCTTTCTTGAGAGCTCTTGAAGGTATGTAGCACCCTTTGCATCAATACTATATGAGAGTGTAACGATACCTTTTGTGTCATTTATAATCTTTCTTACTTTGTTTGGATCGTCGCCGCTGTAAAGCGAATATAGTTTGATAAACATCTCTTTTTTATTAGGATCAATATTTCTAGTGTCAAGCATTACTTTGTAGAGTTTTTGACTTGAAGAGATGCTAAAGCCATCTTTTGTGATTATATTACCACGAATTGCTGTGTTTATATCGCTTGTTTGAAGTCTAGGAAGCTTGCGCTCGATACTTGCTCTATAAAATATGACAAGCACAAATATTGAAATTCCAAAAGTAATTAATAAAAAAAGTATGGTTATTTTTGATTTTCTGGAATTCATTAATGACTTAAATTTGTGTTCTAGAAATTTCTTTATAAGCGCTTAGTGCTTTGTTACGAATTTCTAGCATAAGCTTCATGCTGGTCTCTGCTTTACCTATCGCAATAGCAGCTTGGTGAAGATCTTTTACCTCGCCAGTTGCAAGATCAGCTATGGCTTTATCAGCGTTTATTTGAACCTTGTTTAGCTCTTTTAAAGAGTCGTTTAGAGCATTTTCAAAGCCGCCTTCTTCGCCTGCTTTTGCTATTTTATTTGAATTTTCATTTTTATGTATTTTGTCTAAATTTATACTATTTATCATTATGCTTGTCCTGAAATAAGTGATATTGCACTTTGTGCTATTGTTTTTGCGTTTTGAAAGGCTGCCACATTTGCTTGATATGCCCTTGTTGCTTCAAGTAGGTCAGACATCTCGATGACTGGATTTATATTTGGAAATGCGACGTAGCCATTTGCATTTGCGTCTGGATGGCTTGGATCATATTTTAGCTGAAAGTCCTTATCGTCACGCACCACTTTATCCACGATCACGCTAGTTAGGGCAGGGTGAGCGTTTCTTGGTGAGCTTGGGTCGTCAAGCGGATTTTCATACTCGAGTAGACTTTGTGAGCTTTTAAGCTGATCGTTTAAAATTTTATCAAAATTCATCTCTTTAAAGATAACCTCTTGCCTTCTATAAGGGCCACCTTCAGCTGTTCTTGTGGTTTGAGCGTTTGCTATGTTTGAGCTAATGACGTTCATCCTGAAGCGTTGCGCACTTAGTCCATATCCACTAATATCAAAATCATTTAAGTATGACATCATCTCTCCTAGTTCTTAGCACTTGCGTCTATTACGCTTTTAAAGATATTACTTTGAGCCTTATAGGCGTTATCAAGGGCGTTTATCATAACTGTGTTTTTACCCATTTCTGTTGTTTCTACGTCAAGATCGACTGTATTTGCGTCGTTTCTAGCCATATGACCATCACGCAAGAAAATTTGAGCTGTGTCGCTTTTTGGAAAATCAACCGCAGCCATATGTGCTTCGTTTGTCTTAGCAAGCTGTAGTTTTTTTTGGCTTGAAGTGTTATAAATTTCATTTGCTTTTTCTTTTAAAACATCTTCAAATCTTATATCTCTAGCTTTATAAAATGGTGTATCAACGTTTGCAAGATTGCCAGAGATTAGTTTTTGGCGTAGTTCTCTGCCTGCAAGAGCTGATTCAACAAGAGGGCTAGATTTTGATTTATCTAAAACAAACATTTAAAATCCTTATGAAATTTCACATTTTTATAAGCAAACGATGTTCCAAATATAGGGCAAATTTATTTTGTCTAATAAATTTTTGCCAGATCTTCTTTCATTTTTGTGACTTTTATACCACCAAGATAGTATTTTACCCCGTATTGTCCGCTATCTACGTCTGTTAAAATTTGATATTCGCCATTTTTTATCACTACTTTAAAAGGTAGTGCGATCTCGTGTTTGTATTCGATGTCTCTTACGATCTGCTCGGCAAGTCTATCATTTATCTTTTGATCGTTTGTTATGAAATAGTAGGCGTTAAATTTTTGCATAAATTCGTGCAAAACATACTCATTTGTGACATTTTCAAAATGAGTTAGTCCAATTAGTGTAAATTTATCTTTATTTTCAAGCTGATATTTTGTAAGCTCAGCTGCCTCTTTTTGACAAGGCGGGCAAAATGTACCAAAAATATCGATCATTAAAACTTTATTTTCATCATTTTTGATAGCAAAGCCATGATTTTTTCGAACTAAAGTAAGCTCCTTGCCGCTTACATCTACAAGCTTAACCTCTTCATTTGGACTAAATTCTTTAAAATTTACACTACTGCTCTCATCTTCACCACAACCAAAAAGAGTAAATAAAGCGATTATTAAAACAAGCAAATTCTTCATCTTATCCCTTAAATATATCTTTTTATGGCAGCTCTTGCCTCTTTGTCTGCCTCGCGTCTTTTTAGAGTCTCGCGTTTATCGTGTAAATTTTTACCTTTTGCAAGGGCTAGTCTTGCTTTTACGATGTTTTTATCGCTTAGATAAAGTGCTAAAACAACTAGAGCAAGCCCATCTTGTGAGACTTGACCGAAAATTTTATCGATCTGCTTTCTATGCATCAAAAGTTTTCTGGCTGCTCGTTCATTTGGACGAAATGCGCTGTGTGTAGTCTCAAGATAGCTGATATGAGCGTTTAGTAAGAAAAGCTCACCCTTTATGACACGCACAAAGCTATCTTTTAAATTTGCTCTACCAGCCCTTAGAGCCTTGACCTCGCTGCCTTTTAAAACGATGCCAGCCTCAAAGGTTTCAAGTATGCTAAAGTCATGCAAAGCTTTTTTGTTTTTTGCTAGATCTTTTATCAAAATTTTACCTTTTATTTTATGCTAAATACGCTACTGCCGCTGCCACTTAGAAATTTATCTTTAAACTCATTCATCTGTGGATAGAGCTTAAAGCATGGGGCAAAAAGATCGTTTAGTTCCTCGTTTTTATAAATTTCAACTAGCTCTTTGCTCTTTAAATTTTGCATCTTTTTTGCAGCATTAACGTCTATGTATTGTAAGAAATTGCTTCTAAATTCTTGATAAACCATCGGTGTGGAGCAAAAAACATTTGGCGTGAAAATATTTAAATCCGGCACTTCGTCATCAAATTTTTCTATGATCTCACCTATACCGCTTACATTTGCTGCCTTGTAGCCACTTACGAAAAAAGCTACATCTGCGCCAATTTTAGACGCTATTTGCATCAAATTCTTGCGTTTTATATTTAAATTTAGTTCGTCATTTACCATTAGCAAAAAGGTGGCGGCATTTGAACTACCTCCACCAAGGCCCGCACCAATTGGGATATTTTTGTTGATGATGATTTTGTGAGAGCTAAAAAACTCGTCGAGCTCATTTGAAAAGCCAGCTTTTTTTAGCTCGTCTATCGCTTTTTGGATGATGTTATCTTTTATATCGTGGTTATTGCATTCTATGGCAAATGAATTTGACTTTTTAAAATAGATTTCGTCAAAAAGCTGCTTACAGAGGATAAAACGCGATAAAATTTCGTGGTAGTTGCCTCTAGTACCAACTATCTTTAAAAATATATTTATCTTTGCAAAGCTTTTCATTTCTCAATTTTTTTAGCTAGCTCGTGGATATCGGCTTCACTTGCAGTTTTTGTGGCATGGATATTTTCATTTTTGATATCATTTGCTAATTCGCTTCTTAGTATCATTGTATTTCGTGGCGCTTCGATACCGAGTTTAACGGTATTTTTTGAAATATTTACTATGACAACTTTTATGTCATTTCCTATTAAAATTTCTTCATTTTCTTTTCTTGCTAGGATTAACATTTTTCAACCTTATTTAGAGTGTAATTTATAGTATCATCCGTGATTTGGATTACGCTCATAAATTTATCATAATTTAGCAAATAAATTCCTTGCTTTTGTGTTTCAAAATCGTTAATTTTTAATTTCTTACCATCAAGAATATCGTTTATATCCCCAAAGTATGTATTTCCCTGAATATTTAAAAAATCACAAATATTCAAAAATTTTTCATTTTCGTAGCAAAATTTACCTTCACTTATCCTTTTTAATGAGCTTAAAGTTACATTATAACCAAGCTTTTTTCCAAAAATTTCTGCATACGAACGGATATAACTTCCTTCGCTTACGCTTAGACGAATAGTTAAAAATGGGTGCGAATAGTTTAAAATTTGGCTATCAAAAATTTCCATCGTTTCTGTCTTTAGCTCAAATTCTTCGCCACTTCTAGCTAGCTTATAGGCTCTTGTGCCATTTACATGCTTGGCGCTAAATTTTGGTGGGATGTAGCTTATCTTGCCAGTTAGCTCGCCTCTAATGGCTTCAAGTTTTTCTAAATTTAGCTCTTTTACATTTGAAATTTCAGTGATATTTTCATTATCCATGCTAGGACTACTTGCCCCTAGCCAGATCGTAGCTTCATAGACTTTTGGACTTTTATCTAAAAATCTAAAAAATTTCGTATATGAACCAAAGGCAACGATGAGACAGCCGCTAGCAAATGGATCAAGCGTGCCTGAAAATCCAGCTTTTTTAACGCCGTATTTTCTCTTTAGTCGCCCTAAAAAGTGGTTTGAACTCATGCCAGCTGGCTTATTTGCCACGAAGATGGCGTTCATACGGCCTTTTCCACGAAGCTTGACATTATTTCTCTTACATTGCCACCAAAATTTATAGTCAGTTTAAACTCTTTTTTGATCTTGCTAACCGCGCTCACCCTGCCAATACCAAAAATTTTATGCTTAACCAAGTCGCCTTTTTTAAATTCATTACTCTGTTCAATGACTAGCGAGCCATGCGTGATACCGCTCTCACTTAAAAATCTGCTTTTATTTAGCCTCGTGCGCTGACCTTTGTAAAAGCGCGAATTTGCAAAGCTTAGACTAAGTGTTTTTTTGGCTCTTGTTATCGCCACATAAGCAAGTCTGCGCTCCTCTTCGATATCGCTTCCATCGCCAATTAGCGGAAAAAATCCCTCTTCAAGGCCGATCACAAAAAGGTGCTCAAACTCAAGTCCCTTGCTCGCATGCACGCTCATAATACTTATAGCCTCATCGCTAATGCCGTCTTGCTCGCTTGTTAGCGTGATCTCGTTTAGAAATTCCTCTAGATCAAAGCTTGGATTTTGCTTGATCTGATCTTTTAAAACAGCGTAAAACTCATCGATATTTGCCGCTCTTTCAGCACCATCTGGCAAGCTCTCGTAGTATTTTTTCACACCAAATTTAGCTTCAAATTTATCTATTAGGTCAAAAACCGAGCTGCTTTCTTGAAGCTCTTTTAGGTTGTTTGCAAACTCAACAAGAGCTGATTTTACTTTTTTGCTAAAGGCTTCGTCGTTATCAGAGATGTTCGAGATTGCCTCGTAAATGGAAATTTTACATTCAAATGCCATTTTTTCAAGCTTATCAAGACTCACTTTGCCCAGTCCTCGTTTTGGGCGATTGATGATGCGCCTTATTGAAAAATCATCGTTTGGATTATTTATAAGCCTTAGGTAGCTTATGATATCTTTGATCTCGGCTCTTTCGTAAAATTTTACGCCACCGACCATTTTATAAGCGATCTGCTCTTTGTTTAGCCCATCTTCAAGCGAGCGAGAGAGCGCATTTATGCGGTATAAGATCGCGATATCTTTTGCTTGCACGCCTTTGCTTAAAAGCTCTTTTATGTTTTTTGCGATCTTGCCAGCCTCGACGCTCTCATCAAAACTCTCTATCAAATTTACTGCTTCGCCTTCGCCTTTTGTGCCCACAAGCTTCTTGCCAAGGCGGTTACGGTTATGATCTATCAGCTCGTTTGCAGCCTTTAGTATCGCCTCGCTTGAGCGGTAGTTTTTCTCAAGTCTAATGATCTTTACGTCTTTAAACTGATCTTTAAAATTTAAGATATTATCGATCTTTGCGCCGCGCCAGCCGTAGATACTTTGATCATCATCGCCTACGACGCAGATGTTTTCGTGACATAGACAGAGCTTTTTTAGCAGTTTATACTGAAGGTCGTTTGTGTCTTGATACTCATCGACCATTATGTATTTGTATCGGTTTGAAATTTCTCTAGCAAGCTCTTCGTTTTCGTCTAAAATTTTATATGTAAGCCCGAGCAGATCGTCAAAATCAACAAGGTTGTTTGCCTTTAAATAGTCCTCATATTTTTCATAAATTTGAGCAGCTTGTTTGTAAAAGTTATCCTTGCTTTTATCGAAAGACGAGAAATTTGCGTTTTTGTAGATCTCTTCGACGCTTAAAAGTGAGTTTTTGTAGTTTGAAATTTCACTTGATAAAATCGCCGTGGCGACTGGACTTTCAAAGCTTTTGATGATGCGTTTTTTATCGTCTGTGTCGATTATGACGAAGTTATTTTTTCTGCCAAGCTTTTCAATGTAAAGCTTTAAAAACAAAAGCCCGAATTTATGAAAAGTGCAAAGTAGCGGCGAATAGTTTTTGCCGCTTTGGCTTAGCATCACCATGGCTCTACTACGCATCTCGTTGGCGGCTTTGTTTGTAAAAGTAAGAGTTAGTGTATTTGCCGCATCTATACCGACCTCGCCGATGAGGTAGGCAAGCCTAGTTGTGATGGTCTTTGTCTTGCCGCTGCCAGCTCCTGCAAGTATGAGCATCGGACCATCTATATGAGTAGCTGCTTCACGCTGAGATTCGTTTAAATTTGATAGTAATTTTTCCATTTTTTGCTTTTTAAATTTTCTTTTGATTTTAGCCAAAAATGCTTAAAATTACTATTTTTTCTTAAATATATCTTTATTTTTTGGGTTTTGCAAAAAGACTGAGGCTGATTTTTTAGCGTGATCGACTTGCTTCTCTTTTGGCTTGTAGATAGAGAAATTTACAAGGATCGGGCTATTTTCAACCAAAATTTGAACCACTGCACCGAGCGGAAAGGAGACCACTGAGGCAAAATTTTCACTACCAAAGCCAGCCTCAAAACTAAGCTCATCTTGCGTTAACTTTGCACTCTCAAGCGTATAGCCACCAAGTGAAAACATAATGACAGGCATGCTAAAGCTTCTACTTATCTCATCTGGTAAGCTTGGCTCAAAGCTAACTAGCGGTAAATTTGCCATAACTGAGAAATTTACCCCTTTTTCAAGCAAAAAATCAATGCACTCATAGACGTGCATCTTCATCAAAAGCGAAAATTTCTCATCATCTAAAATTTCGTCTAACATCTTAATCCTTTGAAATTTCTAAAAACTCATCTACTAGCTTTTTGACCTCATTTATGCCGATCTGCCAGAAATTTTTATCATCGATATCAAAGCCAAATTTACCTACAAGCTCCTTTGGACTAAGGCTGCCGCCAAGACTTAAAAACTCGGTGTAAATTTCTACAAAATTTTCGCATTTGCCACTTTTGTAAAGCCCAAAAAGTGCAAGCACTAGAAGCTGTGCATAAGAGTAGGCATAGCAGTAAAATGGTGTGTGGATGAAGTGTGGGATGTAGCTCCACCAAATTTTGTAGTAATCATTTAGTGTGACACTTTTGCCAAACATCTTTTTGCTCTCTTTTAGCCAAATTTTATTTAGCTCATCTAGGCTGATCTCGCCCTCATGTGCGTGCACAGCTCGCTCAAATGTGGTGAAATTTATCTGGCGATAAAGCGTGGCAAATATATCCTCGATCTTGCCAGCTAGCAGTGAAATTTTCTCTTTTTTGCTAAGACCGTCTTTTATGTGATCAAAAACTAACATCTCACAAAAGACTGAAGCCGTCTCAGCCGTGGTTAGCGGAGTGTCTGAGTTTAGGTAGCTTACATTATATGATAGCTTTTGATGCACGGCATGGCCAAGCTCGTGAGCTAGCGTGAAAAGGTCTCTTCGTTGGTTGGTGTGATTTAGCAAAACATAAGGATGCGTGTCGCTTGATCCTGAGTGAGAAAACGCGCCACCTCGCTTGTTTGGTGCTGGAAAAACGTCGATCCAGCCGTCACTAAAGGCACTTTTTGCTATCTCGCCAAATTTAGATGAAAACGCCCCAAACGCCTTTAAAACTATCTTTTTGCACTCATCAAATTTATACTCGCCCTCGCTGCTAAGAGGCGCGTATCTATCGTAGTCATAAAGCTTTTTAAGGCCTAAAATTTCTCTTTTTCGCTCATAAAATTTAGCAACTAGGTCAAAATTTTTCTCAGTTACGGCAATGAGCGAATCAACGCTTTTTTTAGTGATTTGATTTTCAAGGTGTCTTGGCTCTTCAGGAAGCTTGAAATTTCTAAGCTCGCAGCTGGTTTTTAGATCAGTTTTTATCATATTGTATATGTAGCCAAGAAGGTGCTGGTGCTTGCTAAGCTCGTTTGAGAGGCTTTTAGCGGCTAGTTTTCGAACGCTTTGATCGTTGTCATGAAGCTTGGCTAAAATTTCCTCTTCATTTAAAAGCTCGCCTTTAAATTTAAACCTCATCTTGCTCATACTCTCATCAAAAAGCCTCGAAAACCCCTCAGCCCCTGTGCTTGCAGTCCGAAGCAAAACTCTTTCTTCGGCAACGCTTAGTTGGTGTGGTTTTGTTTTAGCGAGATTGCTTAGATAGTAGCCATATTTTTTAGAGCTTTTTATAATCTCTTCTTGCTTTTTAGGACTAAACTCATTAAATTTGATCTCAAAAAATATCAAATTCTCATTTGCTTTTGTCGCTATCTCATCGATCTTTGCATAAAATGCACCCTTGCTTGTATCTTTGGCAAAATTTAAAAAAGCGTAAGTCATTACTTTTGAAATTTTAGCGATTAAATTTTCATATTCGCCAAATGCCTTTAAAAACTCGTCTGTTTTTAAATTTTCATAAATTTCAAGGTATTTATCTTTAAAATTCTCGCACTCTTTTTGTAAATTTAGTGCGTTTTGTTCGCACTCTTTTTCATTTGTAAAAAGTGCTTTTAGATCCCAAATTTGCATATTTATCCTTTAAATTTTTGGGACATTTTACAAAAAAATGGATAAAAGTAAAATTTCAGCCAAAATTTAGCTGAAATTTTATGAAGATTAGTTTGAAGTTTCTGAAGCTACAGCTGTAAAAAGTACATCAGATGAGCTATTTAACGCAGTTTCAACTGAGTCTTGGATGACGCCTATTGTAAAGCCAACTGTGACAAACTGCATGGCGATGTCGTTGCCGATACCAAAAAGTCCGCACGCTAATGGCACTAAAAGAAGTGAGCCGCCAGCCACACCAGATGCGCCGCACGCACCAAGAGCTGAGATGAAGCAAAGAAGTAGCGCATCGCCAAATGTAACTGTGATAGATGGGATAGAATTTACCGCAGTAAGCGCTAGGATGCTGATGGTAACTGCTGCACCGCCCATGTTTATGGTGGCACCTAGTGGGATCGAGATCGAGTAAAGCTCCTCTTTTAGACCAAGCTTTTTGCAAAGTGCCATATTTACAGGGATATTTGCGGCCGAGCTTCTTGTAAAAAATGCTGAAATAGCGCTCTCTTTTAGGCAGATCATGACAAGTGGATAAGGATTTTTTCTAGTTAATACAAAAACCATGGCTGGATAGATGATAAATGCGACAACAAGCATTGCTCCAACAAGAACTAAAATCAGTTTTAGATATCCTGCAAGTACTTCAAATCCAGTTTCATGAATGCTAATAGCTACCATACCAAAGATGCCAAATGGAGCTAGTCTAATGATAAATTTAACGATATGAGTCACACCATCGCTTATGTCTTTAAATACTTTTTTGGTCTCAGCTGTGGAGTTTCTAAGTGCGATACCACTACCAACCGCCCAAGTGATTATACCTATATAGTTACCATTTGCTAAAGCATTTATCGGGTTTTCAACCATTTTATAAATGAGATCTTTTAAAACATTGGTAATTCCTTGAGGTGCTGACATATCAGCACTTGAAAGACCTTTTAAAGAAAGCTCCACTGGAAATAAGAAACTAGCAACAACTGCAACAACGGCTGCTAAAAACGTACCGATAAGATAGAGTGTAATGATCTTTTGCATACCTTTTGTATGACCAAAATCTCTTAAAATGATGGATGTTGCCACTAAAACAAAGACAAGAATTGGTGCGATAGCTTTTAAAGCACCTTTAAATAAATCTCCTAAAACTGAAGCTGAAGCTGCAATAGAATCGGCTGAACTAGCTTTTTCTTTGGCTTCGTTTAGCTGTTTGGCTTCATCCTGACTAAGGCGAGTTTTTATAGCTTCATCTATGCTCAAACCACTCTCGTTTTGAATAGTTTGAATTTTAGCTGAGATCTTGTTGTAAGGAGCAGCTTCGTAGTGTGTGTAAAAGCCAACTAGGGCACCTAGGATGATACCAACTAAAATTTGAACTATCAAATTTCCATCGGCGTATCTTCTTGCTATATTTTTAAGCATATTCATTTGACACCTTAATAAATTAGTTTTTTGTTGATTTTAGCTAAACAATTTTTAAATATAAAGAATTTGATAAAGATTAATAAGCCTTTTAAATAGATTTGTTACAATTGCACAAAATTTAGTCAAGAAAAAAGGATGAAAATGTATCTATTTACCTCTGAAGTTGTAAGTCCAGGTCATCCAGATAAATGTGCTGATATAATCGCTGATAGCATAGTGGATACTATTTTAACACAAGATCCAAATGGGCGTGTTGCAAGCGAAGTCTTTGTGGCTGGGAAAAATATAGTAATAGGCGGAGAGATAAACTCAAAAGTAAAACTCTCTTTTAAAGATTACGAAAAGATCGTAAAAGACGCTCTTGCACATATCGGCTATGATGGAAAGAGTAATTTTACAAAAGAGCAGTGTTTGCACCCAGATGATATTGAGGTTAAAGTTTGCATAAATCAACAAAGTCCAGATATAAATCAAGGTGTTGATCAAAGTAGCGGTGAGATCGGAGCAGGTGATCAAGGTATCATGTTTGGCTTTGCAAGCTGCGAAGCGAAAGAATTTATGCCAGCAGCCATAACTTACGCAAGAATGCTTTGTGAAAAAGTCTATAAATTTGCCAAAGCAAACCCTGATAAGCTTGGCGTTGATATAAAAACGCAAGTTACTATTGATTACGGTAGCAAAGATAACTTTGAAAACTGCAAACCTCAAAGTATCCATACTATCGTCGTCTCTGCCCCTTGCGTGGAGAGTATGAAGATAGAAGAGCTTCGCGCACTAATTCAAAATTTAATAGACGAAACTGGGCTTCCAAAAGAGCTATATAATAAAGAAAAAACTATCATTTATATAAACCCAACGGGCAGATATGTAAATCACAGCTCACTTCACGATAGTGGACTAACAGGCAGAAAACTAATCGTTGATAGCTTTGGCGGATATAGCCCAATAGGCGGCGGCGCTCAGTCAAGCAAGGACTACACAAAGGTTGATCGCAGTGGACTTTATGCAGCTCGCTGGATAGCCAAAAATATCGTAGCAGCTGGTCTTGCTAAAAAATGTATCGTCCAAATAAGCTACGCGATCGGCGTTGCAAAGCCAACTTCGGTTAGCGTTGATACCATGGGAACTCATGCAAACGGCATAAATGACGATATGCTTTCAAATTTTGTAAGCGAGCATTTTGCTCTAACGCCTCGCTGGATAACAAATAAATTTGGTCTTGATAAACCAAGCAAAGATACCTTTTTATACGCAAAAGTAGCTGCGAAAGGTCAAGTGGGAAATGCAAAATATCCTTGGGAAAAGCTTGACGCCGTAGATACTTTCAAAGCTTTACTAAAAAAATAATCAAAAAAAGTGGCTTTGTCTAAAAGCCACTTTAAATTTCTATTCAAAACTCATCCCAAAACGCTTTTTTAGGCTTTATGATCTCACTTTTTGAGCCATTTACACTGTGATAGACTGCTTTATTATATTTTGTAGCAAGATGCTTTATAAGCAACATTTGAAGCACGGGTTCGCTACTTGGCACAAACCAACCATTGTTTGTGATAGCTACAACTACGTCAAATTCGCCATTATAAAGCTCTTCTCTTGTCGCCTCGTAGCAGATAGCATTTCTGATTTTAACTCCGTCTATCTCATAGTCACTAAAATTTTCAGCCTTTTTAAAGTCACTAGCTCCACCAAAAAATAGTTTATTTACTGCGTCTTGCATAAATTTTGGCAAAGGAATTTCTTCTCCAAATGGTACTAAAAATTTCTTATCCATTCGCCTTAGACCACCATCTTGAAACAAAAATGCAGAGTTATAAATTTGCTTATTTTCATAGGCAAGCGCGCCAGCTACGATGGTTATCTTTTTTGAAAGCTCTTTTAGCTCATCAACAAGTAGTGGCTCATTTGTCATAAATAGTGGAAACGCGCTTTCAGGCAGTACGATGAGATGCTTTTGCTCGGCTATGGCGTTATTTATTAAGTCTAAATTTTCATTTGTAAATTCCATGCGTAAGCTTTTATCCCAGCGCACCCTTTGAGCGACATCGGTGTTTATTAGCTCCACGTCAAATGGCAAAGTCTTTGCCTCACCACCTTTAAACTGCAAAGCGGCGATCAGGCAGATAAAAGCTAGGATAAATTTTAAAATTTTGCTTTTTAAACTCAAAGAAATGGCTGCTAAAAATATAAATATAAGCCCTCTTGTGCTTGGCTCAAAAGCTCCTACAACAAGTGTGGCCTCGAGATTAAACCAGTTAAAGCCGAATGGATGAACGTAGCTTACTAAAAATAGCAAAATGGCTCTAAGTGCTACAAAACTTGGGAAAGAGGCTATCCAAAACATAAATCCGTAAACAAATGCTACAAAGAGAATGACAAACGGTATAAGCCAAACGAGCTCATAGTAGATAAAACTAAAGCTGATCCAATAAAACCACAAAATTCCTGTGAAAAATCCAGCTGCGAAAAAACCAGCTCTGCTTAAATTTATGATGATGTAAATTCCAGTCAAAGTTAGAAACGGTGAGATGAAATTTAAGAGCAAATTCTCGAAGAGGCTTAAAAAAATAAAGTTGGAAAGCAAAAAAGCACCGACAAAGGCTTTTATTATAATTTTAGTGCTAAAATGCCCACTTAAAAATCTTACAAATAAGGAAATCCATGCAAAACGCTGATTTTTTAACATCATTACTACCTCTTGTTGTGCTTTTCGCCATATTTTACTTTTTGGTTATCAGACCTCAACAAAAACAACAAAAAGCCCACGCAGCAATGCTTGCAGCTCTTGACAAAGGCGATAAGATAGTAACTAATGGCGGACTTATATGCGAAGTAATTAAAGCCGAAAATGATTTTATCAAAGTTAAACTTAACGATGATGTAATCGTTCGTATAGCACGCGAGTTTGTAGCTAAAAAGATCGAAGATAAATAATGCGTAACGCAAGAGTCACATATAGGCTAATTATCTTAATATTAGCCTTGATTTTTGGTTTTGGCTTTTCGGTGCCATCTTTTTTTCAGACTCAAAATGGGGCTAAAATTTCACTTGGCCTTGATCTTCAAGGCGGCCTTCATATGCTACTTGGTGTTGAAACGAGTGAAGCTATTCACTCAAAAATAAAATCAATAGCTGGAAGTATAAATTATTATGCTAAAAAAGAAGATGTGTTAATTGATAAATTTAAGATTAAAGAAGAGAACATTGACTTTACTCTCCTTGATGGCGACGAAGCTCCAAAAGTAGATAAAGCACTAGCCGAGATAAAGGGGCTTGATATTAAAAAAGATGGTTTAAATTACAGCATATCTTTAACCGAGCAAGAAAGAACGGATACGATCGAGTATGCGATCTCTCAAGCTGTTGAGACTATTAGAAATAGGCTTGATCAGTTTGGTCTAGCTGAGCCAACTGTTGCCAGACAAGGCAAAGACAATATCCTAGTCGAGCTTCCTGGTATAAAAACTGAAGAGGATGAGCAAAGAGCAAGAGATCTTATCGCAAAGGCTGCTCACTTGCAGCTTATGGCAGTTGATGATAAAAGACAAGATCAGGCTAATACTATGAGCGAGGCTGAAGCTGAAAGCTACGGCGATGTGATCTTTAAAGATGCTAAAAATGACCGCGTGAAATATGTCGTTAAAAATATCCCAGTGCTTGATGGCTCGATGCTAACTGACGCAAAGGTTGCATTTTCTCAGCAAAATAACCTACCGATCATAAATTTCACACTAAATTCAGAAGGTGCTAGAATTTTTGGAGATTTTACCGGTGCAAATGTTGGCAAAAGGCTTGCTATTGTGCTTGATGGAAAGGTTTATTCAGCTCCTGTTATAAATGAAAGAATAGGTGGTGGCAGTGGCCAGATAAGTGGTGGCTTTACACTTGATGAGGCTCACGATGTAGCGATCGCTCTTAGAAGTGGCGCACTTTTAGCCCCTGTTAAGATGCTGGAAAAAAGAAGCGTTGGCCCATCTTTGGGACAAGAGAGCATCAATCAAAGCATGGTAGCTCTTGCTACTGGATCTATCTTGGTTGTACTTTTTATGCTAGTTTATTATGGAATTTCTGGAATTTTTGCAAATATCGCACTAGTTGCAGACGTCGTTATATTAGTAGCTATCATGGCGCTTTTTGGAGCGACGCTTACACTTCCTGGTATGGCTGGTATCGTGCTAACTATCGGTATGGCAGTTGATGCAAACGTCATTATAAACGAGCGCATACGTGAGCTTTTGCGTGAAGGTGTAGCGATAAGGACAGCTGTGCAAAAGGGTTATGAGCACGCTATGAGTGCGATTATTGACTCAAATTTAACTACAATCATCACAGTTGCGGTGCTTTACGCTTATGGTACTGGTCCAGTTAAAGGCTTTGCAGTAACAATGGCAATAGGTATCATGGCTTCGATGTTAACAGCTATACTTGGCACTCATGGCATGTTTGATGCTGCTATGGACAAGATAGAAAAAAGTGGAAATACCAGACTTTGGTTTGGTTATAAAAGGAGCTAATGATGCAAATTTTTACTAAAGCAAAAGTTTATGATTTTATGCGTTTTAGATTTGCTTCACTAGCATTTTCTATATTTTTATTTGTTGGCTCTATCGTTTTACTTGCTACAAAGGGGTTGAACTACGGTATTGATTTCTCTGGCGGTACGCTTATCCAGCTAAAATACGACACCAAAGCGCCACTCGATAAAATCCGCGACGCTTTTGGTACAAATGAAGTGCTTAAAAACGCCTCTGTTACTGAGTTTGGAAGTGACGATGAGGTGGTTATTAGATTTTCAGGTTCAAGCTCAAATTTAACTGGTGACATCGGCACTGAGATAAAGCAAATTTTAAAAGATACTGGAAATTTTGAAGTAAGACGTGTTGATATCGTTGGTCCAAAGGTTGGTGACGAGCTTAGGCAAAAGGGCTTGATGGCTCTTGGAATTTCACTAATTGGCGTGCTTCTTTATATTACATTTAGATTTGAGTGGAGATTTGCGCTAGCTGCAATTGCAACTGAAATTCACGATATAGTCATAACTGTTGGCGCTATTTCACTATTTGATATCGATGTAAATTTGGACACACTAGCGGCTGTTTTAACAGTTCTTGGCTACTCACTAAACGATACGATTATTATCTTTGATAGAATAAGAGAAGGCATCAAAGAGAGTAAGAGAACTGATATTGAAGGTGTTATAAACGAGTCAGTCTCAGCTACACTTTCAAGAACTATCCTAACTTCAGCAACTACGATGATGACAGTTCTTGTGTTATTTTTATTTGGTGGAGATATGATACATGGATTTTCATTTATTCTTATCGTTGGTATTGTCATAGGAACGATCAGTTCGATCTACATCTCTTCGCCGTTTCTTATCTGGTTTAAATTTAGCATCGAGCATTTTAGAAGTAGAGAGACTGAAAAGCAAAAGATAAAAAAAGAGCGCGAAAAAGAGCGCGCTATGTTTGAGAAAGGTGTTGTGTAAGGAGGGATAATGAACTGGGGAAAAGTTATCTACATATTTTTTGCATTGATGAGTCTTACGACTACGGCGGAGTTTTTATATGATAAAAACGAGATTGCACTTTTTGTGGCAGCTAGTATAAATTTGGTTTCTACGCTACTCAAGATCGGCGTTAAAAATTTACTTTCAGCTGAGCTTTTTGCAAGCTCGCTGGTTGCTGATTTGCACCTTATACCAGCTTTTGTTATTTTGCAAGTCTCTGAAAATATAACACTTAGCTATTCGTTGGCTATTGGCGCAGTCATTGCAAATATATTTTCACTAGCCTTGGTTTTAATAGAATCAAGTAAAGCTCAAGAAGAATTTTAGGAGAAAAAATGGCTGAAAAGAGAAAATATGAGCCTTTAAAGATAGAAAAAAAATGGCAAGAAATTTGGGATAAAAATGAAGAATTTGAACCAAAAGATGACCTAAGCTTGCCAAAAAAATATATCCTAAGTATGTTTCCTTATCCAAGCGGACGCATACATATGGGGCATGTAAGAAACTACTCTATCGGTGATGCACTTGCTAGATCATATAGAAAAAGTGGTTACAACGTGCTTCATCCTATTGGCTTTGATAGCTTTGGCATGCCAGCTGAAAACGCAGCCATAAAACATAAAATTCACCCTAAAATTTGGACTTACGAAAACATCGACTATATGAAAAAAGAGCTAGCAAGCCTTGGCTTTTCATTTTCTAAAAAGAGAATTTTAGCCACGTCTGATCCACTTTACACAAAGTGGGAGCAAAGCTTTTTTATAAAGATGTTTGAAAAAGGGCTTGTTTATAGAAAAAATGCAATTATAAATTGGTGCGAATACGATCAAACTGTGCTTGCAAACGAGCAGGTAGAGGATGGTAAATGCTGGAGATGTGGTAATGATGTTGTACAAAAAGAGCTTCCAGGATATTACTTCAACATCACAAAATACGCTAGCGAGCTACTTGATGATCTGAAGCTTCTTGAAGGCAAATGGCCAAATCAAGTAATTACAATGCAAGAAAACTGGATCGGTAGAAGCTACGGCTTAGAGTTTAAATTTTATCTTGATGAGGCTTCAAAAGAGACTTTGGACGGTAAATTTGATGGTTTTGAGGTGTTTACTACAAGGGCTGATACGATTTACGGCGTTAGCTACACAGCCCTTGCACCTGAACATCCTATTGTAAAAGCATTGCTTGAGAGTGATAGAATTGATGAAAACAAAAAGACAAAGATAAAAACAATCCTGAACCAAAGCCCAAGAGAGCGTCAAGCGAGCGAAAAAGACGGAGAATTTTTAGGAATTTATATTGTTCATCCGCTCACAAATGAAAAAATCCCAGTTTGGGTTGCAAATTTTATCCTAGCTGACTACGGCAGTGGTGCTATCATGGCTGTCCCCGCACATGATCAAAGAGATTACGAGTTTGCAAGTAAATTTAATCTTCCTATAAAGCCAGTAGTAAAGCCGCTTGAGGGCGAGAGCGACGGTTCTAAAGCATATTCTGAGTATGGAATTTCTATAAATTCTGAGCTTATAAATGGACTTGTTTCAGAAGAAGCTAAAAATTTTATAATAGAAAAATTTGAAAAAGATGGTTTAGGCAAAAGGATCACAAACTATAAATTAAGAGACTGGGGAATTTCTCGCCAAAGATACTGGGGTGCGCCAATACCAGTAGTGCACTGCAAATGCTGCGGCGTAGTGCCTGAAAAAGAGGAAAATTTGCCTATTGCACTACCTGAAGATGTTGAGATCACAGGCGAGGGCAACCCGCTTGATAAACACCCAACGTGGAAATTTACAAAGTGTCCAAAATGCGGTAAAGACGCGATCAGAGAGACTGATACGATGGATACATTTGTGGAGAGTAGCTGGTATTTTGCTAGATTTGCAAGCGATGAGAAGACTTGGGAGCAAAAAGCGCTTGATAAAAAGAGCGTGAATTACTGGATGAATGTAGATCAGTATATCGGTGGTATCGAGCATGCGATATTGCACCTTTTATACGCTAGATTTTTCCAAAAGGTCTTAAGAGATCTTGGCTATCTAAGAGATGATGAGCCGTTTGAAAATTTACTAACTCAAGGCATGGTCTTAAAAGATAGCAAAAAGATGAGCAAAAGTAAGGGCAACGTCGTAGATCCTGATGATATCATCAATAAATATGGTGCTGATACGGCAAGGCTTTTTATCCTTTTTGCAGCTCCTCCTCAAAAAGAGCTTGAGTGGAATGACAGCGCAGTTGAAGGCGCGTTTAGGTTTTTAAATAGGCTTTGGGAAAAAGCTCAAACCATCAAAAAGATAGACGAACTGCCTCAGATAGATCATGAAAGCCTAAACAAAGACGAGAAATTTGCAAGGTTAAAAATTTATGAAGCGCTTAAAAAATCAACCGAAGTTTTTGGAGACACATTTGCTTTTAATACACTAATCGCTGCTTGCATGGAGGCACTAAATGCCATAAATGCGCAGGATAATGAAGATGTAAATGCTGAGGGCTTTTTTATCATCCTAAATTTACTAGAACCAATCGTGCCGCATATCGCAAATGAGCTTAGCGAAGAGCTTTTTGGTAGAAAGAATTTTACAAAGATAGCTGTAAAAGAAGAGGTCTTTGTAAAAGATAGCATAAGCCTTGCTATAACCGTAAATGGTAAGAAAAGAGCAGAGTTTGAAGTGGCAGCGAGCGAGAGTGAGGGTGAAATTTTAAAGCTAGCTAAGCAAAATGTAGCTAAATGGCTTGAAGGAAAAGAAATTTTAAAAGAGATTTATATAAAAGGCAAATTAGTAAATTTTGTCATTAAAGGATAAATTTTGAGATATTTTTTAGCGTTTTTTATTGCGATATTTATCTGTGGATGTGGCTATAAGCCGGTTTCAAAGATCACACATGATCTAGTTGGCGATAAAATTTACGTTGATGTGATTATCAGCAAAGAAGAACCAAAAAATAGCGTTTGGATAAAAGACGCTGTAAAAGAGGGCATGGTCGCAAGGCTAAATAAAAATTTATCAAGCAAAGAAAGTGCTGATACTTCGATAATAGTTTCAGTTAATAATTTAAGCTATGAAGCAATTATTTATGATGAGTTTGGCTATATTACGTCATACAAAGCACATTTAAGCTTAAATTATAAGACTAAATTTAAAGATGGCACCGTAGTTGATATTCCAGCCACTGGCGAGTATGACTTTAGTGTCGCAAGACGTCAAAAAGATGTAAGATTTGCTGATAGCGTTCTTAGTGATACTCAAAAATACGAAGCTATCAAAGAGGCATCAAAAGAGGCCTTTGATGAGTATATCGCAAGTTTAGCGGTAAAAGGATATAGAAATGGCAGCAGTAACCGTTAGTCAAATAGTCAAGGAAGCCTTAAATGAGATCAAAGATCGTCATTTGATGCTAACGCCAGAGAATTACACTGAAGTCTATAATGAAATTTCTAAAAAATATGGCTTTACAACAGAAGAGAGTAAAAAGATAGAAAAATATATCTCAAGGCTTGGCGATGAATATAAAAATCAAGCCCTAAGCCTCCATATAAAGACGGTCGATGAGTTTGTCGCTTTTATGACTGCCAGGCTCTCTAGGGGTGCTCAACAAGGAGCAGGCCTTGTAGCTGATGATAAAAAACTACAGTCACTAAATGCATTTGCTAGAAGAATTCTCCAAGCAATCTCAATGCTTCACAATAAAGATGCAAAAAGCTTAGCAGAGCAAAGTATGCAGCTACTTGCTAGAAGATATGATGAGAAAAATCTTGAAGAAATGTGCCTTAGATGGTTTGACTTTGTTAGCTCTTACGATACTGAATTTTTAGAATTTTTGAAATATTATGGTGTTAGAAATTTTGATGATTTAAAGACAATGAGTTCTGAACTTGAGAAATTTCTTACACAAAAAGATGAAGATGGCGAAGAGGATGTTTTAATTCAGCTTTTAAGTCTTACTCTTGAGCCTTCTATTACAAAGGATCTTGATGAAGAGCTTAGCACAATAAGAAGTACTTTGAAGCAAAATCCTAAAACCTTAAATAGCAAAGAATTTCAAGAAAAGGTAAAGGCATTTGTTGATCGCAGAATAGAAGAAGATAGAACGGAGATCATCGAGAAAGTTGGTTCACTAAATAATGTCTTGCAAAATATAAGCGAGAGAATTTCTGATATTGCGGTTAGTTCGCAAAGTAGTTCTGATAAAGTTAAAAGCATTAAAAATGATCTAAAAAATGTAAATTTAAATACAAATAGCATTGATCAAGTAAGAAGCATGCTTATTGAGATCGCTGGTGCTTTGGAGATCGAGAGTAAAGAGCTAGGTATCGAGATGCACAATAGACAAGCTACTATCTTAGAGCTTCAAAATAGAGTGAACAGCCTTGAAAAAGAGCTTGAGGAAGCTAAGTTGGAGAGCAAAGAGGACTTTTTGACAAAGGTATCTACTAAGCGTGCTTTGATGAATGAGATTCAACGCATTGAAGAGGCATATAAACGCTATGGGACTGATTATTCTATCTGCTTTGTTGATATTGACTTTTTCAAAAGCATAAACGATACTTATGGGCATGAGGCTGGAGATGTTATTCTTTCAGCAGTGGCTCAAGTGCTTAAGAAAAATGCTAGAAAGGTTGATTTCGTTGGTAGATATGGCGGCGAAGAATTTGTAATCTTGCTTCCAAGCACTGGCTTAAAAGATAGTGTTAAATTTGGAGATAAACTAAGAAGCATGATAGAAAATTTTAAATTTATATATAAAAATGAGCGTATTAAGGTTACTATCAGCTCTGGTATAGCGACAAGAAGTGCAAATTTAAGTGAGACGATGACGCTTGAGGCTGCTGATAAGATGCTTTATCTCTCAAAAGAAAATGGCAGAAATCAAGTAATGCCAAAGATAATCGAGGAAAAATGAGCCTAGCTAAATTTCTTGATGGCAAGCCGCTTTATTACAAAGAGATTGACTATGGCAGGATTATTAGAGCGTATGCGACTATAAAAGAGCACATAAAGCCATTTAAGATTATTCACATAATAGGCACAAATGGCAAAGGAAGTACTGGCCGCTTTTTAGCGCAAATTTTAAGCCAAAATGGTGCAAAAGTAGGGCATTACACAAGCCCACATATATTTAAATTTAACGAGCGATTTTGGCTAAATGGTGAGGTTGCTAGCGATGAAATTTTAGAAGCAGCTCATGAGCGTTTGCAAGGACTTTTAAGCGACGAGTACAAGGTAAAAACGAGCTATTTTGAGTATATGACATTGCTTTCTGCCGTGCTTTTTGAGGGTTGCGACTATTTTGTCTGTGAGGCTGGCATGGGTGGCGTGCTGGATGCGACAAATGTCTTTGAAAAAGAGCTAAGTATTTTTACGCCCATCGGACTTGATCATACGGCAGTTCTTGGGGATAGCTTAGAAAAAATTTCACACACGAAATTTGAAGCTATGGGCAAAAGAGCTATTTTAAATGATGAGATGAACGAGATAAGCGTTGCTATCGCAAAAGAGATCGCAAACCAGAGGGGTGCAATTTTGAGCTTCCCAAGAGAAATTTTAATCAAAGAAAATTTAAACGAGATCGCAAACTACGCAGATAAATTTAATCTACCAGAGTTTTTACGATCAAATTTAACTCTAGCCTACGCTGTTGCTAAAATTTTAGATAGCAGCATAGACATAAAAAAGCTTGGTGCTCTTACGCTTCGTGGCAGATGTGAAAAGATCGCTTCAAATTTATACGTTGATGTCGGCCATAACGAGCTTGGTGCAAAGGTTGTGGCTAAGAAATTTAGCTCTAAAGAGTTTAGTGACAAGAAGCTAACTCTAGTTTATAACTCATTTTTAGATAAAGATTTCAAGGCGGTTTTGGCAGCTCTAAAGCCAGTCGTTGAGGATGTGCTACTTTATCACTATCACTGCGATGGCAGGGAGCTTGGCGGAGAGCTCATAAATAAAGCACTAAACGAGCTTGAAATTTCACATAGAGAGTTTGAGTCAAGCGATATGAACGATATAAAAGAGGCAAAAAACGGCAAAATTTACCTAGCATTTGGCTCTTTTCACCTGGCCGAAGCCTTTTTAAAAGAGTACTATGCAAGCAAAGGTCTATGAGTATCTTTTAACACACGCCCCACAAATTCTCATCTGTGAAGATGACAAAGAAGCAGCACTTTGTGCGGATGCGGCCAGTTTTGCTGGCTTTAACGCTTTTAAATTACCTGATTTTAGAGCTAAAAAGGGCGATGATCTAAGAAGCTTTAACGAAGAGCTTTTTGAAATTTCATCCGTGCTTAGCAAATACTATAAATTTGATGGCAAAAAGATCATTATAAGCCCATTTAGCACGCTTTTAAACCCACTTCCAACGCAAAAAAACTTAAAGAGCTCAACGATCAAACTAAAAGACAATCTAAATTTAAGCGAATTTGCCGACCTGCTTATACGCTTTGGCTACGAGTGCGTCGATATCGTTGAGAGCGTTGGTGAGTTTAGCATACGCGGCGAAGTGATCGACATTTACGGCGTAAATATGGATGATCCTGTTAGGATTTTGCTCTTTGGTGATGAGATTGAGAGCATAAGAAACTACAACACTGCCACGCAAATTAGCAACAAAGCTGAGTTAAGCGAAGCCGAGATCGTGCCATTTATCGCAAATTTGACCAAAGATGAGTTTGAAAAAGTTAGCCAAAAGATCGAGGATATGCAAAGTGACGCCTTGGTGAGTGATCTAAATTCGCTTGGATTTTGGGCGATAGATAGCTTTAGTGACTACTTAAAAGAATTTGACTCAAAACTTGTTAAAAAGATCGATTTTGAAATTTATGATGTGCCTGAAGAGAAATTTAAGGGCATTGAAATTTTGCCTGAACCAAAGATCTATAAAGACTTAGAAGTTACTTTAAATTTTGACTTTTTTGAGCTAAATAAAAGCAAAAGTATAACCGTTCTTTCAAGAAATGAAGGGCTTTTTAAGGGCTATGAGCTTGATGGCTTTGCAAATGTAAAGCTTGAAATTTCGCCCCTTGTGGTAAATTTAACCTCAAGTGATAAGATCGTAGTATCACTAAATAAATTTGAGAAAAAAAGGCGAGTTAAGCGCTCAAGCCTCGTGGTTGATGAGCTAAAAGTAAATGACTATGTCGTGCATGAAGATTATGGTATAGGCAGATTTTTGGGGCTTGAAAAGATCAAGGTTTTGGGCGCGACGAAGGAATTTGTAGTAATTGCCTACCAAAATGACGACAAGCTTCTTTTACCAGTTGAGCATCTAAATTTGATAGATCGCTACATCGCGCAAAATGGCTCTATGGCGGTGCTTGATCGCTTAGGCAAGGCAAATTTTGCCAAGATAAAAGAGAAGGTTAGAGAAAAACTCTTCGCGATCGCCTCAAAGATCGTGGCGATGGCGGCAAAAAGAGAGCTGATCGCAGGCAAAATTTTACAAAAAGAGGATATCTCTTATCTAAATTTCGTCCAAGATGCTGGCTTTTCATACACAAATGATCAGCAAAAGGCGGTAAATGATATAAAAGATGAGCTAAAAAGCGGCAAGGTGATGGATAGGCTGCTTAGCGGCGATGTTGGTTTTGGCAAGACTGAAGTTGCGATGAATGCTATATTTACATGCATAAAATCAGGCTTTAGCGCGTTTTTCTTTGTGCCAACTACGCTTCTTAGCTCGCAGCACTACAAGACGTTAAGCCAGAGATTTAGTAAATTTGGCATAAAGGTCTTTAGGCTGGATCGCTTCTCAAGCGCCAAAGAAAAAACAAGCCTGCAAAAAGCGCTAAAAGAAAATGAGCCCATAGTTTGCGTGGGCACGCATGCACTTCTTGGCGTAAAGGCTGAAAATTTAGGGCTTATCGTCGTTGATGAGGAGCATAAATTTGGCGTTAAGCAAAAAGAGCAGCTAAAAGAAATTTCTCAGCACTCGCACATCTTAAGCATGAGCGCTACGCCGATACCAAGAAGCCTAAATATGGCGCTTAGCAAGATAAAAACATATAGCATTTTAGCCACTCCGCCAAGCTCAAGGCTTGATGTTAGAACAAGTGTGAGAGAGTGGGACGAAAAGGTCGTCAAAGAGGCTATAATGCGTGAACTAAGACGTGGCGGGCAGACCTTTTACATCCACAACCACATCGCAGATATCGAGCAGACGGCAAATGAGCTAAGAAAAATTTTGCCAAAGCTTAGGATTTTGATACTTCACTCAAAGGTAAATGCAAAAGTCGCTGAAGATGAGATGATGAAATTTGAGCGAGGCGAGTATGACTTGCTGCTTTGCACCAGCATCGTTGAAAGCGGCATCCACTTGCCAAATGCAAATACTATAATCGTAGAAAATGCTAATAAATTTGGCATGGCTGACCTGCATCAGCTACGTGGACGAGTTGGTAGAAGCGACAAGCAGGCCTACTGCTACTTTTTGGTGGAAGATAAAGATGCCATTAGTAAAGACGCGCTAAAACGACTTGTTGCACTTGAGGGCAACTCATTTTTGGGCGCTGGCTCGGTGCTAGCCTATCACGATCTTGAGATAAGAGGTGGCGGTAACATCATCGGCGAAGCTCAAAGTGGACATATCGAAGCTATTGGCTACTCGCTATATCTAAAAATGCTGGAAGATGAGATAAATAAGCTTCTTAATCAAGACTCCGCAAAGCTTGACAAGATCGATCTAAAGCTTAGTGTGAGCGCCTTTTTAAATCAAGAATTTATAAGAGAAGATAGGCTAAGGCTTGAAATTTACAGGCGCCTTAGCAAGTGCAAAGAGGTCGCTGAGGTCTATGAGATACAAAGCGAGCTTGAGGATAGATTTGGCAAGATAGATACATTTACAAAGCAGTTTTTAGATGTCATCATCATCAAAATTTTAGCCCTAAAAGCTGGCATAAAGACGATCTCAAACAGCGAACAAAATATACTAATAACAAAAAATGATGACGAGAAGATCAGGCTAAAGTCACGTAGCAAGGACGATGACGATGTTTTGGCTGAAATTTTGGTCTATCTAAAAAAGGATAAGAAGTGATAGATTGGGGCGTGAAGTATGCAGCAATTTACAGAAGCACAAAAGGCATGCTAAAACCAGTTGATGATATTGATTTTGTAGATATCGACTCACTTTATGGGCTAGAGAAACAAAAAGAAATTTTGCTAAAAAATACTCTAAATTTTATAGAAGGTAAAGATGCAAATCACGTGCTTCTTTGGGGTGAGAGAGGATGTGGCAAGTCAAGCCTTGTAAGGGCTGTTTTTACTAAATTTTATAAAGCTGGACTTCGCATCATTGAGATCGGCTGCGAGGATCTAAAATATCTTGGCGACATCATCGATGAGATCAGAAAGAGTGAGTTTAAATTTATCATTTTCTGCGACGATCTAAGCTTTGAAAATGGCAGCAATGAGTATAAATTTCTAAAACCTATCATGGACGGCTCTATCCAAAAGCCACCAAAAAACGTCCTTTTATACGCTACATCAAATCGTAGACATCTAATAAGTGAGTTTAAAAGTGAAAATGAAAACTCAGAGCTAATAGACGGCGAAATCCACTACAGCGATGCAGCTCAGGAGAAAATTTCTCTCTCAGATCGCTTTGGCCTTTGGGTCAGCTTTTATCAAGGCAACTACGATGAGTATCTAAAAATGGTTGATTTTTACTTTAAAGACTACACTGGCGACAAACAGGAGCTTCACACGCTTGCTAAAAATTTCGCAACACTCAGAGCCAGCAGAAGTGGCAGAACAGCAAAGCAGTTTTATCTAACTTTTAAAGAAAATTTAAAATGACTTCAACCGATCTATTTTTAACCTTGTTTAATCACAAAAACAAAAATTTTGATGAGCTAAAATGGCCAGGTGAGGGTACTTTTGAGGTTGTTTTAGGTGCTATTTTAGTGCAAAATACCAACTGGAAAAACGTAGAAAAAGCTCTAAATAATCTAAAAAATGCAGGTAAAGATAGCTTGGATAGTATTTGCGCGCTTGAAAACAGTGAACTTGCCACGCTTATAAAGCCAAGTGGCTTTTACAATACAAAGGCAAAACGGCTAAAGACGCTTTGTCTAGCTATAAAAAATGAATTTGGTGACTTTGAAAACTTTAAAGAAAACGCAAGTCGTGAGTGGCTCATAAGCGTAAAAGGTGTTGGAGCCGAGACTTGCGACGCGATACTGGCATATGCTTGCGGTAAGCCATATATGGTCGTTGATGCTTACGCACTTAGGATAATGGCATATTTTGACTATATTTTTGAGAGCTACGACGAGGCTGCTGAGTGGTTTAGCTCGCTTGATTATGATGAAATTTATAAAATTCTTGATAGCGAGAAATTTGATGAGATTGAAATTTTAAAACTCTATCACGCTCTTATTTTGGAGTTTTGCAAGGAAAATTTCAAAGGTAAAATCTTAAGCCAAAATGGTCAAAAAATATTAAGCAGCATTAAAAATTAAACTACTAATATGTAACAACTATTTATAAATTTGCCAAATATCGGGGCTTTTTATAGTCTATTTTAAAATTCTGTGCTAAATTTACACAAAATTTATCTTATTTAATTTAGGAGGAGTGATGATCTACGATAACATCGTAAAAACGATCGGTAATACACCTATCGTAAAGGTTAAAACAGGTGCTGACGAGGCTGAAATTTACGTAAAATTAGAGTTTTTTAACCCAGGTGGCTCTGTAAAAGATAGGATCGCATTTAATATGATAACCAAAATGCTAGCTGACGGTACGCTAAAACATGGCGATACGATCGTTGAGCCAACGAGCGGAAATACTGGTATTGGTGTAGCGATGTGCGGTGCTGCACTTGGCTTTAAAGTGATACTTTGCATGCCAGAGAGCATGAGTATCGAAAGACGCAAAATAGTAGTTGCTTATGGCGCACAACTTGAGCTTACTCCAGCGTCTGGTGGCATGAAAGCAGCGATCGCAAGAGCTACAGAGCTAGCAGCACAGCCAAATCACGTAATGCTAAGCCAGTTTGAAAACAAGTATAACCCACAAGCTCACGAACTAACAACAGCTGCTGAGATCGTGGCTGATTTTAGCAAGCTTGATGCCTTTGTAGCAGGCGTTGGCACAGGCGGCACGATAAGCGGCGTGGCAAAAGTTCTAAAAGAAAAAGGCTATGATACTAAGATCATCGCAGTTGAGCCTGAAGCATCGCCGGTTTTAAGTGGTGGAAACCCAGGACCGCATAAAATTCAAGGCATTGGAGCCGGATTTTTACCAAATACTATGAATATGAGCTTAGTTAGCGAGGTAGAAAAAGTAAGTAACGATGACGCACTAAACGCAGCTAGAGCAATTGCAAAAAGTGATGGACTCATGATAGGCATAAGTGGTGGTGCTGCTTACGTGGCTGCAAAAAGAGTGGCTAAAAGACTTGGCGCTGGTAAAAAAGTACTTTTCATAGCTCCAGATAATGGCGAAAGATACTTAAGCACAGAGCTTTACGGAGCATAAAAATATGTGGGAGAGTCTAAAGGAGCTAGTTCAAACTGTTCGTGAAAAAGACCCATCGGTACATAAGTGTTGCTTTTTGGCAATACTTATAAACACTCCTGGCATCCATGCGGTTTTGTTTCATAAAATTTCTCATTTTTTATATAAAAAAGAGCGTTTTTTTCTAGCTAGACTCATCTCGCAAATTGCAAGATTTTTAACGGGCATTGAGATTCATCCAGGTGCGAAGATCGGTAGGAGATTTTTTATAGATCATGGCATGGGTGTGGTTATAGGTGAGACAGCTGAGATAGGTGATGATGTAATGATGTATCATCAAGTAACACTTGGAGGTACCGGAAAAGAGTGTGGCAAAAGGCATCCGACTGTAAAAAATGGCGTGACTATCGCAGCTGGCTCGAAAATACTTGGTGCCATAACGATCGGCGAAAATGCCAAGATCGGCGCAAACTCGGTCGTGCTAAAAAACGTCCCAGCAAACGCGACAGTCGTTGGTATACCAGCGAGAATAGTTAGAGTAAATGGGACAAAATTTGAACCAGAATTTATTATCTAATTTTAGAATTTAAATAAATTTATTTTTGCTCTTTGTATTTTAAACTTTGAGCATAAATTTCATCTTTTAGTTTTAATTTTTCTTTCTTTAAACCATCAAGCTCTGATGGTTTTGCTATATTCTCATCTATTTTTTTATTTAGCTCATCATGTTTTTTGCAAAGAGTAGCAAAACGAGCATCGGTTTTCTTTAGCTCATTTATAAGGTCTGTATATTCATGTAACATATCGGCTCCTATAAAAATTTGAAAAATTTTATCAAGACTTTGTAAATGCTTGGATATAAAAAAGGTGCCAAGACATTGCTTAAATTTTTAAAAAGAGCGAGTAGAAAATTTATTTTATACGTATTTAAATTCTTCAGGTTTGTGTTTGCTTTTTACAACACGCTTGGTTAGACGTATTCCATCAACGGTACCGATGACTAAAAGCTTTGATCCTGTTCCTACTAATGTGTCACCATTTGGCATTGGCACAAAATTATTATTTATATCTCTAATGCCTACTATGTCTGCATTTGTAATATTTCGTAGATGAGTCTCTTTTAATCTTTTAAATCTTATCCAAGAGTAATCAGGCACAAGAATTTCTTCTATATCGATAGGTGAATTCTTTGTATACAAAAACTGCTCTAATAAATTTTCCATATCTGGCCTTACGCTCATGGCACTTAACCGCTGCGCGACTAAGCGAGATGGGCTTACTACATTGTCAGCGCCTAATTTTTTTAATCTTTGCGTATCGTCTTCTGTCTCTGCGTTTGTGATGATATGATAAGGCTTTCTGCGACCTATCTCTTTTTCATAAAGTCTTACAGATGCTATAAGGGCGATGTTATCAGCAATATTTGAGCTAAGAGTTATAAGTCCTTTTGCGCTTGATAGATGTGTTTTCAAAAAGGCAATTTGTGTGTGTGGCTGAGCCTTTATGAAATATGGATATTTATAAATTTGAGCTAGCTCTGCGATATCTTCTCTATCATCGACCACTACAAAAGGTATATGATTTTCGCGAAATTGAGCACTAAGTTCGATTGTGTATAGATTGTGATAACAAATAACGAAGTGATTCTTTAGTCTTGCGATCCTATAAAGCATGCGTCGTTCCTTTAAAATGCTAATTAATGTACCTCTTTTTAAAACCTCAACCACAATACCAATCGATAGTGTAAATATAATAAAACCAATAAGTATAAATGTGATAGTAAAAATTCTGCCCTTTGGAGTTATTGGAGCAACTTCGGTAAAACCAACTGTTGTAAAAGTCATACCAGCTTGGTAAAAGGCATCTATTAGCGAGAAATTATCTATTAAGATATAACCTAATGTTCCAAAAAGTAACAGTAATACGACTGAAATTAGTGGAAATCTAAAAGGTTTTAATTGTTCATAAAGCTCAGTATCTAGGCTTATTTCTGGTTTTGTAGAGTTTGACCAGTTGAGGAATTTTAAAAGTCTTGAGAGAAAAGACATAAATTCCTCTTCATTTTATATTCTTAGTTTGATTGTTTCTTCATCGTTCTTAGAGTAGAAGCAGCAACTTTTATCTTTCTTGTAGTACCATCTTCTAGCGTAACGCGAATCGTTCTAAGATTTGGCAAGAATCTTCTTTTAGTTTTATTGTTAGCGTGGCTCACATTGTTGCCTATCATCGGTCCTTTGCCTGTTATCGCACATCTTTTTGACATTTTTTTTCCTTATAAACATAAAATTTCTGCTGATTTTATCTAAAACAAACAAAAGTAA
>NZ_POZU01000070.1:0-6776 GCF_002914005.1 Campylobacter concisus | reverse complement strand
TTAGTGTACTGCCTTCTCCGTGTCCTGGATAAAGCGTGAAGTTACCTTTTAAATTTTTACATTTTCCTAGACTTTTTAACATTTCATTTTTATCTGAAAAAGGAAAATCCCAGCGTCCTATACTTCCTTTAAATAAAAAATCTCCACTAAACATCATGTCATCTATCTCTATCATCGAGCAGCCTGGTGTATGCCCTGGGAAATGATGAAATTTGATGAAAAAATCATCAATGTTAAAATTTTCATCATTATCAACCAAAACATCTGGAGTAAAAGTACTTTTCATATAACCAAAAATATCGCTCTCACACATGAAAGCATCAAATTTGTTAATATAAACTGGAATTTTTAGCTCATTTTTTAGTTCGCTCACGTCAAAGATATGGTCAAAATGTCCGTGAGTACAAAGGATGGCTTCTAAATTTTTAGCATTTTGTAAAACCCATTCTTTTGCCCCATCTCCCGGATCTATCACTAAAGATGAGTTATCTTTTGTAACTATGTAACAATTAGTGCCAAAATCTCCAAAACTTTTGTGTATTACTCTCATTTTTTACCTTAAATTTATTATTTCTTAAAATTTTACATCTTTTTACTTAAACTTAAAGAAAAATTTTAAATTCACTTAGTATAATTTTTGCAAAAGGAAGCAAATCTAGGCAAAGGAAGAATGAAGGAGTATCAAAAAATCGAAGAAACTTTAGTTTTTAGCTTAAAAGATAAAACTAAAGATAAAAATTTGTTGTTGGGTGTTAGTGGAGGTATTGATTCTGCTGTAGTAGCGACTTTGTGTGCAAGAGCAAAACCAAATGAAACTCATGCACTCATCATGCCAACAGCATCATCAAACAGACAAAATATGGACGATGCCTTAAATTTATGCGAAAAATTAAACATAAAATATAAGGTTTTATCCATAGAGGGCATTTTAAATGCCTTTTACGAAACGATAGATGTAAATTTAAGCAATTTAAGAAAAGGGAATTTAGCAGCTAGAGTTAGAATGAGCTTGCTTTATGATTATTCATCTAGTATAAACGCTCTAGTTATCGGAACAAGCAACAAAAGTGAGCTTATGCTTGGATACGGTACGATATTTGGGGATTTAGCATGTGCAATAAATCCTATCGGAGAGCTTTACAAAAGTGAAATTTTTGAATTTGCAAAACATCTTGGGGTTGATAAAAATTTTATTGACAAAGCACCTTCGGCTGATTTGTGGGATGGACAAAGTGACGAAGGCGACATAGGTTACAGTTATGCTGTTATTGATGAGATTTTAGAAAATTTAGAAAATAACAAGGAGCAAGTCATCAAAAAGTTCGGATTAAAAGCAGTATCGGATATAGAAAATAGAGTTGTTTCAAACAGGTTTAAACGACAAATGCCGTTGATAGTGAAAATTTAAAGGATTAAAGATGAGAGAGATTCCGTTTTATAGACCAACTATCACTGAGCGTGAAAGTGAGCTTATTGAGGAGGCTTTGCACTCTGAAAATACTACTAATATCGTTGCTAGATTTGAAGAGAAGTTAAAAGAGTATTTTGGTGCAAAATTTGTAGTTACCACAAATAATATCGCAGCCGCACATCACTTGGCACTAAGCGCGCTTGACACTAAACGCGGAGATAAGGTCATTTGCTCCATAAATGCCTTTCCTAGCATTGCACAAGCTGTTAGACATTTTGATGCTGAACCTATTTTTGTGGATGTTGATGAAGAAGATTTTAACATCTGCCCAGATGCCCTTGAGAAAGTACTAAAAGAACAAAATCACAAAAAATTAAAATGTGCTTTTATCTCTCATATCGCAGGTCAAAGTGCTAGGATGGATGAGATAACGGCGGTTTGTGAGAAATACGGCGTAAAAATTTTAGATGATGCAAATCGCGGTATGGGCTTAACATACAATGGCAAAAAAGTTGGCTCAGACTCCTTTTTGTCATGCTTTCAAACACATTCGCGTGTGCAAAATCCTATATCAACGGTTGGATTTTTTACGACAAATGATGAGGAAATTTATAAAAGAGCAAAACTACTTCGCAACTATGCTCTTGTAAATGGCATTGATAAATTCGGTAGCTTGAGTTATATTTATGATGTCGTTGATATTGGCTTAAAGTATGATATAAACTCGATAAATGCAGCATTTTCTATTGCGCAGCTAGAAAGAACAGATAAGCTCATACAAAGAAGACAAGAGATCGCAAGAATTTATGATAAAGAGCTTGGCGAGTGCCACAATATAACAATCCCTGTCAAGAAGCGCGAGCACATTTATACTCAGTATATTATTAAGATAAATAAAAATCGAGATGGCTTTGCTAGAGAGCTTTTGGAGCACGGCATTCACACATCATTGCACTACATACCGATACATTTACTAAGCTATTACAAAAACAAATACTCGCTTAAAGTAAATGATTTTCCAAATGCTTTAAAAAATTATCAGCAAGTGTTGTCACTGCCTATTTATCATAGTCTGAGTGACGAAGAGGTGCAATATATCTGCAACAAAGTAAAAGAAATTTCTAAAACTCGTGTTTAAGAAATTAAATATTTTTTTACATTCTTGGGCGAATGACTACTTCTTTCGCCCAAATTTCTTTCAAATTTTACTAGCATTTTTACTTTTGCCACTAAGTTTTATCTATTTTCTTATTGTTATTTTTAAGAAATTTACTGCTAGAAAAATAGACTTTGGCATAAAGATAATAAGCGTTGGAAACTTAACCCTTGGAGGAAGCGGGAAGACTCCACTTTGCGTGGCAATTGCTAAAAATTTCGAGGGTGCTTTTATCATTCTTAGAGGCTATAAGAGAAAGAGCAAAGGCATGCAAGTTGTCGCAAAAGATGGCAAAATTTTACTTGACGTGGCAGCAAGCGGCGATGAAGCGATGATATATGCCACAAGCATCAAAAACGCAAATGTAATAGTAAGCGAAGATAGAAAATTAGCCATAGAGTATGCCAAGACTCACGGTGCGAAGTATATTTTGCTAGATGACGGATTTTCTAAATTCGACATAACCAAATTTGACATTCTAGTACGCCCAAACCCAGAGCCAAGACTAAAATTTTGCTTACCAAGCGGGGCTTATAGATATCCATTTAGCTTTTATAAATTTGGTGATTTTATAGTGATTGAAGGGCAAACTCATTTTAGAAAGAGTGAAATTTTAAATAAAAGCGAAAAAATGGTTCTAGTAACGGCCATAGCAAACCCAGAACGCCTCAAGCCATTTTTTGATGAGTGTGTAGCTCGCGTCTTTTTTCCTGATCACTACGACTTTTCAAAAGAAGAGCTAAGTGAAATTTTGCAAAGTTACGGTGCGACCTCGCTTTTGATGACGCAAAAGGACTATGTAAAGGCAAAAGATTTTGGTTTGCCAGTATCGCTTATCACGCTTGAAGTTACGCTAAGCGAGGATTTTAAAAAGGTTTTAGGGCGACAAATTTAAGCCCATTTTGTTATAATGAGCCACTTTTTAAAAGGAAAATTTAGATCAAAATGAGAATTTTAATCACCTCGGTTGCAAAGAAAAAAGAGGCAAAAAAACTAAGCAAAAAGCTCGTAAAAAAGGGACTTGCAGCTTGTGTAAGTAGCTTTAGCGCAAAAAGCATTTATCTTTGGCAAGAGAAGCTTTGTGATGAAAAAGAGCAAATTTTACTCATAAAAACGGACGCTAAATTTAAAAAAGTGGCTAAATTTATAAGAAAACACCACAGCTACGAAACCCCAGAAATTTTGGCACTTAAGCCAAAAGAGGTATTTAAAAAGTATGAAACTTGGATAAAAAATCAGCTAAAAAAGGCAAAAAATGAGACTAACACCAACTAGAAGCGTAAAAGATGAAAAGGTAAAAAATGTAAATTTAAGCACAGCCATGCTTAGCCCAAGCTCCGCTCATGGCGGACTTTATGCGCCAAAAAAGCTTCTAAAGATAACAAAATCAAAATGGCAAGAGCTCTCACAATTAAGCTACGAGAAGCTCGCACTTTATATTATATCACTATTTAAATTTGATGTGCCAGAGGCGTTTTTCAAAAATGCGGTTAAGAGATACGCGAGTTTTGACGATCCAAAGCACCCAGTAATTTTTAAAAAAATAGATAAAAATTTATACGTAAATGAGCTCTATCACGGCCCAACAAGGGCGTTTAAGGATATGGCACTTCAGCCCTTTGGCTCGCTGCTTAGCCAACTAGCCAAAGAAAGAGGCGAAAGATACCTTATCATGTGCGCAACGAGCGGTGACACAGGCCCTGCGACACTTCAAACCTTTGCAAACGATGAAAATATAAAGGTCGTCTGCCTCTATCCAGATGGCGGCACGAGCGAGGTGCAAAAGCTACAAATGCAGACCATACAAGGTGAAAATTTAAAGGTTTTTGGCATAAAAGGCGACTTTGACGACGCTCAAAGGGCGCTAAAGATGCTGCTTGCAAATGATAAATTTAAGGCTGAGCTGAAGAAAAAGCGCCTTAAACTAAGCGCGGCAAACTCGGTAAATTTTGGCAGAATTCTCTTTCAGATCATCTACCACGCCTACGCCTACGCAAATTTGCTAAAACAAAAGGCGCTTAAGGCAAACGAGAGCTTTGATATCATCGTGCCAAGTGGAAATTTTGGTAACGCACTTGGGGCGTATTACGCTAAAAAAATAGGCGCAAAGATCGGTAAGATCAAGATCGCTTCAAACGCAAACAATATCTTGACGCAGTTTTTTACTACCGGCGTTTACGACCTCAGGGACAAAAAACTAGTTAAAACGATAAGTCCTGCTATGGACATTTTGATCAGCTCAAACGTCGAGCGTTTGCTATTTGATAAATTTGGTAGTGAAAGAGCAAATGAACTCATGCAAAGCCTAGCTAAAAATAAATTTTATAAGCTTAGCAAGCAAGAGCTTGAAGTGCTAAAAGTGGACTTTGAAGCTAGCTGGTGTGATGATAAGGAGTGCGAGGCGTACATCGCAAAGCTCGCAAAGGGCGGCTACGCGATCGATCCGCATACAGCTACTTGCTTTAAGATGGTAGAGGATGGCCACATAAACGTCATCACATCGACTGCACATTGGGTGAAATTTACGCCAAGCATGATAAAAGCGTGCCAGATCAAAGATACAAAAGATGAAAAAGATGCGCTGGCAAAGACTGCTAAAATTTTAAATGACAGCGTACCAAGCTCGATAAACTCGTTATTTAGCGCAAAAATTTTACACAAAAACATTATAAAAGAGGACGAGATCGAAAAGTGCGTCCTAGAATGGATCGAGCAATGATAATCATCCCAGCTCGCCTTGCCTCAACAAGGTTTAGTAATAAAATTTTAAAAGAGATAAACGGCGTGCCGATGTTTGTGGCGACGGCTCTTAGAGTAAGTGGCGTGGACGATGTGGCAGTTGCGGTGGATGAGCCAAGCGTGCTAGAGATCGCCAAGGTTCACGGCATAAAAGCTGTGTTAACTAGTAAAGATCATCAAAGTGGGACTGACAGGATAAACGAAGCGGCGCAAATTTTGGGACTAAGCGAGAGTGAGATCATCATAAATGTTCAGGCTGATGAGCCATTTATTGAACCTGAAAATATCGCTAAATTTAGGGCGTTTTGCGAGCAAAATCGTGATAAAGCCTTTATGTTTTCTTGCTATAAAAAGATGGATGATGAGTTTGCGGATGATAAAAATTTAGTTAAAGTGGTGACTGATTTTGAGGGCTATGCGCTTTACTTTTCAAGATCAAGGATACCATTTAACAGAAGCGAGTGCAAAAGCTACAAGGCTCACCTTGGTATCTACGGATACAGCGTAAAAAGCCTAAAAGAGTTTTGCGGCCTCTTGCCTTCAAGCCTTGAAAATACCGAAAAGCTCGAGCAGCTACGCGCCCTAGAAAATGGTAAAAAGATAGCAATGCTAGAGGTTGAGAGCCAAAGTATCGGCATCGATAGCGAAGAGGACTACCAAAGAGCGTTAGCTAAATTTGGTAAGAAATAAGTCGGCAAATTCTCTTTAAATAAAGTCAATATTTAAGGAGAATTTATCTAAATTATTAATCTTTAAATGCAGTAAAAAATATTTTTCTACTCAAATAATATAAAACTAATTTTTCTTGATTTTTATTTTTTTAATTCTGTCTTTAACTACGTAAAATTTTAAAATCGCACTCGAGTAAAAGTCTTTATAGAAACCTAAAAATTTAGGCTCTTTCTTAGTGCAGATAGCTGCAAACACGCTCTCAAGGTCTATTCTCTCTTTTTGTGTCAAATTTTCCATCTATTTTCCTAATAACTTTCTCATCTTATTGATAACAAATAATATTTCATCGTCGTCAAGCTCACAAAGAAGTTTGCAAACTGCAGCAGCAGCTTGTGGCTTTGAGTTGCCAAGCCTCCAATCTTGATATGTTCTCATTGGTACACCAAGCTCTTCTGCCATTTTTGCTTGTGAAATTTTCTTACCGATATTTTTTGCCTCAACTGCATTATGAAGCAAATTAAATATATCACTTGTTTCAATCATTAAAGTATTATACGGATTATTTTATTAAATATACATAAAATAATATATAAATAATAGTAATACGTATAAATAAGTTAAAATATGTTATATATTATACTATAAAAAATTATATTAATACGTAAAAACGTATAAAAATATTAGAACATAGAGGAAATATAAAAGACTTTTAAGTTTGTTTAATTATTTTTTGTAATTTTATTTTCGGAAATATTTATACAATTAATATTAAAGAAGCTTAGTTATATAGACTAAAGA
>NZ_POZU01000069.1:0-72461 GCF_002914005.1 Campylobacter concisus | reverse complement strand
TGGTTAGATTAATACTTGCAAGAATTTGTAGTAAATATAAATTTTAATCTTGCCCCTACAATCAGGAGCAAGAAATAACAAATTTTAGCCTTCAAGTCCTAAATTTGCTCTATACTCTTCGTATGTGCCTTTAAAATCAACGACTTCGCCATTGCCTTTTAGGTGTAAAATTCTATTTGCAAAGGCGTCTATTAGCTCCCTGTCGTGGCTTACGCAGATGACTGAGCCATTAAAGTTATAAAATGCCTCGCCAAGCGCGATGATAGCTTCAAGGTCGAGGTGGTTATTTGGCTCATCCATGACAAGTAAATTTGGCCTATGAAGCATGAGCTGAGCTAGTCTTACTCGGTGTTTTTCGCCACCACTTAGCGCGCCAACTGCCTTTTCTTGCTCGGCACCGCTAAAGAGCATCCTGCCAAGGCACTTTCTGATCTCGTCGATGTCCTTGTTCTTGGCATCTTGCAAGTATTCATAAAGCTTTAGCTCGCCATCTATCTTATTTACCGTATCTTGCGCAAAATATCCAAGCTCGATGGTTGCACCTATATGCACCTCGCCCGCATCAGGCTTTAGCTCGCCCATTATGATCTTGCAAAGCGTACTTTTACCAACGCCGTTATGACCGATGATGGCTAGCTTGTCGCCCTTTTCAAGCTTAAAGTTAAAATTTTCAAATATCACTTTGTCATCAAATTTCTTACTTATATTTTTAAGCTCAATTAGCTCATTGCCTATCTCGCGGTTCGCACGAAATAGTATGCTAGGATCGCGTCTGCTTGATACTGTGATCTCTGCGATATCGAGCTTTTCAAGCTGTTTTGCACGAGAGGTTGCTTGCCTTGCTTTGCTCGCATTTGCTGAGAACCTCGCGATAAATTTCTCCAGCTCCTCTTTCTCTTTTAGCTTCTTATCACGCTCCATTTCATGCTGCTTTGCGATCAAATTTGCAGCCATATACCAGTCGTCGTAGTTGCCTGAAAACTCGCGAATTTTCTTAAAATCCACATCCAAAATGTTTGTGCAAACTCTATTTAAAAAGTGTCTATCGTGGCTGATAACCACAAGTGTGCCCTCGTGGCGGTTTAGCTCGTTTTCTAGCCATGCGATCGCGTCTATATCAAGGTTGTTTGTCGGCTCGTCTAAAAACAAAATATCTGGCTTTGGAAATAGCACTTGAGCTAGCAAAACTTTAACTTTATCGGAGTTTTCGACCTCGCTCATTAGTTTGTCAAATTCATTTAACCCAAGCGAGCTTAAAATTTTTTCTATCCTAGTCTCGTACTCGTAGCTTGGATCCTCCTCGGCGCTTATCATCTCAAGCTCGCTTAAACGCTCATTTATCTCATCTGTAAATTCCTCACTCATATAGAGCTTTTCTTTCTCTTTAACGGCGTCATATAGGCGTTTGTTACCATAAAGCACCGCATCTTTTAACGTGAAATTTTCAAACGCAAACTGATCTTGCCCAAGCACGCCAACTTTTAGTCCATTTTCTATGATGATCTCGCCGCTAGTTGGCTCGATAGCTCCGCTTAAAATTTTTAAAAATGTCGATTTACCAGCGCCATTTGCACCGATTAGTCCGTATCTGTTGTGGCGATTTAGCTTTAAATTTACATCCTCAAATAGCAAACTGCTTGCAAATCTTTGAGTAAGTCCCCTAACTTCTAACATTATTTTTCCTTGAATTTATTTTTTGCGATTTTGCCTAAAATTTGATTAAAAAGCCATTTTTGCTACTTTAGCCTAAAATGACCTGTGATCTTGTAGTTATAAAGTATATTTTCTTCTTGCACGCCAGAGCCGATATTGTGGATGACAAGCGGTGTTTGGCCTTCAAATTTATCTGAGATCACACCGATGTGAGGTAAATTTCTTGGCAGCATCCATGTGACGATATCGCCCGGCAAAAATTTATCATCACTCACCTCAAAACCTTTTCTTTTTAGATAGGTAACGATGTTTAAAACACGCCTGTGATCGATATTTTTATCAGCCTTTTTAAGTCCCCATTTTTTAGGATAGCTTGCGAAATTTCTACTCATATCTTCAAAAATGAGTCTTTGCAGATCCATATCCTGATGCCGCAGCGCCCTTACCACAACGTCGGTGCAAACGCCCTTTTTGATATCCACGTCACCCATAGGATAAGTGAGCTTTTCATAGCTTGGATCGTAGCTTAGTGTCACGCCTATCTGCGACCTAGCATCATTTACAAATTTACTAGCCAAAAAGGCAAAAATTTGTGTGGCAAAAAGAGCCAAAAGTAGAATTTTCTTCATTTTCTACTTTAAAAGCATGGTTTTTAGGATGCGTTTTCCTATCTCAACGCCTGGCTGATCGTAGGTGTTGATGCCTAGCATGATACCAGTGGCCGAGGTAAGCAGCTCATAGTAGAAAATGAGCCAGCCAGCATGAAACTCATCAAGCCTCTCAAGTGTGATCGTATCGACACTTATGCCCTCTTGCACTAGCGCCATAGCTGTCGCGTCGCATTGCAAATTTATAAGCTCATTTAGGCTTAGACCCGCCACAAAATCGCACTCTTCAAGCCCTTTTAGACTAAAGTTTGGAATAGTCTTGTCGCTTGCGTGATCTTTTATCTTTATAAATGTCACACTCTTATCTTTTACGCCGTCCATGATAAGCTGCAAAAAGCTGTGCTGATCGCGGCTGCCGACAAGTCCAACTGGCGTAAGGCCGACCCTTTTATAGCCTCTTTTTTTACCAAGACTCTCCGCCCAAAGCTGCACATACCAGTCGTTAAATTCAAAAAATCTATCGCAATAGCTAAAAATGACATTTATACTGGCATTTCTGCTAGTAGCGTAATGGTAAGCTTTAGCGACTATGGAGCTATCTTTTTGCTCGATGTATTGCTTCTTGCAAGCAAGCGCGCCCTCCAGTAGTGCCTTTATATCGTAGCCGCAGATACCAAGAGGCACGAGACCGATCGCACTTAGCACGCTAAATCTCCCGCCAACATTTTTTGGGATGTTAAAAAATTTAATGCCATTTTCTTTGGCAAATTTTTCTAAATTTGTCCCGGGATCAGTTATGATGAGGAAATTTTTGCCTAAATTTTGAGGTTTAAAGTCATCAAGCAAGCACTTAAAAATGGTAATAGTCTCGATCGTATTGCCAGATTTTGAGCTTATTACAAAAAGCGTTTCGTCAAAATTTAGCCCACTAAGTGTGCTTTTGTAGCTGCAAGGATCGACGTTATCTAAAAATAAAAGCTCTCTTTTTATCCCTTTTGTGCCTTCAAGCATTGATTTTAGCGCCTTTACGCCAAGACTGCTGCCACCGATACCAACTAGCACGACATTTTTGATATGAGCTAGCCCCTTTTCATACTCCTCGATCTCGCCAAGTAAATTTTGCCCAAGAGCTGGCAGGTGGTAGTAGCCTATCTCGCCGCTTTCGTACTCGTCGTTTATGCGTTTGGCGTAGGAGTCGATGACCTCGCTGCTTGCAAAGTTAAATTTAAATGAAGTCTCTATCATTTACTGCGCTCGTAAAAGAAATTTGTAGCTTCGACAAAGCCATCGATGCTGCCGCAGTCAAACCTCTTGCCCTTAAATTTATAAGCTAGCACCATGCCATCTTTTGCCTGCGTTTTTAGCGCGTCCGTGATCTGAATTTCGCCGTTTTTGCCTGGCTTTGTTCGCTCTAAGATGTTAAAAATATCTGGCGTTAGGATGTAGCGCCCGATTATCGCTAAATTTGTCGGAGCCTCGGTAGGATCAGGCTTTTCAACCATATCATCGACCATTATTAGATCATCTTCTATAAATCTACCACTTACAACGCCGTAAGACTTGGTCTGCTCTTTTGGCACTTCCATTACTGCAACGACGCTACAACGATACTTTTCATAAATTTTAACCATCTGTGAAAGCACGCCCTCACCATTTTCATTTATGCATAGATCATCTGCCAAAATGACTCCAAATGCTTCATCTCGAACTAGAGTTTTGCCTGTATAAATAGCATGTCCAAGCCCTTTCATAGCATTTTGTCTCGTAAATGAAAATGTGCATGAGCTCATTAAATTTCTAACTTCGCTAAGCAGCGACTCTTTTGAGCTACCTGCGATCTCTTTTTCTAGCTCGTAGCTGATGTCAAAATAGTCCTCAAGCGCCCTTTTTCCGCGTCCTGTGACAAAGGCCATATTATCCATACCAGCCTCAAGCGCCTCATCAACGCCGTAGTGAATGAGCGGTTTTGTAAGGATCGGCAACATCTCTTTTGGGAGCGATTTTGTAGCTGGTAAAAACCTCGTTCCATATCCAGCCGCTGGAAATAGGCAAGTTTGTATCATTTTAGTCCTTCATGAAAAATTGCAAAATTCTACTATCTTTTCCTTAATAATATAAATTTCTCTGAATTTACAAGGCTTTAATTAGCAAATTGATAAGATTTTTAAAATTTTAAAAAAAGAGCAAATTTGCAGACGATTGATAGGATTTTTAAAGCCCAGCTTGATATAAAAAAGTCAAATTTTTTGGCATTTTTGTGCCCGATAAGCGAATTTAAAAGCTTGCATGAACGCCTAAAAGAAGAGCATTTTAAGGCCGTTCATGTAGTTTGGGCAACAAGGGAGTTAAACAAATACGGACAAATCGTTGAAAATCAAAGTGATGACGGCGAGCCAAAGGGCACTAGCGGTCAGCCAAGCCTAAATGCGCTAAGGGGCGCTGAGCTAATAAATGTTGGTGTCTTGATAGTTCGCTACTTTGGCGGGATAAAGCTTGGCACTGGAGGGCTTGTAAGAGCCTACTCTGGAGCTGTAAATGAAGTAATAAATAAAGCGATAAAAGATAGTGGCGTGATGAAATTTGAGATAAAAGATGAGATCAAATTTTTTACGCCGTTTTCGCTGATGAGCCGCTTTGAGCACTATTTTGCCACTAAAAATTTAAGTGAGTTTGAAAGAGAATTTAATGACTCTGGAGCGATCTGGAGCATAAATTTAAATGAAGCTGAGTTTGCCGAGCTGTTTAAATTTTGCAAAGAATTTGAAGCAAGCGAATTTAAATTTTTAGCCCTTGCACTTAGTGGCAAGAGCTTATTCGCTCATCAAAGCTAAATCATTGTAAAATCGCAAAAATTTTAAAAAGAAAGTAAAAATGGAAATTTGGAACGACATTTATAACCACTTTAACCCAGTCGCCTTTAGTATCTTTGGTTTTAGCGTGCACTGGTATGGACTTATGTATATTTTAGCACTTGTTTTAGCACTTGCCATGGCAAAATATCTCGTTAAAAAAGATAAAATCCCAATCTCAAATCAGCTCTTGGATAATTACTTTTTTTGGGTTGAAATAGGCGTTATTTTAGGCGCTAGGCTTGGCTGGGTTTTAGTATATTCAGGCGAAGTAAGCTACTACTTGGCGCAACCTTGGCAAATTTTTAATCCATTTCATAACGGCGAGTTTATAGGAATTCGTGGCATGAGTTACCACGGAGCAGTAGTTGGCTTTTTGCTTGCGACATATCTATTTTGCAAAAGGTATAAACAAAATTTATGGCAGCTACTTGATCTTTGTGCCGTTTGCATACCTTTTGGCTATACATTTGGCAGGATTGGAAATTTCTTAAATCAAGAGCTTTTTGGACGAGTTACAGATGTGCCTTGGGCAATAAATGTTTTTGGACAACCAAGGCATCCTAGTCAGCTTTATGAGGCATTCTTAGAAGGTTTAGTTATTTTTATTATTTTATTTTTATATAGGAAATTTAAGAAATTTAATGGCGAGCTGATCGCGCTTTATGCTATTTTATACACTTTTGCAAGATTTATTTGTGAATTTTTTAGAGAGCCTGATTCAGGGCTTGGATTTATTATTTTTAATCTTTCAATGGGTCAAATATTATCACTTATCATGTGTGGTTTTGGAATTTTTATTTATGCCATGCTTTATAAAAAATTTTCAAAGCTCTAATATAAGTGTTTAAAAAATATTAAAGTAAAAATCTGATAGCATTAGCTTTATCAATTAATACTAATATTTAAATTAGTATTAAGAAATGATAATTTATTTCAAATTTCTTAGGAGGGCTCATGACCGGGCTTATAGAAGGTTTTTTGGGAAAACGGTCGGACGACAAAAAAAGTCGCACTCCAGCCGCTTGGGATAGATGGCAAAGTATTACAGGATTTATTTTGGCCTGTTTTATTTTATGTCATATGGTTTTTACTTCTACTATACTACTTGGTAAAGACGCATTTAACGCTGTCGTAGGGTTTGCGGAGGCTAAATTTTTATTCGGCGAGGCTACATGGTGGATCACTAACGTCATAGCTGCGGTAATATTTGCCATTTTTATCGCTCATGCATTTTTAGCTATGAGAAAATTTCCAGCAAACTACAGACAATATCTAATGTTTAGAGGCCACAAAGACCGCATGAAGCACCTTGATACTACGCTTTGGTGGTTTCAGTTTTTAACCGGTTTTGCGCTATTTTTTGCAGCCAGCGCGCACCTAGTGGATATAGTCTTTGGCGGACACATTACTGCAGATAATTCGGCTAAAAATTTTCATCAACTAGAAATTTTCTACTTCGCACTACTTGTTTTTATGGTCGTTCACGCTAGTATCGGTATGTACCGCTTGTATGTCAAATGGATAAGCATTGATGGTGCAAATAAGCACGAAATGTTTGCCAAAAGAAATAAGGCAAAAACAATTGTATTTGCCGTTTATGGCATACTTGCTATAATTGCGCTAATCGCCGATTTTGTGTGGATCAGCCATTAAAAAGGAGCTAGAAGATGAATGTAAAATATTATGATGCATTGGTAATTGGTGGTGGTCTAGCTGGTCTTAGAGCTGCTGTGGCTGCTGGAGAAAAGGGCTTAAGCACCGTCGTTTTAAGCCTAATACCTGTAAAACGCTCGCACTCTGCGGCTGCGCAAGGCGGCATGCAAGCCTCTTTGGGAAATTCAAAAATGAGCGAAGGCGACAACGAGGATGTACACTTTGCCGACACGGTAAAAGGTAGCGACTGGGGCTGTGACCAACAAGTTGCTCGTATGTTTTGTCAAACAGCGCCTAAGGCGATTCGCGAGCTAGCGGCTTGGGGCGTGCCTTGGACTCGTATAACAAAAGGCGAGAGAAGCGCTATTATCAACGCTCAAAAAACGACTATCGTAGAAAAAGAAGAGGTTCACGGACTCATCCACTCTCGCGACTTTGGCGGAACTAAAAAATGGAGAACATGTTTTACGGCCGATGCCACCGGTCACACTATGCTTTTTGCCGTAGCAAACGAAGCTCTAAAACATAACGTCGAAATCCACGACAGAAAAGAAGCTATCGCGCTAATCCACGCAAATAACCGCTGTTACGGCGCGATCGTTCGCGATCTAATTAACGGCGAGATCACGGCATACGTCGCAAAAGGCACGCTAATCGCTACGGGCGGCTACGGAAGGGTTTATAAACACACTACAAACGCCGTAGTTTGCGAGGGTATCGGCGCAGCCATCGCTCTTGAGACGGGAGTTGCGCAACTAGGAAATATGGAAGCGGTGCAGTTTCACCCGACCCCGATCGTTCCATCAGGCATTCTTTTAACAGAAGGTTGCCGCGGCGACGGCGGAATTTTACGCGACGTGGACGGATATCGCTTTATGCCAGACTACGAGCCTGAGAAGAAAGAACTAGCTAGCCGCGACGTCGTAAGCCGCCGCATCATGGAGCATATCCGCGCAGGCAAGGGCGTACCTAGCCCATACGGATATCACGTTTGGCTTGATATCTCGATCCTAGGACGCGAGCATATCGAGAAAAATTTACGCGACGTTCAAGAAATTTGCGAAATTTTTAACGGTATCGACCCTGCCGACACCGAAGTATATACCGATGAAAACGGACGCCAACGCGGTAAAGGCTGGGCGCCGATCCTTCCTATGCAGCACTACTCTATGGGCGGCATAAAAACCAAGCCTACAGGCGAGAGTCCGACGCTAGCGGGTCTATTTAGCGCCGGCGAGGCTGCGTGCTGGGATATGCACGGATTTAACCGCCTAGGCGGCAACTCCGTTTCAGAAACTGTCGTCGCAGGCATGATCGTGGGGGATTATTTTGCCGACTACTGTGGCAGCCACGAGATAGATATAAATACCGCAGATATCGAAAAATTCGTTAAAAAAGAGGAAGACTATCTAAAAAGCCTTGTCGAAAAAGAGGGCAAATTTAACGTATTTGAGATCAAAAACAAGATGAAAGACATCATGTGGGAGCACGTAGCGATCTTTAGAACTGGCGAAGGTCTAGCCGTAGCGGTAAAAGAGCTAGAAGAGCTTTATAAACAATCTTTAGATGTCAAAGTCACAAACAAGGCGCTATTTGGCAACCCTGAGCTCGAGGAGGCCTACCGCGTACCGAAGATGCTAAAACTAGCCCTTTGTATCGCAAAAGGCGCGCTTGATCGCACCGAGAGCCGCGGAGCGCACTGCCGCGAAGACTATCCGAAACGCGACGACCTAAACTGGCTAAACAGAACTCTAACCAGCTGGAAAGAGGGCGATACGCTACCGACTATCGTGTATGAGCCACTTGATATTATGAAAATGGAGATGCCACCAGCATTTAGAGGCTATGGTGCGAAAGGTAATATTATTGAGCATCCAGATAGTGCCATCCGCCAAAAAGAGGTTGATGAAATTCGTGAGAAAATGCAAGCTGAAGGTAAGAGCAGACAAGAAATTCAAGAGGCTTTAATGCACTATGATCTTCAACCAAAATATAAAGCACCAAACGAAAGAGCAGGAATAGGATATGAGTAGAAAAATAACCATAAAAGCATTTAAATATAATCCGTTAAGCAAAATTTCAAAACCGCATTTCGCGACCTACGAGCTAGAAGAGACTGATGGTATGACGTTATTTATCGCGTTAAATATGATTCGCGAGAAATTTGATCCAGATCTTAGCTTTGACTTCGTTTGCCGTGCTGGAATTTGTGGAAGTTGTGGCATGCTTGTAAATGGCAAGCCAAGATTAGCTTGTAGAACTCTTACTAAAGATTTTGAAAGCGGAGTAATCGAGCTTATGCCTTTGCCAGTATTTAAGCTTTTAAAAGACTTAAGCGTAGACACCGGCAACTGGATGAATGCGATGAGTAAGCGCGTGGAGAGCTGGATACACACCGATCACGAGACCGATATCTCTAAACTTGAGGAAAAGGTTGAGCCTGAAGTAGCTCAAGAGGTATTTGAGCTTGATCGCTGCATTGAGTGCGGTATCTGCGTGGCTGCGTGCGGTACGGCTATCATGAGGCCTGATTTCATCGGTGCGGTCGGACTTAACCGTGTAGCTAGATTTAAGATCGACGCGCTTGATAAACGAACCGATGAGGACTTTTACGAGCTTATCGGCGACGATGACGGCGTATTTGGCTGTATGACTTTGCTAGGCTGTGAAGACAACTGCCCTAAACACTTACCACTTCAAAGCCGCATAGCTTATATGCGTAGAAAAATGGCTGCTATAAAGTAGTAAAGGGGCTGTAAAAGCCCCAAATTTACTTCTAAATTTATTAAAAAAAGACTACAAATAGATGCCAAAAGGCATAAAAAGATATCAATAGATAAAAATAAGAAAAATAAAAATATCAAAAATGGGATTGATAAGAGTGCGCCCATTATATAACCAAGTGGAAATACGATAAATATAAAGACGATTCCAACACCAGAAACAAAACAAAAAAATAGTGCAAACATCGTAGCAAAGGTATTTACGAATAAGCTAATATTTTCTAAAAGAAAATTTGTTAGGCCAAGACATCTCATGTTCTGATTATAGCTTTTAAGCCAAAAAATTTATATAATTTCAAAAATTTGCTTCATTTAAGGATATAAAATGTTACCAAGCTATAAAGATATGATGCTACCTATTTTAGAATTTGTCGCACAAAAGAAAGAAGCAAATAGAGCTGAAATTTCTAAATTTATAATTGAATATTTCAAATTATCAGATGATGAAATTTTACAAAAAATAAAAAGTGGAACTTTTACATATATAAGCAGGACGGGCTGGGCTTTATCCTATCTGGCTACAACAGCTCAAATAAAATCAAGGCCAGAAAAAGTGCCGCTTCAAAAAGTTGGTAGAAGTCTATTTGCTATAACAAATTTTGGCAAAGAGCTAGTAAGTAACAAGGACAAAAAGAGCAAATTTCTCACTTGGTACGATGAAATTTACAAACAAGAGATAAGGCAAGAGAAAAAAGAAGCCACGGAAAACACCCCAGATGACAATATAGATGAAGCGCTTTGCAAAATAAAAGAAGAGCTAAAAAGTGAAATTTTATCTAGTATTTTAGAAAAAGAGCCAAGATTTTTTGAATACCTTGTAACAAAGCTACTTGAAAAGATGAATTATGGAGCTGGAAATCTTACGAACAAAGGCCCAGATGGCGGGATAGATGGCATCATAGATGAAGATGAACTTGGGCTTTCTAAAATTTATATCCAAGCAAAAAGATACAAAGACGGCAGTAATATCCGTAGGCCAGAGATTCAGCAGTTTATCGGCGCCATCTCAAATAAAAATACTAAAAAAGGCGTCTTTATCACTACGGCAAAATTTACTAAAGAAGCTGAAAATTTCGCCAAAGATAATCAAAATTTTAGTGTGGTTTTGATAGATGGCGACAAGCTTGCAGAGCTAATGATAAAATACAAAGTCGGCGTTCAAACAAGCCAAATATATGAAATTTGCAAAATCGATACCGACTTTTTTGAGGAAAATAATTTTTAAAAATTTTAAGCCATAAAGCATTACTGCGCATATTTATTGCAAGTTGCTGCTTGGGATCATTTCAGTCTTGCTTTATTTGTGTATTTAAAAGGCAAATTTAAATCTTTACTAACGCCAAAATAGTCCAAATTTACCAGCTTAAAATGCTTTTTAAATCAAATTTTACTCTTATAAACGCCGTCTAAAATTTAAGTGTTATAATTACAGCGAAATAACGATTTTAAGGAGAGGATATGCAATCTCGCATAATCACTGGCGTTTTGATGTTTGTTGCTATTTTGGTAGTTTTTTTTATTGATAATTATATTTTAAATTTTATCTTGCTTGGCGCTGTGCTTTATTTTGCTTTTAATGAGTCGCTCAAGCTTTATAATATCGATCACAAACAGCTAGTTTTTGCCGCACTTGCTTTTTACGTGCTTACATATTTTACAAATCCAATATTCATAGCGATCCTTGCTATCATGCTAGTTGCTTCGATCCTAGCTCACATAAAAAGTGAAAATTTAAAGCTAGTCGCACCCTTTGTCTATCCGACCACGCCGATATTTATGATGTGGATGCTTTACTCAGAGTATGGCGTAGGCTATCTTGTATGGCTTATTTTAAGCGTAGTTGCAAGCGATAGTGGTGCATTTTTTGTTGGCAAAATGTTTGGCAAACATCCATTTAGCCCAAGCTCACCAAATAAAACAATCGAAGGTGCAGCAGGCGGTGTGGCGATAGGCACTGTGATTGGCTGCATTGTTGGAAATTTTGTAACTGAAGGTTTTTTCCAAATTTTATTCTCAAGCTTTTTAGTCTGCGTGTTTGCGGTTTGGGGAGATTTGTTTGAAAGTTACCTAAAAAGACTTTGCGGCGTCAAAGATAGTGGTTCGCTCTTCCCGGGACACGGTGGCATGCTTGATAGGATAGATGGTTATTTATTTGGCGTAGTCGCCCTACTTTGGTCGCTCTCGTGGTAATACTTGGCTCAACTGGCTCAATCGGCAAAAACGCCCTTAATCTTTGCGAAAAATTTGGCGTAGAGGTTGAGGCGTTAAGCTGCGCTAAAAATGTAGATTTGCTAAATGAGCAAATCTTAAAATTTAAGCCAAAATTTGTCTGCGTAGGCGATGAAAAGCTAGCTAAAAATGTAAAAAACATAGAAGCTAAAAATATATTTTTTGGTGAGGCTGGACTGCTGCAAATGCTAGAAATTTCAAGCTCAAAAAAGGTAATAAACGCCCTTGTTGGCTTTGCTGGCCTTGCTCCTAGTTTAAAGACGCAAACTCTTGGCAAAAGGCTTGCCCTTGCAAACAAAGAGAGTCTTGTTGTTGGCGGCAAATTTCTAAAAACTAGAGAAATTTTACCAATAGACAGCGAGCACTTTGGGCTTAAATTTCTACTTGAAAATAAAACTGCACCAAAAAGACTCATCATCACAGCAAGTGGCGGTGCATTTTATAAAAAACCGATCAAATTTCTAAAAGACGCCTCGCCAAGTGATGCGCTAAAGCATCCAAACTGGGATATGGGCGCAAAGATCACGATTGATAGTGCGACGATGGCAAATAAGCTTTTTGAGGTGATGGAGGCTTACTGGCTTTATGGCATCAAGGAGATCGAGGCTGTGATAGAGCCAACTTCTGCGATACATGCCGTAGTTGAATTTATAGACGGCTCAAGCACGATGCACCTCTCGCGACCTGACATGAAACTAGCTATCGCTCATGCTATGTTTGAAAATATCAATGAAAATATTGTCTCACACGCAAATTTACTTGATCTAAAAAATATAAAATTTCATAAAATCAGCCTTAAAAAATATCCCATTTTTTCGCTAAAAGATGAGGTCCTAGCAAACCCTGATCTAGGTGTGGTGATAAATGCAGCAAATGAGGTTGGAGTATTTAGCTTTTTAGAGAGAAAATGCTCATTTTTTGATATCTCAAGGCTCGTTTTAAGCTCTGTTAAAAATTTTAGAGATATCAAAATTTCAAATATTGATGAAATTTTTGAAGCTGATAAAGAAGTTAGAAATTACGCAAAAAGGATGTTAAATGCAAAGGTATGAGGGTTATAAATTTGATCCCAAACAAAGCTTAATCGGCGTTCAATTTTTATTTGTCGCCTTTGGTGCACTGGTATTAGTGCCGATACTTACGGGTCTAGATGCAAATGTAGCTCTCTTTACGGCCGGTCTTGGCACGCTACTTTTTCAGCTAACCACTAGAAAAAATGTTCCGCCTATTTTTTTAGCAAGCTCCTTTGCTTTTATCGCGCCACTTCAGTACGGTATCGAAAAATGGGGCATAGCCGTGACGATGGGAGGCGTTATATTTGCTGGGTTTTTCTACGTTGCTTTAAGCCTTGTGGTTCGATTTGGCGGAGAGAAAATTTTGCATAAAATTTTGCCTCCAGTTGTCGTTGGGCCGGTCATCATGACAATAGGCCTTATCCTTGCTCCAAATGCCGTCAAAATGGCAACATCAGCCACTGAAATTTATACACAAAATGAGGCGATGATCGTCGCTGGCATTTCGCTAGTGGCTACCATTTTAGTGATGATGCTTGGACGTGGCATGTTTAGGCTTATACCTATTTTGCTTGGTATTATCACCGGATACATCGTAGCTTACTGCTTTGGCATGGTTGATTTTACCCCTATCTTTAATGCACCTTGGTTTAGAATGCCAAATTTCACTACACCAAAATTTGAGTTTGAAGCAATCATTTATATGATACCTATTGCCATCGCTCCAGCGATCGAACATATAGGCGATATGCTTGCTATCTCAAATGTTACAAAAGAAGATTTTCTAAAAAATCCAGGCCTTAAAAATACGCTCCTTGGAGATGGACTTGCCACTTCGCTTGCTGCTTTTTTTGGTGGTCCGCCAAACACTACCTACTCAGAGGTCACAGGCGCAGTTAGCCTTACAAAAGCTTATAATCCAGCGATAATGACCTTTGCGGCGATCACTGCCATTGTGCTAGCCTTTGTTGGTAAGCTAGGAGCTGTGCTTTCAACCATTCCAGCTCCAGTCATCGGCGGTATCATGCTGCTACTTTTTGGCATCATCGCAAGCGTTGGCATGGAGACACTTATAAAAAACAAAGTCGATCTTGCAGACCCTAGAAATATGATAATCGTAGCCCTCATCTTTATCTTTGCTATCGGCGGCATGGTACTTGATCTTGGAGCGGTTAAATTTTCAGGTATCGGACTTGGCGCGGTTACTGGTATAGTTTTAAATTTGCTTTTACCAAAAACAAAGCATTACGAAGGATATTAATGCGTAAATTTCTACTTTTTTTACTAACCTTTGCCACTGCTAGTTTAGCCAATACTTTAGACTATGCACTCATCAAAAAAGGTGAGCCAAGCGAGAACACGATGTTGTTAATCGGTGGCATTCAAGGCGATGAGCCGGGTGGCTTTTTGGCAGCCTCTATCGTGGCCACCGACTACAACATCACAAAAGGTTCGCTTTGGGTTGTGCCAAATTTAAATTTCCCAAGCATAATCGAGCGAAGTCGTGGCACAAAAGGCGATATGAATAGAAAATTTGCCCATGTAGATAAAAACGATCCAGACTATAACTCAGTAATGAAAATAAAAGATGTCATCACTGATAAAAACGTTACACTCATATTAAATTTGCACGATGGAAGCGGATATTACAGAGATAAATTTATAAACAAAGACGAAAATCCAGATAAATGGGGCAATACTTGCATCATTGATCAAAGCACACTTCCTTGTTCAAAATACCCAGAGCTTGAAAACATTGCTTCAAGCGTAAAAGACGTGCTAAACAAGCATCTAATAGATCAAAAACACCAGTATCACATCAAAAATACGCACACTGCGATGGGTGATAAAGAGATGCTAAAAAGCCTAACTTACTATGCTATCACGCAAAATAAATCAGCCTTTGCAAACGAAGCTAGTAAAAATTTAAACGCTGAGCAAAGGACTTATTACCATCTAATCGCTATTGAAGAATATATGAAAAAGGCTGGCATTAGCTTTACTAGGCCGTTTAATCTTGATGTTAAAAGCGTAAAAAAGGCGATCGAAAAAGAGATCAGACTCGAGCTTGAAAATTCATACGCGATAAGTCTTAAAAATCTAAAACCTTTAATAAATTTTGTCCCACTTAAAAAAGGTGAGTTAAACTATAGCTCACCAAATCCGCTAATAGCCGTCATAAAAGAAAATGGTAGCTTCAAAGTGCAGTACGGCAACCGCTTTGTTACTAGGCTAAAGCCACAATATTTTGAGTTTGCAAAACCACTTGATGAAATTTCACTAATAAGTGACGGTAGCGAGCTTACATTAAAAAGTGGCGATAAATTTAGCGTGAAAAAGAGCTTTAAAATAAAATCACTCAAAAACGTGCGCGTAAATGTCATAGGGTATGGCACAAAAAGTATTGATGAGAGCGAGCAAGAAGTAACTAAAAATAGCCTAAATAAAAGCTATAGCATCGATAAAGATGGCAAAATTTATAGAGTCGAGTTTTATAAAAACGAAGATGGCAAAGAGAAATTTGCTGGCATGATCTTAGCGGAGTTTAGATGATACTTGGCATCGAAAGTAGCTGCGATGATAGCTCGGTTGCACTCATAGATGAACGCACTTTAGAGAAAATTTATTATAAAAAAATTTCTCAAGAGGAGGAGCACGCTATCTTTGGTGGCGTGGTTCCTGAGCTTGCAGCTAGACTTCATACAAAGGCACTGCCAGCACTTTTAGAGGATATCTTGCCAAATTTTAAAGATATAAAAGCGATCGCTGCAACAAATGAGCCGGGTCTTAGTGTGAGCCTAATAGGCGGTGTCAGCATGGCAAAATCGCTAAGCGTGGCTCTTAATATTCCGCTAATTGCCGTAAATCATTTAGTTGGCCACATTTACTCACTATTTTTAGATCGCGAAGCCACCTTTCCACTTGGCGTACTGCTAGTAAGTGGCGGACATACGATGATCTTAGAGATTGACGAAAATGGTGAAATCACTGAGCTAGCAAGCACTAGTGATGATAGCTTTGGTGAGAGCTTTGACAAGGTTGCTAAAATGCTTGATCTTGGTTATCCAGGCGGTGTCGTGGTGCAGCAAAATGCCTTACTTTGCAAAGACAAAGAGAGGTTTCATTTTACCATTCCACTTCTTCATGATAAACGCCTTGAATATAGTTTCTCAGGGCTTAAAAACCAAGTCAGAGTCGAAATTTCAAAGCTAGAAAATATCACACAAAAGGATATCACTGACATCTGCTATGCCTTTGAAAATACTGCCTGTGAGCACATTTTAAACAAGCTTGAAAAAGTATTTTGGTTAAGAAATTTCAAGCGTTTTGGTGTAGTTGGCGGCGCAAGTGCAAATCTAAATTTACGAAAAAGGCTTGAAACGCTTTGTCAAAAAAATGAGTGCGAGCTTTTGCTAGCTCCACTTGAGTTTTGCTCTGATAACGCACTGATGATAGCAAGAGCTGGACGTGAAAAGTACTTAAAAAGCGAGTTTGTAAACCATAGCGAGCTAAATATAAATCCAAGAGTTAGCTTTAAAAAGCTTGAGTTAAATTAAACTTTTTAAAAAATATAAAATTTTGCGCCTAAATCTTGATAGCTTCGTAAGTAAAAACGTAATAAAATCTAAAAAATTTTAAAAAAAGAATCTTTAATGGATGAGTTTTTAAATCACGCTTGGCATTTAAATAAAATTTACGCCAACACTGATGCGAGCGTACCTTTTTACCCAGATCTACTGGCGCTTCTTTTATCTTGTGATGAGAAAAATTTAGATGAGTTTATGGCTCTTACCGAGTTTAGAACTATCTTAAAAAAGCTAGGCGTTGGACTTGATATCTTTAGCATACAAAGTGCTCAGCTAGCCACGCTAAAAGCGTTAAATGAGGCAAAAATTTCAAGCGATGAACTTGTAACCTACTTACAAAAGCTACGTGATGAAAAGATAATTAGCCATGAAAAATTTGATTTTTTAATAAAATTTATAAGCAAAAACTCAAATCAAAATAAGGCTGAAATTTCTAATGCGAAGCCAAAAGATCATTTTCACAAGAGCTTGGATTTTCTAAACGAGATAAATGAAAAAGCAAGCATGCTTGATGAAGATAAAGAATTTTTACTAGCTTTAAAAAACGCTAAAAAAAGATCAAACGAAACGCTTTTTAACATCGCAGTAAGTGGCGTCATAAACTCTGGCAAATCAACCCTTTTAAATGCGCTTTTAAACAAATCCGTCCTAGGCACTTCAAATGTGCCTGAGACCATAAATTTAACCATCTTAAAGCACGCAACAACTAGCCATGCAAAGGTAAATTTTTATAGCCCAGACGAGCTAGAAAAGCTTGGACTTTCAAGTGAAAATTTACCAGCTAGTAGCGTAGAGATCAGCCTAGATGAGATAAAAAACTATACATCTTCAAGCTCAAAAACGGCAAATCTCGTAAAAAGCGTTGAGCTTTATGATGACTTGGAGCTTTTAAGAGATAATGTCTGCATTATAGACACTCCGGGCATAGATGATGCGATCGTTTTAAGAGAGCAAATAACTACAAATTTTATGAAAGAGTGCGACCTTTTGGCTCATCTCATGAATGCTTCGCAAAGTGCAACGCAAAAAGACGCACTATTTTTGAAAAAATGCCTTGAAAACTCGCACATCGTAAGAGTTGCTATCGTACTAACTCACGCTGACGAGTTAGACACAAAGGATATTAACGAAACGCTTAACTACGTAAAAAAGGCGATCGGCGAACAGATAAATGATATTAAGATAGACTATTTTGCCCTTAGTGCAAAAGCTTATCTTGATGGCGCTTTAAATAGTGGCGTGCCGGAGTTTAAAGAGTATCTTTACGATGTACTTTTTGGCAAAGACTCTAAAAAATCAGCTCTCATTTTAAGCTCATATCAAAAAGAATTGCAAAATATTTTAAAAACAAAACTCGAAGCCACAAAGGCTGAAATTTTAGAGCTTAAAGCATTTGGTTTAGAGCTAGAAGCTTTGCAAAACGAACAAGCAAATATCAAAAATTCTCTTAATGAAATTTTCACAAAACTTGAAAGGCTTTTAGAAGGCGAGCTAAAAAAACTCGATGATAAAAATGCAAAAGATATCTATAAAATGGGGCTTGAAGCGTTACTACAAAATTTAAATGAAAAGATTAAGAGTGAGATCGCTTACTGTAAAAGTAAAAGAGAAAATTTAAATCTAAAGCGTCTTACACAAATAGCAAAAACTACACTTTGTGACGGAGTTGCGGCACTCATGAGAGAGGCCAGAAATGAAACTTTAGTGCAGACAAAGTCATGCGAGCAAAATATCTCTTTAAGTTTTGATGGCTTTAAGGTGAGTGAAAATAAAATTTTTAGTATAAATGACTTTTTAAAGCAAATGGGCGTAGAGCTTGATTTTAGCGAGCTTTTAGATGAGCTTGAAGCTAAAGTTTTAAGCAAAAGTGAGCCAGATGAGGCGCTTTTAAGTTTAAGACAGAATTTACTTAACAATAAAAGCATATCGCAGTTTTGTGAGACGCTAGCAGAACATGAAAAAAAGCTGCTAAAAGAGCGAGTAAAGGCTTATGAGATGAGCCAAAAAGAGGCTTTAAATAAAAGGCTTTTAGTTCTCAATAAAAAACTTAATGAGCTAAATTTACAAAATCAAAGCTCAATTTCAAAGCTTAAACAAAAGACCTCCTTACAAGATGAAATTTGCTCACTTTTAGAGGATATTAAAAATGTTTAATGAGTTTATAAATGCCTACAAAGCGAGATATTTTAAGGTCTTTACAAATGATTTTAAGGGCGAGCTAGCTAGGCTCGTAAATGATCTAAACGATCCTAGCTTGCATATAAGCGAGCAGATAAAAGAGAGCTTAAATTTACTAATAGACACTCTAAATGAGCCACCACTAATAGCTGTTATCGGTCAATTTTCAAGTGGAAAATCAACATTTTTAAACGCACTTCTTGGCCAAGATATCTTGCCATCAGGACTAACTCCAGTTACTGCAAAGGCTGTGAGGCTAAAATTTGCAAAGATGCCACTTCTAAGCGTGAAATTTATAAACGGTAGCGAAAGCCTGCTAGCAAGTAGCGATCTAGCCGAGCTAAATAAGTTAGGTGAGCAAGTTTCTAGTATGACGCTTTATGCGCCAAGTGAAATTTTAAAAGAGATAAATTTCATCGACACTCCTGGCCTAAACTCGCTAAGAGATGCTGACACAAAAGAGACAAAAAATACGCTAAAAAAGGTTAGTGGTGCGATATGGCTAAGCCTTGCAAACAACGCCGCAAAGGCAAGCGAGCTTGAAAGTATCAAAGAAATCTTAAAAGTCAATGATCTAAAAGCGATCTGCCTAATCAACCAAAAAGACAAGTTAAGCGAGGAGGAGCTTGAAAGTTTGCTAAAGCACGCTAGGCAAACTTATGGCGAGCTTTTTGAGGATATCATCGCTATCTCATCAAAGCAAGCACTCCTTGGCATCACAAATAATGACAAAAGCCTACTTGAAGCTTCAAATTTTAACGAAGCTCTAAAGGCTATTAAAGAGTGCTTTTTGAACAAGAGCTTTAAAGAAAATTTCATAAAAGCAAGGGCAAAAAAGATCGTAAAACTCCTAACTAACGAGCAAGAAAAACATCTAGAAATTTATGATAATGCGCGGTTTATTTTAGATGAATTTAGTGGCTCATTAGATGAGAGGCTAGAGGCGATAAAAGAGGAGTTTAAACCAAAGATCGCTTTAAGTTATAGTCAAATGAGTGAAGTTATAAAACTTGCTGCTGATGAGGTATTTAAGCTACTTAAGCCTTTTTCAAAGACAAAATTTAACGCTTCAAAGACGCTTTTAAACAAAGAAATTTATAAGCGTGAAAATTTTGAGGTAATAAGTCTTGATAGCGACGAAGTCTTTTCAAAACTTATCTACGAAGATGTGGTTTTTAATAAATTTTTTAAACGCTACAAAAAAGATTTAAAAGAGCTAGAAAATGCAATAACCTCAGCATTTAATGAGCTTTATAAAAATTTAGAGGATAAATTTTTAATATACAAATCTCGCTATGAAAATTACGCTAGCTTTGATGATCAAGTCATAGCTTACGAAACAAAATCCATAAATACCTATGCTGGACGGACATATGAAAATTTTTTAAGAGAGTATGAAACGGCTAAATTTAAGGCTATACAAAAGGTCTCTTTGTTTTTTGAAAAGCTTGATATAAAGCTAGCCTCAAACTATGAAAATGCGCTCAAACTCGCGGTTTATTTCATAAAACAAAAGATAGAAAAGACGCTAGAATCGCACCTGCAGATGAATACTCCACTTTATATCCCAAGTGCAAAAGATGTCTATGAGCGTATGCTTGATGCGTTTAGCCTTTATGAGTTTGAAGCTTTAATGTGCTCAAACAGCTCGTTTTTAAATAAAATTTTGCTTGATATAGAAAGCGATTTTAATGAAATTTATACTTTAAAAATAGCAATGCTTGATGGCTTAAAAGAAAGAGTTAAAGAGCAAATCTCAAAGATCGAAGACCTTTGTGAAAATTCATTTTGCTATTAAGATAAATAAATTTTTTAAAGCTTAGAAGCTATCCATTTAAGGATAGCTTTTATTTTATGCGTGCATTATGCCAATCTTTGGTGCGCAAATGCTGTCACGCGCTTTGGCACGCCTTTAAATTTCTCGACATTCACAAGGCTTGTGTGAGCGGTGTTGCTCTGGCTCATCTTGCTTGATGGTACATCTTTTGTTAGCACGTTTAAGTTTCCGTGCAAGCAAAGGCTCTTTTCGCCCGGTTCTTCAGGGTCGTACCAAGCGCCCTCGCTTACTATTACGACATTTTGTGGCACGTCCTCAGTCACAAAGGCACCGCACAAAATTTCGCCTCTATCATTAAACACGCGCACCACGTCGCCCATCTTTATCCCTCTAGACTCGGCTGTTTTTGGATTTATAAGCACTGGCTCGCGCTCTGCGATCTCGTTAAAGTTGCGAAGCACGGAGTTATTTAGCTGTGAGTGAAGCCTAAATTTAGAGTGCGCGCCGCTAATTGCGATAGGATATTTTTTATTTTTTGCGCCAAGCCACTCAAATGGCTCAAGCCAAGCTGCATGCGGTGGGCAGTCATCATAGCCAAAGCCAGCGACCGTTTCAGAGTAAATTTCTATCTTGCCAGATGGCGTTTTTAGCGGATTTGCCACTGGGTCGTCGCGGAATTTCTTGTAGTTTGTAAAGTAGCGTTTTTTCTCATCGACTTTATCAAATCTAAAATATCCCTTCTCCCAAAATTCCTCAAAGCTAGGCATGCTCTCATACCCAAGCTCAGCAGCCTTTTTAACGGCATCTTCATATATTGTCTTGACCCACTCTAGCTCGCTTTTACCCTCGCTAAATGCCTCTTCTCTGCCCCACTCTTTGGCGATCAGCCTTGCGATCTCGAAGTCACTTTTACTCTCGCCAAATGGCTTAACAAGTGGCTTCATCGCAAATAGATACTCGCTTGTAGAGTTTGCCATTTCAATGTCTGTTCGCTCGTACTCAAGTGCAGCTGGCAAGACAATGTCGCTAAATTTAGCTGTACTTGTCCAAAACGGCTCGCAAGTAATGATAGCATTGACATTTCGCATAGCTTTCACAGCTCTATTTGCGTCAGGATGCCTTGTGAAAGTCGAACCATTTGCGTTAAACATCACTCTAATCTTTGGCAGTTTATAGCTCTTGCCATTTCTTGTTATCTCCTTGCCTGGGCTTAGAAGTGCGTCTATGAGCCTTGAGTTTGGCATTTCGTAGCCCTTTGTCTTTGGTACCAGCCCGCTATCAATAAATTTTTGAGGCACCTTCGTCTCAAACGCCGCTAGTTTAGGTGCTATGAAGCTCTCATCAGCATTTTTGTGCATACCGTCATTTGTGACAAAGCCGCAACCCTCTTTGCCGATGTGTCCAAGCATCGCATTTAGCGTCACGAGCGCCCAGTATGCCATCTCTCCGTGATCTTGTCTTTGAATGGCGTAGCCACTAATTATCACTGAGTTATTTTTAGCTAGATCCTCGCTAAATTTCGCAAGATCTTGCTCGCTAACGCCACAAATTTTACTTGCCCAAGCTAGGTTTTTATTGATCCCGTCAGTTTTGCCAAGCATGTACTCTTTAAATTTATCAAAGCCAACGGTGTATTTTTCTATAAATTCTTTGCTGTAAAGTCCTTTTTCATAAAGGTAATTACACATACCTATCATCATTGCCGTATCGGTGCAAGGCACGACTTCAAGGTATTTTGAGTCAAAGTACTTTGCGCTATCGTTGTGATAAACGTCAACACTATAAATTTTCATCTCACCGCTCTCGCCTTTTTTTCTGATCTCGTCATAGTATTTATATGAGTTATGAAGCGGCACGCCAATGGCGATTTTATTTGAAACGACCGGGTTTGTGCCCCAAAATACGATCGTTTTGGTATTTTTTAAGATCGCCTCCCACTTTGTTGGCGCTAGCGCAGGATCGACAAAGCCAGTGACGTGAGGCATGATGACAGTCGCTGCGCCGTATGAGTAGCCACCTAGCTCATTTACGTAGCCGCCAAGCACGTTAAGTAGCCTTTTTGCGGTCTTTTGGCTGTGGCCAACTTTGCCAAGGCTACCCCACTGATAAACCTGCCCGTAGATCGCTTCAGCACCGTATTTATCAAAATTGTCTTTTAAAATTTTTGCACTTAGCTTTATAGCCTCGTCCCAGCTCACACGCACGAATTCTTCTTTACCACGAAGCTCAGGTTTTGGGTTGTTTGGATTGGCTAAAAAGCTCTTTCTAACAAATGGATATTTTACTCTGCTCTCGTTTTGGATGTAGTCAATGACTGCGTTATTTAGCTCGTTTGGATAAGCATCGCCCTCAAATGGCACGGTCTCAACCACGCGCCCTGCGATAGTTCTTACGTAAAATGGGCCAAATTTATTTGCACTTAGTCCGCTTTGTTTGTCAAATAACGCTTGCTCTGCACTTCCAAGCTCTTTTGCTTGAAGGCTAGCCGCGCCTAATGCGCTTAATCTTAAAAAGTCTCGTCTTTTCATTCTTTCTCCGATTTTGGTTAAATTTATTGTTTTTAGTTGGTTTTAGAAATTATAAATTTAGGATTTTGTATCATTTCATCGTTTAAAGGCCTTGTAATGTAATGCGCAAACTTGCGTCTAAATTGCGCTATTTTAGCCAAAAATTTTTAAAGGATGGGCAGATGATTGGATTTTATGTAAATGTAAAGTTAAAAGCTGGATGTGAAGCGAAATTTGAAGAAATTTTAAAAGAGATCGTGCCAGCTTCAAGAAAAGATAAAGGCTACATAAGCTACGAGTGCGGCGCAGTTGTGGGCGGTGAAAACGAATACTGTTTTATGGAGATCTGGGAAGATCTTGCAAGCCAAAAAGAGCATATGAAAAGCGCTCATATGGTAAAAAATGCGGCTGCGCTGGAGGCTTGCAAAGAGAGCCAAGAGGTAAAAATAGTAAATTTTGTGAGCGTAAAGGAATAATATTTGCTTTAAAAAGGTCAAAATCCACAAAAAATGAGCGAAGAAAAAATGCTTGAGATGATAAATGCGACTGCTGATATTATATTTATGGCTGTACTTAGAGGGCGAGTGAGCTTTGAGGCTTGCAAAAAAGATAGAGAATTTATCGACTCTTTAAGAGAAGAGCTACTTGGCAAAAATCCAAATAAATTTAAAATCGCGCAAAACTCATACCAAATGATCGCCATTTTTGAAAAATACCGCAATAAAAAATAATCCACTTAAAATTTAAATCTACTTGCCGATATTGTATTAAAGGATTTTGACATGATAAACGCGCTAAATGGATTTAATCAAAACTTTAACTACCAAGACGCTTTTAGTAAGCGTCAAGCCACAAGCACAAAATTAGACAAAGTAGAAATTCCCACCAAAACTGCGGACATCAAGCATCTACCGCTCTCTGGCTACTCATCAAATGACAAAATTTCTATCTGGGGCAAGATAAATGGCCTTGATAGCGGAGCGAGCAAAGATGAAATCTCTAGCCTTAAAAATTTCATTGATAGCACGAAGCTTTGGCGACTAAACTCCATCATCACTAGCGAGAAAAACGGCTTTAGCGTAGATGAGTTCATCAAAAATCACAAAATGAACGTAAATAACAAAATAACTAACAATGCTTTTGGTGCTCTTTATCTAAGCCGTGAGGCTACAAATTTGCTAGACTCTGATCTAAGTATCGATGAGTTTAAAGATAAATGGCTGGAATTTACCGCCGAAAGGATACTTGGCGAGCACGCAAATGTGAAAATTTCTTTTAAAGACGGGGCTTTACATTACGAACAAAGCTCGGATAAAAAACGTATAGAATTCTTAGGTCAGCCCATGTTACACCGTGTAAGCTACGCTGATAAAAACAGCAAAGATGAGTTTTTAAAATTTCTAAAAACAAGTTATCAAAAGGGCGAGAGCATCGCTGATGTGCTTCAAAATATCGCTCTTACGCCAGTTAGAGAAAATGGCGATGAAGAGATGGAAGAAGAGAAATTTAAGCCTATGCAAGTTACCAAAAAGAGCGTAACTTACACGGATAAAGATATAAAACGTGAGTTTTTTGAGGAATTTATCAGACGCGAGGTCGAAAATGGAGCGAGCTTTGATGATCTAGTGCAAAAGCTAAACAAGCTAAAGCCAAAGGACATTCTCGCTTAGCTTTGGCTTTATGCTGAAATTTTGGGGCTGCTTAGCTCTTTAAATTTCTACTTAGATTTGAATTTAAAAAGCCAATTTAGCCAACTAATTTAAAAAGCTAGCTTATCTTAATAAATTTTACTCGCGTTTAAATTTTAAGCAGCCAGCTTGGCTCACCAAATTTCTACTTTGGATTATTTATACTTATCACCATATTTTTCTCATCAAGATATAGCTTTGCAGCCTCTTTGATGTTGTCATTTGTGATGGCTTTTACCGCACTTATGTACTCATCAGCCGTATAAAGTGGCGTGTTAAAAATTTTATTTGAGATGATGAGCTTTTGCCAAAACTCAGGCTTTTCATAATCTTTTTTTATAGAAATTTCACTCTGTGCCTTAAAATCCTCCAAATGCTTTGGCAAAATCGCACCACTACGCTTGATACTAGCTATTATCTGCTTTATCTCAGCGATGATCTTGTCCGTATTTGCAGGATCGCAAGTAAAGCTAATTAGTATATCTGAATGCTCAAAAGGATAGCGCGAGAGCTTGGCATTTAAGCTAAAACCGTATGTTTGGCCCTTATCTTCTCTAATCTTTTCTCGAAGCGCTGTTTTTAAAATTTCACTTAATGCCCTTAGTTTAATCGCTCCTTCAAAGCTATATTTAGCGTCAGAATTTATGATATTTATGCCAACATCGCTTCTTTTTGTGCTTTGATACTCCCTTTTAAAGGTGTGCTGACCCTTGATACTTCGCACGCCATCGTCTTTAAACTCTTCAGTCTCGTCAAGCTTTGGCAAAGTGGCGATATACTTTTTAACAAGCGGCAAAAGCCTCTCTTCGTCGGTATCGCCGATGATTACGAAGGTGTATGAGGCAGCATTTGTAAACTTATCTTTGATAATTGCTTTTAGCTCATTTAGCTTTAGCGCATCGATATCAGCCATCTCAAGTGGTGTGACACGTTTATTGTTTTCATAAAAAAACTTGCTAAATTCGGTGCTAAATTTATATTCAGGCAAATTTTGCTCTTTGCTTAGCTCGTCTTTTGCTCTTTGCTTGATACGCTCTAGCACATGAGCATCGGCTCTTGGGGAGTTAAACTCTAAATTTATAATAGCTAGCAACGAGCTAAGATCGCTGGTGCTTGATGAGCCATAAATGCCTTGCGTAAGCGCTTCTATACCCTTTTCATAGCTTACTATTTTTCCATTTAGTGCCTTTGAGAGCTCATAGTTATTAAATTTACCAACGCCGCTTTCATTTGTGAGCGCAACTGCAAAGCTACCAAGCTTTGGATCAGCCAAATTTGATATACCTCCTTTGCTGACGGCCGCAAACAAAATACTATCTTTTTTAGTAGCTAGTGGCTTAAAGATAACTTGCGAGCCATTTTGCATTTTGTAGGTATAAATTTCATTTTTTTCATCAAAGCTTCTTGAGCTTATCTCTTTTGGCTCTAAATTTTCATTGCCTAGACTCTTGTCGTTGTTGCTAGCAGATAGGTTTGTATTATAAGCAGGCGTCTTAGCAAAAAGCTTTAAAAACTCATCTTTGCTAAGCTTAAAACCATCTTTGCTAAAAATTCTTACACGCTCATCAGAAATGGCCAAAATTTGCCTAAATCTATCATTCACGTCAGCTAGCGTAATCTCGTTTAATAGCTTTAAACTAAGCTCTTTGTCGTCTTCGTCGCTTAACACAAAGCCACCATTTTCTATCATGTTTAGAATTTGCCCTGTGTAAGCACTTGATTTTTTAGTCTTTGAGCGTTTAAATTTTGCATCTATATTTGCCACAAACGCCTTTTTCACATCAGTAAAATCATCTTTATTAAAGCCAAACTCTTTAATACCTTTTATAACGCCAAGCATATCTTTAAGGCTTGCGTTAAAATCGCCTCCAAGTACGTTTGTTTCAAAACTATAAATTTTCTGCTTTGCTTGAAGTGTTTGAGCTATAAAATCAGTGCTTAAATTTGATGAATTATTTGCATTTTTTTGCTCATAAAGCATATTTATTAGGCTTGCGATAAGTGCGTCTTCTAGATTTCTCTTTGCGTCAGCTTCATTTAAAACTGGACTAAATTTATCAAAATAGCTAAGTCTAACTAGCTCCATTCCAGTTTCATTCGAGTCATAGTTAAAAATATTTAAACCATTTTTAAAGCTGATATTTTTTTCTGGATGAATGTAAGAATTTGTATTTTTTGCCTGGCTAAAGCTTTTTTCGATTAAGCTTTTTATCTCATTTTTATCAAAGTCGCCAACAGCAACAAAGCTCATAAATCTTGGCTGATAAAGCCTCTCGTAAAATTCTTGCATGTGCTTAGCATCTACGCTTTTGATGACGTTCATGTCGCCTATTGGCACTCTTTTTAGATAGATACTGCCCTCAAAAATATCCTTTGTTTGAGCCAAATAAAGCCTATACCCTGGCGTATTTCTCTGACGCTCTTCTTCCATTATGACGCCGCGCTCCTTATCAAGCTCCTTAGGATCGATTTTAACACCATCTATCCAATTCGAAAAGACCTTAAACGTATCTTGTAAATTTTTCTCATTTACATTAATCGTTAAGATATAACTCGTCTGATCGTAGCTCGTCTGCGCATTTAGATCAGCTCCAAATTTTACACCAAGGCTCTCAAGCTGCTTAATTAGCTCATTTTTACTAAAGTCACGGCTGCCATTAAATGCCATGTGCTCCAAAAAGTGAGCAAGACCTTGCTCGCCGTCTCTTTCATCAGTTGAACCAGAATTTATAACAAGATAAAAAATAGCTGTTTTTTGTGGAAATTTATTCTCTTTGATATAGTATTTTAGCCCGTTTTTTAGCTCTCCATTTAACATATCTTTATCGTTTTGAAGCGCAAAAAGACCCATTGCTAGACAAAAAAACAACAAAATTTTTCTCATTATTTTCCTTTTAAATTTTAATCGATAGACAAAGCAGAATTTAGCATAAGCCTGCAAATTTGCAGGCTAGAAGATTATTTTAGATCGTATTTTTTAAGTAAAGCTTCGTAGCTTCCGTCTTTTTTCATTTCATCTAAAATTTGATTTATTTTTTCTATTAACGCACTCTCTTTTCCTTTATCAAAAGCTATTGAAAAGCCCTCGCTGCCATCAACTTCTTTAAAAAATGCTTCAAGTTCTGGATTTTTCTTGATAAAGCCGTATCCGATAGAGCTATCAAGGATGACTGCGTCAAATTTACCAACTTTTAATCCCATGATAAGTGGCACAATATCTTCTGAAGGCACTACTTTTACGCCATTTATAGCATTTGCTGCTAGCTCTTGGACGGTGCCTTGTTGCACGCCAACTCTTTTGCCAGCTAGCTCTTCTTTAGCTTTTAATGCGTCATTATCTTTTTTCTTTAGGTAGAGGTTTTCAGTTAGATAGTATGGCTTTGTAAAATCAATCGACTTTAGTCTATCTGAAGTCGCACTCATCGCACTTATAATGCCATTTATTTTGCCAGCTTTAAGCGCTGGGATAAGGCCGTCAAAACTCATATTTATGATCTTATATGAAAAGTCTGCACGCTTTGAAATTTTATCAATTAACTCGATATCAAAGCCTGTTATTTTGTTATTTTCATCGATATATTCAAATGGCGGATAGTTCGCCGCTGTGCCAAATTTTAGCTCGTTTGCACAAAGAGCAACAAAAGCTGTGAGTAAAAGAGCAAAGATCTTTTTCATAATAGTGTCCTTTAAAGTGATTTAGTGGCTTAATTATCAGTATTTCTCTATTAAAAATCGTTTAAATCCGTAATAAAAGAAAAATGCTACAAATAATCGTATAACAAAGTAGCATATAAATTTTTATAGATAAGTTCTATCCCTTAATTATTTTAAGGGATAGAATAATAGGAGCTCTAAGAGTAAGTCAAAGATTAAAATTTATTTTTTCTAACTTCGTTTACTATCGCCTTAGCCATGTCGTCAACATCAGATGTTACTTCATTTGCTTTATTGACAATTGTTACATTATCTTTTGTGAGAGTATCTATTTGAGCAACTGATTGATTTATCATGTTGATTCCTTCACTTTGCTCTTTTATAGATTCGCTCATTTCATTGATTGATTGAGCTAGTACATTTGTATTTGCCTCTATCTCTGTTAGAGATTTTTGAGTTCTCTCTGCTAGTTTTCTAACCTCATCTGCAACAACCGCAAAGCCTCTACCATGCTCTCCTGCACGTGCTGCCTCGATCGCGGCATTAAGAGCTAGTAAATTTGTTTGATCAGCTATATCTCTAATAATAGTTATGATGTTTTTGATCTCGTCACTTTGTCTAATAACATCAGATGTTTTTTGAGATATTGCATTCATAGAGCTTGACATTTGCTCTACTGCGGCAGCAGACTCTTGAAGTGAGTTTGCTTGTACATTTGCGCCTTGAGTTAGTTCTTTCATTGACTGACTTAAAGCCTCAGCCTTTTCTTCTAGCACATGAGCTTGATCTAAATTTGCCCTTAACATCTTGGCTATCTCTTCACCAAGAGCATTTATGCCAGCCGCCATTTTGCCATCATCTTCAAGCCTTTTAGTAAAGTCTTGTTTTTTAAAGCTTTCTAGTAGATTTAACACGTCATCGCCATTTTCCGCAATAGCATGTTTAAGTGCGATTTGTAAGTCTTTGAAAGTTTGTTTTAGCTGGCTAAGTGCAGGGTTTGAAGTATCTGCATTAAGCTGAGCTACGTAGTTACCTTTGCCGATTTGATTTACAAAAGTATTTGCTTCTTTAATGAAATTATTTTGCTCAGATAAATTTGCCTCGATTTGTTTGATATTCTCATTTATCAGCGCACTCATCTGTCCGATCTCGTCGCTACCACTACGATCTAAAAATTCAGCTTTATTAGTTTTATTATTTAAAAAGTCAAAAAACTTAACTAAGCCATTTTTAGTCTGATCTATGCCAGAGATCAAATTTTTACCTATCAATGTAGATACTAGCAACATAAGTAAAATACAAATCGCAATCACAATAGAACTTATAATAAGTTCGGTATTTGCATCACCCTTAATACGCCTTGCATCTTTTTGCATACTATCAAGTAGTTTAAGCTCAAGCTCTCTCATCGCATCTATTGAAATGCTTATCTTTGAAAACCAACTCGCTGCATCATAAGATGCATCTTCAGTGGCAACTACATTTTTAATAATATTCATCGCATCTATAAAATCAGCCTTTTTTCTAGCGATAGCATCAAATTCATCGCTAAATTCTTTTGGATTGTAATCGTCAAAGTCCTGCATAAATTTATTTATAACGCTATTTAGTGCAACTACTTTGTTATAGTCCTCTTTGTTTATACTTTTTTTAGTAAAAACTCCATTTAAAGTAGCACGCAAAATACCAAAAGACTCTTTTATCTCACCAACAATAATTATACGCTTTAGATCATCTACCAAGCTAGGCTCGAGCTTATCGCTATATCCATTTATAGCAATAACCTCTTTTCTTAAAATTTTTGTTATACGGCTAATTAGATCATTGCCACTTTTTTGATCTACATTTGAGCGGATACTATTTATCTCTGAAACTATTTCATTTTTCTCTTCAAGTTTATCAAGCATAGCGTCTACTTTTTTACGCTGCTCTAATAAATTTTTATTATCCCCTCCTGCTAGCACACCTGAGCTAAATCCGCGTTCTTTTTGCATCTCATGGATAAAATTATTTTGATTTATGATTGTATCCACGATTTTCTCACTAAACTCTGCTTTTGAGCGAGTCTTTAAGATACCATTTAGCATGTATGCACTCATGATACCAAGGCCAATAAGACTGACGATAACTATCGCCATAATCTTAGATTTAATACCTAGATTATTCATTTTCTCTCCTTTTAGTTTTTCTTAATATCTGCTTCAAAAATAAAGTCGTATGACTTTAATACTTAAAATTTATCAACCAAAAAATACTTTTGGTTATTTTTATAAAAAATATTGATTAACGCATTTATGTAAAATTTTAATTTATATTTAGCTTTATTAAATAGTAGTAGTTTTTTAACAAAGTTATTATGCAAGCAAATAGAAAATAGCACATTTAAAATAAATGCCGTTCTCATCCTGAGAAGCTTCATTTTTTCTCCTTGAAAATAGTTAAGTCATTTTATTAATTTTACTTTTAAAAGATGTTAAATTTTAAAAATTAGAAAAAAGTGAGTTTTTGCAGAGAATTCCTGCTTCTCTGCAAATTTTGTATTTAGATTTATTTCTTTAATCCATATTTATCTAGCATTTTGTCAAATTCGCCAGATTTTTGCAGCTCATCGATCGCTGCGTCTATCTTCTTGATAAGCTCAGTGTGTTTGCCTTTATCAAACGCCATCGCAAATCCTTCTGTGCCATCAGGAACTCTTAAAAATTCTTCCAAATCTGGATTTAGTTTTAAATACTCAACCCCTATCGGACTATCAGTTAGTACAACGTCGATTTTATCGGCTTTTAGTGACATGATGGCAGCTGCTACATTTTCAGCAGGTATTGACTTAGTAGTTATGCTTTTGGCTGCTTCTTCTTGCAATGTTCCGACTTGAGCTGAAATTTTTTTATCCTTAAGGTTGTCTTTATTTGCATCTGAGCCTTTTTTGCGGATAAATAAATTTTCTGAAAAATAATATGGCTTGGTAAAATCAACCGATTTTCTTCTCTCATCAGTTGCACTCATTCCGCTTATGGCAATATCGATTTTACCAGTTTTTAATGCTGATATCAGTCCATCAAAGCTCATATTTGCAACATCAAATTTTATTCCAGTTTTTTTGGTGATCTCATTTAATAAATCTATCTCAAAGCCAACAATTTTATTGTTTTCATCAAGATATTCAAAAGGTGGATAATCAGCGCTCGAGCCAACTTTTTAAACTACATTTTTACTAGCTTCTTCGGCATTATTTGCTGCATTTTTTTTATTAGCATCATCGCCACAACCTAGTAAAAATAAAACTAAGCTTGCCATCAAAAATTTTAAAATTTTACTCATTTTCTACTCCTTTAATGATTTAAAATTTTACCTAAAAACTCTTGCAGACGCTCGTGCTGCGGATTTGTAAAGACATTTTTCGGTGTATCATCAACTGCGATTTTGCCTTTATCCATAAAGAAAATTCTATTTGCCACATTTCTTGCAAAGCCCATTTCATGGGTCACAACAAGCATCGTTATACCCCTTGCGGCAACATCTTTCATAATATCAAGAACCTCTCCGATCATCTCAGGATCAAGCGCACTTGTCGGCTCGTCAAAAAGTATCACTTCTGGCTCCATCGCTAGACTTCTAGCGATCGCAATACGTTGTTTCTGTCCGCCTGAAAGCTTGTGCGGATAGGCAAATTTCTTATCACTTAGCCCAACACTTTTTAGCAACTCATCAGCTCTTTTTTCTGCACTTGCTTTATCTAAAATTCCTGCTTTTATCGGAGCTAGAGTTAAATTTTGCAAGACATTTTTATTTGCAAAAAGATTAAAGTGCTGAAAAACCATGCTCACTTTTTGGCGAATTTTATTTATGTCTGATTTTTTATCTAAAATATCTTTACCATTTATCTTTATGTGCCCGCTATCTGACTCCTCAAGGCGGTTTATACAACGTAAAAACGTACTTTTACCGCCACCACTTGGACCAATTATCGCTATAACTTCACCCTTTTTTATATCTACGCTAATATCATTTAAAACTCGCAAATCGCCATAACTTTTGTTTAAATTTTTAATCTCAATCATGGCGGTTTAATCTCCTCTCAAGTAGTTTTGTCAAAAGTGTAAAAAATTTAACACTTACATAATAGACAATGCCTGTAAAAATGACTGGCTCTGGACTATAAAAGACCGCTTGCAAGCTCTTACTTTGCATCGTGATATCAACGACGCTTATATAGCCAACGACTGAGGTCTCTTTAAATAGTGATATAAACTCATTTGCAAGAGCTGGCAAGATATTTTTCGTAGCTTGTGGAAAAACTATCTCGCGCATCGAAACATAGTAGTTTAGGCCCATCGCACGAGCTGCTTCCATTTGTCCTTTATCGACGCTATTTATACCACTTCGCACGATCTCGGCCACATAAGCAGAACTATTTAGCCCAAGTGCGATGAGAGCTACATAAAAATTATCACTCCATGTTGCAAAAATGACAACTGAAAAAATTAAAAGTTGAAGTATTACAGGTGTTCCACGTAAGATATCGATATATTCATCAATTATAAAATTTAAGACTTTAATGTTTAAAAATTTAATAAACGCCAAGGTAAATCCAAGCGTTATGCCTATGACAATACCACCTATAGTAAGCCCTAAAGTCACTCCATAACTTTTGATATAAGCGATCTCTTGAGCCTCACTAAGATCTCTTGGATAGAAAAAATATGCTCCAAGTGAGACGATTATTATAAAAAATAGAAATTTAGCTAAATTTTGAGCCTTCAACTTCGTCCTTCTCTTTAAAATATGGCTTTAAATAATACGAAAAAATTTATATCATTTTGCTTAAAAGCGTTTAAGGATCGGCGCTGAATGTTGTAATTTAAAAAAATTTATATTAACATAAGTCATTTATCTTAATTTGAAAGGAAATTTATGAGCTTTGGGTCTTATTTAGCCATCGCCATCTATTTTGGCTTTTTGCTCTTTATCGGACGATATTTCTACGATAAAAATGCAAGTATGAACGAGTATCTGCTAGATAACCGTCGAATGGGTCCAGTGGTTACTGCACTTAGTGCTGGTGCTTCTGATATGAGTGGTTGGATGCTACTTGGTGTGCCCGGAGCATTATACGCAACTGGCATAGCAAATGTGTGGATGATAATCGGTCTTATCATTGGAGCTTACTGCAACTATTTATTTTTAGCAAAGAGGCTTAGAATTTACACTGAAGTTGCGAGTGATAGCATCACGATACCAGACTTTTTAGAAAATCGCTTTAAAGATAGGACTAAAATTTTAAGAATCATCTCTGGTCTTATCATTTTGATATTTTTCACACTTTATGTAAGTAGCGGCATCATCGCTGGTGGCAAGACGTTTGAGAGCTTTTTTGGTTTAAAATTTGCCTACGGAGCGGTCTTTACACTTGTTATCGTGGTCTTTTACACGTTTTTTGGCGGATTTAAGGCTGTGAGCATAACTGATGCATTTCAGGGGCTTTTGATGTTTTGTGTCTTGGTCTCGATCCCAGTCGTGGCATATCTAAATTTAGACTTGCCAAGCGATACAAATTTGATAAAAGAGATAAGCAGGCTTGACGCAAATCACCTAAATCCATTTAGAGATCAGACTTTCTGGGGCATTTTGGGTCTTCTAGCTTGGGGTTTTGGTTACTTTGGTCAGCCACACATCATTGTTAGATTTATGGCGATACGCGATTCAAAAGAGCTTGCTAAGGCAAGAAGGATCGGCATTGGCTGGATGACGATCGGCCTACTAGGCGCAATTATGAGCGGACTTATCGGCTTTGTATATTTTAGCCAAAGAGGCGGACTTAGCGATCCTGAGACTGTATTTCTAAAGCTTGGCGAGCTACTTTTCCCACCATTTTTTATAGGCATTATCATCTCAGCTGTGCTTTCAGCGATCATGAGTACTATCTCAAGTCAGCTTTTAGTTACATCTAGCTCGGTAACAAAGGATTTTATCTTTGCATTCTATAAAAAAGAGATCAGTCAAAATACACAAACAGCGATCAGTCGCTATGCTGTCGTAGTAGTAGCCATAGTTGCTACTATACTTGCTTTTATCTCAACAGATAATGTTCTAAACGTCGTTGGCAACGCTTGGGCTGGATTTGGTGCGAGCTTTGGACCGGTGCTACTTTTTAGCCTTTACTGGAAGCGCATGAGTGCACTTGGAGCATTAGCTGGTATGATAGCTGGAGGTGCGACAGTAATATTTTGGATCACGTCAGGGCTAAACGTTTATGTTTATGAAATTTTACCTGGCATCATAACTTCTTGTATAGCGATCATTAGCGTAAGTATCTGGGGAGATGCGATAAATAAAATGACGAGCGAACCTCACGAGCAAATCATAAAAGATGAATTTGAAAAGATGAAAACAAGGCTTTAAACCTTATCTTATAAGAAATTCCTAGTATCTTGTGCTAGGAATTTCTGCTAATTCCTTCTTAAAATTTTAATCCCTTTTTTAGTTTTCTTATCAAAAATCTAGCTGGATGAAGCTCGTGAAATAGCGATCTTTCTATGCAAAGTGGGCGAGCAAGCACAAGATCAACTATCAAATTTGCTCCAAGTATCGCTGTGCCAAGACCTCGTGAGCCATGAGCAAAATTTACAAAGACATTTTTTTCGTAGCTTGCCTTTGGATTGTTATCTTTATTTTTGCTCCAAAATAGCCCTTTGTAGTTTTGCTTGTAAAATTCTTCATCATGCAAGGCGCCAATTATCGGAAACCTATCTCCGCTATAGCTTCTATATCCCACACGTGAGCCGATAATGGTGGCTTTTTTGATGTCGAAAAACTCGCCTACATCGCTTAAATTTTTAGCATTATCCTCAACTTTAGGTATATCGCAAATTTCATTTCTGGCATAAGTAGCGCCGATAACTTGCACACCTTTGACAGCTGGGCAGATGTAGCCTTTTGCGCTTAGCGGCATGGCATTTTTTAGCACTGGTTTTAGGTGCGTGACTTGGCCTCGGACACTGCTTATTTGCATGTCGTAGTCCTTAAAAATTTCACTGCTCTTACTGCCAGTGCAAAAGATTAAAATATCGGTCTCTAAATTTTTACCATTTTTAAATTTAACGCTGATCTTGCCATTTTGAAGGTACTCTCTGCTCTCGTACTCATGGTTAAATAAAATTTCAAAGTTGCTTGATAAAAATTTACAAATTTCTCTTGGTCTAGCGTATGCACCATCTTTTATAAATATGCCAGGATATGGTTTTAAGTTCTCATCGAATTTAAAAATATCCTCTGCATTTTGATCCTGCCATGAGGCGTACCTTTTAACGAGCTCATCATCAAATGCGTAGTCGATGCAGCCGTTAAATTTGATAAGGCTTTTTGGCAAAGTTACCTTGTAAAATCTCACTGCTTGCAAAAATGCGTTTAAATGCATGCGGCCTAAATTTACCCCAGGCTTCGTAACTAGCGGCATCAAAGCGCCACAGTGATTGCCTGAGCCATTTGTTGCGACCTCACCATTTGCCTCGGCGATCACCACTTTAAAGCCATTTTTGGCTAGCTCGCCAGCTGTTGCAAGTCCAGCCACTCCTGCTCCTATGATGAGCGCTGTTTTGCCTTTTACGCTAGAGGCTGGCTCGCATCTCGCAAACCAAGCATCTTTTAAATTTTTATCTTTTTTCTCTAGCACGGCGCTACTCATCTGGCGTTTTCTAGCGTATCCCTCTTTTAGGCTTAGCAAAAAGCCAGCACCCTTTAGCCCGTCTTTTACTATTTTTGCACACGAGTAGGTTCTAGCAATCGTGCCAACCCTGCTTAGTCTTGCGATCTGCCTAAAAATTTCTTCGCTCCAGATTGAGCCATTTTTACTTGGAGCAAAGCCGTCTAGAAACCAGATGTCGGCAATAAAATCAAGCTCAGGTAAAATTTCTTTAGCCTCGCCGTAGCAAAGATCAAGTGTAATATTTGGGGCAAAATTTATACGGTGTATGCCTGAGATTAGCGGCGGATAGAGCGAAACCAGCTTTTTGGCATAAGCTTTAAAAATGCCTAAATTTTCATAAATTTTTAAAAGATCTTCTTTTTTAATAGGGCTTTTTTCGATACTAACAAAGTGAAGTTTTTTAGAGCTATTTTTAAATTTCTTACAAATTGTGAAAAAATTTAATCCAGCACCAAAGCCAGTTTCAGCGATAATGAAGCTATCTTTGATCTGCCAAATTTCATCAAGCGCTCTTGCAAAGACAAATTCACTCTCAAGCCAAGGTTTGTCGGTATTAAAGTAGATGTCACCAAACTCCTCGTTAAATGGAATTTGCCCTTTAAAGCTTAAATTTGCATTTTTCATCTATTTTTTGCAAAATATCCATCGATGCCATTTGCGATGCCGTTTGCAAGGGCATTTTGATATGCATCATTAAAGAGCTTTTCACCCTCGACTGGATGCGTGATATAGCCGATCTCAACAAGAATTGCTGGCATAAGAGCACCTACAAGTACCCAAAACGGCGCCTCTCTCACACTGCCGTCACTTGCAGCATAGACCTTTCTAGCACTTGCTAAAATTTCTTTTTGGATATCAATGCCAAGCTTATTTGACGCGATTATCTTCTCGCGATTTAGCACGTTTAAAAACGTCTGCTGTGAAAAGTAATTCATCTCTTCAATATCTGATTTGTTCTCAAGCGCGGCTGCGTTTTTGCTACGTTCGCTTCTTGCAGGCGATAAGAAAAATGTCTCAATGCCATGCATGCTCTTTGCCTTTGTGGCATTTGGGGCGGCATTTGCGTGAATGGAAACAAAAAGATCAGCCATCTTATCATTTGCAAATTTTGTTCTTGTTCTTAAATTTATAAAGACATCGGTTGATCTAGTAAAATAGACCTTGTAACCACGCGCTTTTAGTATATCGCCAAGTTTTTTGGCTACACCTAAAACCGCTGTTTTTTCCTGAAGCTTGCCATTTACTGCACCTGGATCAGTGCCACCATGACCTGGATCGATAACGATCGTTTTATTGCGTGAAAATTTACCAGTCGCAACTGGTGGCAAAGGTGCTACCACTGGCTCACTTTGTGCAGGCTGAGGCTTTAAATTTGGCTCAGGCTCTTTGTGTGGCACTTCTTCATTTTTGTTTTTAGTTTTATGAAGTGGTGTTTTTACATTTTCGTTTGAGATAAAATTTTGAGCGCTGATCACAAGCAGATCACTTGTTGCATTTGCTTTTATAGTCTTTTGGATCTTATCAGAAAAAATAACTCTAACAGTGTTTTTATCATACTGCGAGATGTGAATGTAATCAGATATAAAATTTTTATAAGTTAGCGAATTGCCATTTAATCTACCATCAATATCCATAATGTTTTTATATGTATTTTGTTGCTTTAAAAAGGATGTTTTTAGTTTTGCAGTATCAATTTTTGTATTAAACTTAAGCACCAAAGTGTCATTTACCTTGGTTGCACTAAGCAGCGTCAAAGTAGCATTACTAGGCATACTAGCGCTCTTCACGCCATTTAGTGCATTTAGATCTTTTATATACCCACTTGAATCAAAACCAAGCGATTTCGAGCTGGTTATGAGTCTTGTGAGTGCTTGTTTTTTTATATTTTTGTCATTTTTTATGATCGCATCGACATAGATGTCTTTTATATCGTTGTTAAATTTAATCTTTGCACTTCTGCTTGAGCTGGCAAAATTTTTATCAAATTTTGCAAATATCTCAGAATTTGTCGCAGCAAAAAGAAAATTACAAACAATAAAAAAGAGGATTATCGCTAGTTTCATTCACCATGTACCAGCTTGTGCATTAGCTCTTTTACGCTTATTAGCTCTTTTAGTTTATATCCATTTGCTCCCGTGAAAAATAACCCGGTCTCTTTTTTGCCACTAAATGAGTCAAAAAGCCTATCAGCGATGCAATATCCAACCTCTTTAGCACCTTTGCCCCTTTGACAAGGGCTCACACAGTTGCTTATACACTGAATCTTTGGTCCCATCCTTTTTTCTACCAAATTTATCAAATTTGTTCTAATCCCACGAGCCGGATAACCAACTGGACTTTTTATAAGCTCTATGTCCTTTTCCTCGGCTGCTAGTATCACTTCTTTAAAGCCAATATCTGCATCGCACTCATGAGTGCCGATGAAGCGTGTACCCATTTGAACACCATCTGCACCTAACGATATCGCTTTTTCTATGTCATTTTTATCCCAAATTCCGCCGGCTGCTATGAGCGGAAAGTCACCCCACTCTTTTATCTCAGCTTTTACTTGTGGGATTAGATTAAATAGCGAAAACTCAGGATCAAGGCACTGCTCGTATGTAAATCCCTGGTGTCCGCCGCTTAGTGGTCCTTCAAGCACAACTGCATCTGGCAAGCGATCATATCTTTGTAGCCAACGTTTGCAGATGATCTTTAGTGCTTTTGCACTTGAGATAATAGGAACTAGCGCGACTTCTTTAAAATTTTGTGTAAATTCTGGCAAATTCGTAGGTAGCCCAGCGCCTGATACGATGATATTTATACCGGCTTCACAAGCGTCTTTTACCACTCTTGCGTAGTCATTTGCAGCATACATTATATTTACGCCAAGTGGCAAATCTCCACAAATTTTTCGTGCATTCTCAATAATTGCTCTAAGACCTCTTGTTGAGTAGAAATTTTCACTTCCAAATGGCTTTGCATTTAGCTCTTTGTTTATAAATTTACGATTTTCATAATATCCTGTGCCAACTGAGCTGATTATCCCAAGACCGCCTTCAAGGCTGACGTTGCCAGCTAGTTTGTCCCAGCTGATACCAAGTCCCATACCGCCTTGAAATATCGGATACTTTATCTCATATTTTCCTATTTTTAATGGCTTTAACTCCATCTATTCAACCTTTACTTTTGCAAATTTACGCTTTCCTACTTGCAAGATATATTCACCTGCCTCTAATTTTAGTTGCTCATCACTGATCTTTTCTTGATTAATGCTAACCGCATTTGCCTTTATATCACGCCTTGCTTGAGAATTTGACTCACTTAACTCACACTGTGATAAAGCTTCCACTATCCACGCTGGTGCTTTTAGGCTAAATTCTTTTATATCAGTTGGGAGCTGATTTTGAGAGTGCACACTATTAAACTCAGCCATCGCAGCCTTTGCAGCCTCCTCGCCGTGATACCTTGCTGTTATCTCGTAAGCAAGGTCCTCTTTTGCTTTTTTTGGATGATACTTGCCGTTTTTTACGTCGTTCATTAAATTTTCTATCTCACCAAGGCTTTTTGTACTTAAAAGCTCGTACCAACGCCACATTAGCTCATCGCTTATACTAAGCGTTTTTGCAAACATATCATTTGCATTTTCAGTTACACCGATATAGTTTCCAAGACTTTTACTCATCTTATTTACACCATCAAGCCCTTCAAGAAGAGGCATCATGATTACAGCTTGCTCTTTGCCGACGTTATAAATTCTCTGCAAAGTTCTACCCATTAGAAGGTTAAATTTCTGATCCGTACCGCCCATCTCGATGTCGCACTTCATCGCAACGCTATCATAACCTTGAAGAAGTGGATACATAAATTCACAAATTGAAATTGGGCTGCCAGCTTTTATCCTTTTTTCAAAATCATCGCGCTCTAGCATTCTAGCGACTGAAAATGTGCTAGTTAGCTCTATCATTCCAGCAGCTCCAAGCTCATTTGACCATTTTGAGTTAAACATTATCACGGTCTTTTTTGGATCCAAAATTTTAAAAACTTGCTCTTCGTAGGTTTTAGCGTTTTTTAAAACCGTCTCTTGATCTAGCTTTTTTCTAGTTACTGATTTGCCAGTTGGATCGCCTATTTGAGCAGTGAAGTCACCTATTAAAAACTGCACGATCGCACCATGCTTTTGAAGTAGTGCCATCTTGCTTAAAACGACTGTGTGTCCTAAGTGAAGATCTGGAGCAGTTGGATCAAAACCAGCCTTTACATAGAAATTTTCACCTTTTTCATAATAATTTTTTATTAAATTCTCAACTCTTTCAAAGTCAATAATTTCGGCAACACCGCGTTTTATCTCTTGTAAAATTTCAGCTATATCTTGCATTATCTTTCTCCTAGTTATGGTATGGATCGCTTTGCGAAACGAAATCTATAATCTTATATCTATCTTTGATCTTCTCTCTTAGCTCGTTTGCATCGATATTTTCAGCCATCTCAACACTTATCTCAAATGTGTCACCGCTAAGGTCATTTGCTTCATTTAGCGAGATTGTAGCCAAATTTACATCTAGTCTAGCAAGATATGTTAAAAATTCAGCCAACGCGCCTTTTCGGTTCTCAAGATTTAATAAAATTTTATATCTATGTGGGGCATTTCTAGTCCATTTGACAAAGATGATTTCATTGCCCTTATCCATAAGTTTCCCAGCACGCTCACAAAGTTTGTGATGCACTGTCACATTGTGCCCATTTTTAAAGCCAACTATACTATCACCTCTTTTTGGATTACAACAATAGTCAAACTCGACATTTGAAATTTTATGATTTGAATAGATTACGATATTTTCAAATTTCTGCTTTTTAACCTGATATTTGTCGCCCAAAGAGATCATAAAAGGACGCTCTTTTTTTATATACTTTTTAAGCATATTTACGACCTCTTGCAAAAAATCGCTTTCAGTTGCAGCACGAAAAACTTTTTTGCCTAAATTTTCATGCTCTATCCAGTCTAAAATTCTATCTTTTGAAACGCCAAAAACCGACTTTAAAATATCAACTGCGATTTTATAATTTATATCTTTTATCTTTTGCTTGCAATATGTTCTTATTGTAGCCCTTGCTTTACCAGTTCGAACGCTATTTATCCACGAACAGCGAAATTTTGCCTCTTCGCCAGTTACAATCCTTACAATATCGCCGTTTTTTAGCTCTGTTAAAAGTGGCATTCTGACGCGATTTATATAAGCTTCTTTTGCGTAAAGTCCGATCTCTGTGTGAATCTCATAAGCATAATCAAGTGCAGTAGCCCCGCGTGGAAGCGTAAAAACCTCACCTTTTGGCGAATAGACCGCAATATCTTCTATGTAAAGACTATCTTTTGCATATTCATAAAGCTCTTCGACGTTACTTTCAGCTTCATTGTTTTGCATACCAATGTCGTTTAGCCAGTCAAGTTTTGGATTTAGTAAACTGCCCTCGCCGTTTTTGTATTTCCAATGAGCTGCGACACCATATTCAGCGGTTTTGTGCATATCGTAAGTGCGAACTTGCGCCTCAAAAATACTCTTATTATCAAAAATAGTTGTATGTATCGTTTGATAGCCATTTTGCTTTGGAAGTGCAATATAATCCTTAAATCTCGAAATAAGAGGATTAAAATTTATATGCAAATTTCCAAGCGCAAGATAGCAATCAAGCGGCTTTTGTACAAGAATTCTAATAGCGAGCAAATCAAGTACCTCTTCAATCGAGATACCTTTTCTTTGCATTTTTAAATAAATCGAATAGTAATGTTTTATACGTTTTTGAATCTCGAAAGTGCCCTCAATAAAGCCATTTTCAAGTAAAATTTGATTTACTTTTTCGTAAAAAGCATTTAGTTTAAGGCTAAGCTGCTGTTTATTTTTATTTAAAAAGCTATCGATCTTGGCGTATTCTTCTGGCATCGCATATTTAAAACTTAGATCTTCAAGTATGTTTTTAATCGATGAAATTCCAAGCCTATGAGCGATCGGAGCATAGACCATAAGCGTCTCTTCTGCAATACGTTTTTGTTTTTCTACTTTTAATGCATCAAGGGTTAGCATATTATGAAGCCTGTCACAAAGCTTAACCACAAGAACTCTAACATCCTCAATGGAGATTAAAAGCATTTTTCTAAAAGTTAGCGCCGAGCTTGCTAATTTTTCGTTACTACTTGAGCTTGCAAGCTTGTTTTCTCTTATAGCAACTATCTTCGTAAGCCCTTCAACCAGCTTTGCCACTTCATCGCCAAATTCAGCCTGGACTTCACTAAGCGTAACTTCAGTATCTTCAACTACATCGTGAAGTAGTGCAGCTATGACCATGCTCTCATCTCCACCCATATTTGCTACTATTGATGCTACCAATATAGGATGGATTGCGTATGGCTCGCCACTTTTGCGATATTGACCAGCATGAGATGTGACACAGCTATCTATAGCTTTGTCTAATTTCTCGCTTCGTTCGCAAAGAGAAAAGAGCAACGTTATAGCTTCTGAAACATTTTTACAAGGTAAAATTTGTTCTATTAGCTGCTCTAAAAAAAGACTATTTTCCTTCAACTATTGCCTCTAAGCCTATTTTGCCCTCAGCTACTTCAAGTAGTGCAATGTCAGCAAATTTCATCTTTGAAGTATCGGCTTCTACAAGTACCACTGCTCCATTTGCTAGTGCTTCTGCACGCTTTGCTACGATAAGTGAAAGTTTATATCTATCATCACCAACTTGTTTTAACGCTCTTGCTGTTATTTGTTCTGTTCTCATATTTATCCTTTTTAAAATTTATTTTACTACTGAGTATAGGGCTGCTTCTTCTTCATTTATTATTTTTAATAAATTTCCAGCCTTAAACATATTACAAACCAAAATCGGCAGTGAGTTATCTTTAGCTAAAGCTATGGCAGTATCGTCCATAACCTTGATATCATCGCTCATTGCCTTTTCATAGTTTAGCGATTTTAAAAGTTTTGCATCTTTGAATTTTTTCGGGTCTTTATCATAAACGCCATCAACCTTTGTTGCTTTTATGATCATATCTGAGCCGATTTCAATAGCTCTTAAAGTTGCTGCTGTATCAGTTGTAAAGAATGGATTACCAGTACCTGCAGCAAATATAACGACTCTGCCTTTTTCCAAATGACGCTGCGCACGTCCAACGATGAAAGTCTCACAGATCGCTTCCATTTTGATTGCACTTTGCACTCTCACCTCTAGCCCACTTCGCTCTAAAGCTTCACGCATCGCGATTGAGTTGATAACAGTTGCTAGCATACCCATGTGATCGCCGCTCGTTCGTTTGATGATGCCATCTTTTGCAGCACTCACACCACGTATAATGTTGCCGCCACCTATCACGATGCCAACCTCGATACTATTTTCGACAAGCTCTTTTATCTCATTTGCTATAAATTTAAGCACCGCCGTATCTATGCCAAAACCATTCTCTCCCGCTAAAGCTTCGCCTGAAAATTTAACCAATACGCGTTTTCTTTTACTCATTGTCTTGCTCCTTAAAATTCACGCATTCTAGCCAAAAAGGCTTTAAATTTAGTTAATAGTACTTGCAAAGCGGCTATTTTGAGATCATCTCAAGTGGATCAATGTGGTAGTTTCTTTGCGTCACTTCAAAGGTTAGATCATTTCTAACTCGACCTATAACGTAGCCTTTTTGCACAACTGAGCCGACTTTTACGGTTGGTGCGATCTGGCTTAGGTGAGCGTAGATCGTATGGATGCCATTTTCGTTTTCTATAATGACTACATTTTCAAGCATCGGAGTTGCTTTTGCAAAGACCACTTTACCATTTAGCACGCTTTTGACCTTGGCATCTGGCGTTGTTGAGCGAAGCGTGACTGACTCATTAAAAATTTTGATGTTATATATTGGATCTACATAGTTACCAAATTTTTGTTTTACAGTGTAGCTATCAAGAGGAGCGATTGTCTTTGCACCTGAATATTTTTTGACCGAGCTTGTTTGATAGCCTCCACCCATTGGCTGGCTTTTTTCGCCTTTTTTACCACCTTTGCTTGCAGCCGCTTTTTCTTGTTTTTCTCTAGCAGCACGTGCTGCTTCATCTTCTTGTTTTTGCATGATAGCGAGCTGCTCTAGCGTCTTTCTTAGCTCATCTTGCTGAGCTTGAAGTTTGGCTAGCTTTTTGCTATAAATTTCTTTATCACGCTTTAGTCCGTTTATAGTATTTTTCTGCGTACTCTCTAAATTTTGCAAGTCACTTTGCTTGCGTCTATAGTTTTTAATACTTGAGTTTATCTCGCTTATTTTGTTTGATTTATTTTTTATCTTCTCAATCGTATCTTCATAGTTCTGGCTAAGCCTTTTAAAATCCTCTTTTGTGATGGCATTTAGCTTGGTTAAAATTTGAGATGAAATGATGCTCTCCTCGCTTTGCTTGCCCTCAGTTGCAGACATCAAAAGATCAAACGAAAGATCTTCTGCGATGATCCTTATCATATTTTGCTCAAGCTCTTTTTGTGTGCGTTCTAGCTCTTTGTTTTGTTTCGTTAGGTCATCAAGCTCAAGAAGTGCTTTTGAAGCATTTGTCTCAAGGACTGAAATTTGACCCTTTAAATTTGTGATATCGCCACTTATACCTCGAAGTTTTTTTTCGCCATTTACGATATCACCAGCCAAATCATCTAGCTTTTTACTAAGCTGCTCACTCATCGCCTGACTCGATCTTAGCGAGTTTTTGGAGTCTTTGATCTTCTCTTTGGTATTTGACGCAAAAGCTAAGCTAAAAGCTAGCAAAAATATAAAAATTCCTTTTCTCATATCGTGCTTTTTCTAGCCTTACTCATTACCAAACTAACAGCAAAAATACTTAAAAACATAGCCACGCCAAATAAAATAAAAATATCTCTTGAGGGATCAAGACTAGGCAATACTACATCGATGCTTGCGGCATTTTCTCTAAAAATTTCAATGCTAGGCAAGAAAAAGAAAAATGCACCAACTACTGTGGTCGCAACCAGGCTATCAACCATAGCTGATTTATAGAGCATGGCTGATTTTAGCCAAAAAGGTGCTCCAAAAAGCGTCATAATCTCGATGCGCTCCCTATGCTCAAACAGCCAAATTTTAGCCTGCTTTAGCATAAGCATAAGCCCAACAACACAAAGTATCGCCATAAAAGTATACGATATACTTTTGGCTAAATTTAGCATTTTAAAGACCTTGTCATGGGTCTTTGAAAATGTCTCGACCTTTGTGATGCCATCAAATTTTAAAAGTTTTTGCTTTAGATCATCCATGTACTGCGGCGTCGGAAATTCGCTAAGTTTTAGTGAGTAAAATTTAGGTAGCGCATTTTGCAGTATGGATAAATTTTTAGCAGAGATATCATTTGAAAGGCGGTCAATTATCTTTTGCGGACTTAGTGGCTCGATGCTAGATAGATTGCTAACCACTGGCTTTAAAATAGCATCACTGAGCTCTTTACTTGAAACTATGACGATGTTGTAGTCATTTCCCATGAGCCTTTCATAATCTCTCACAACCTTATCGGCAGTTAGACTAAACTGCACGGAAAACAAAAGCGCGATCAGCGGCAGGATGAATCCAAGATGATTTTTAAGCGATCTCATGCACGCCTCCATTTTCTATGACGAAGTGACGGTATGGGATACGAAGTGTCGATGGGATATGGTGCGTGACAACTACTACGCTAGTGCCTAAAAATTCCCTAGCTGATTTTAAAAGCGACCAGATGACGTCGCTTGAGTATTCGTCTAAATTTCCCGTTGGCTCGTCACATAAGAGTAAATTTGGATTATGTGCTAGTGCCCTTGCCATCGCTACTCTTTGCTGCTCACCACCGCTTAGCTCCATTGGATATTTATCAGCTTTATGAAGCATATTTACATGCTTTAAAAGTTTAGCCACTTGCTTTTTACTTACGTTTTGATTGACGCCTTTGATGATGAGGGGCAGCATAACGTTTTTTTCGACATTCCACTCATTTATCAAGCGATAGTTTTGAAATATAATGCCAACTCGCTGCCTAAGCTCGCAAAGTCTTTTGTCATCGATATCGTCCATTTGCGTCATGCAGACATTTAATTCACCTGCAAGGGGCGAAATTTCTCCGTAAAATGATTTTAAAAGCGTACTTTTTCCACTTCCACTCTTGCCTGTGATAAAGACAAAATCATTTGCATAAATATCTAAATTGACGCTATTAATTACGATTTCATCGCGTTCATAAGCTAGGCTCAAATTCCTTGCACTAATTATCTCTTGCATCAGCCAAATACTCCTTCAAAAGCTCGTGTGCAGCTAAATTCTCACGAATTAAGATCGGTTTTTTTATAAAATATTCGCTTTTTTCATCGCTTATTTTGATAAAACATTGCTCAGGTTTGTTGAAAGCTCCAAAAGCAACTTTTAGCAAAATTTCATCTTTATTTATGATATAAATTTCTTCGAAGTGTAAAAAATAATCTTCTTTTTTGATGATAAAATTTTTAAAATTTTTAATGATATTTTTTACGCTAGACTTTTCTTTAAAGCTAAAATCTCCAGCTAAAACACTCTCACCACTTTCAATCTCACAAGTATAGATAACATCGTAAATATCTTTATCTTGGCGTCTCCAGCGGTCTTCGTACTTACTAGTTACTTCTAAATTTCTATTTTTAAAAGCTTCCATTTTTGAGTTTGTAGGCTCTAAAAATTTACTCAAACTAAAGTCGCAATACTCCTTGCTATCAGTCCTTAACTCAAATTTACCGCCTACTTTTAATATTCTCTCGCATTCAAGTGCAAACGCCGACGAGACAACACGTCTATGCTCTGCTTTATCCCATGGCACTGGAAAATGTAAAAATACCCTATCAACTAAATTTGAGCTAACAAGCGAAAGTAAAAGCCTTGCGTCAGTATTGATTAGACGCACATTTTCTAGCGCATTTGCTCTAGTTAGCTTTGCTACTTGCTCGATGCTTGGCTTATAGACTTCTATTCCGATAACTAGGGCATTTGGATTGTTTTTAGCTTGATAAAGCAAGTGTCTACCAGAACCAAAGCCGATCTCGATGAAAATCTCTTTAAATTTATCTTTTAGCTCGCAAAATGCTGGCACAAATTCTTCAAGGCTTAAAATTTCACTCACTTTTTTAGTCAAATTTGTCTTTTTTACGGCAAATGCTTGACTGATTACATCATTGCAATTTTGCTCTTTAAAAAGCTCAAGTGCCTCTTGCAAAAGGCCAACTTTAGCTGGCTTTGTAAGCTTTTCACCTTTTACGACGACGCCATTTTTACCTGGCTTTACAACTAGGAAAAAGCTCTCTTCTTCATTTTTTGTGTATATGAGCCTCTCGTTTCGCCCATTTGCCTGCCAAAGAAATTTGACTTTGTCATTACCAAATGGAAACGAGAGCTCTTTTAAAGACGAAGCGATGAAATTTGGCATTATTTTATGCTAACTTCTGCTTTTGATGACTTATCAGAGGCGATGCCGTACTCATCGATAGCTACGACGCTGTAAGAATAGCTAGCTCCTTTTTGCACGCTATCATCTCTAAGCCCAGTACCATCTATGCCACTAAAAATTTTCTCACTTGCGCCACTTCTATAAACAGTGTACGAACTAGCTCTATCAACTGCACTCCAATTTACATTTACTCCGCTACCATCGTAGCTAGCGCTAATATTTGGAGTCTTTGGTGCACCAAGCGTTATCCCCACAATTGGCTCTTCTTGTTTTAAGCTCTCAAGGCCGTCTTTATCGACTGCTGTGACTCTGTAATACCTAGTCGCTGCATTTGTGTTTATGAGATCCTCATAGGTGTTGCTAGTCGTTTTTGCCAGATATGTGTAAGGCAAAATTTTACTCACTGTTCTATAAACCTTAAAATAAGCAAAATCCTCAGCCGGCACGTAATCCCAAGTTAAAATTATCTTTTTTGGTGCATTTTTTGTTGCCTGAAGGTTTGTTACTGATTTAGGGTAACTCCTTTGTCGTTGCACTTATGTTTTGGCTTGGTTTTGAAACAACGCCTGAAGAAGTTTTAACTAAAATTCTATACTCATAAGACTTACCAGGTTTTACCTCAGTGTCGATATATTCAGCATTTAGTCTGCCATTTACCTCTGCTACTTGGCTAAATTTATTAGCTCCTGCATCACTTCTTTGAATGATATAGCTTGCCACGGTGCTATCAGGATGTGGTCTCCAGATCACTTTTACACGTCCTGGAAGCCCTGTAATAGCTTGCGAAAATGGTACTGAGTCAAGCAGTGGCTTTGTAGTTGCTGTTGCGATCGTGCCCGGTTGAGAGATGGCATTACTTGAGTAGGTTCTCATTTGGTACGAGTAGGTTGTCTCTGGAGCTAGATTGCGGTCCACATAGTGCGTTGCAAAGCGGTCTTTTATATTTGCAACTAGTTGCATTTTTGAGTTTGCGTCATTTGGATTTGAGCGGTAAAGATAGTAGCCAACGACGCTTTCGTCGGTCACTGGATTCCACTCGAAGCCAACTTCTGTCATGTCTGAAATGGTTTTTAAGCTTGTAATAGTCGGTAGTGACGTGCTTTGCTGAGTCGGTACGCTAGAGCCGCATCCCGCCAATAAAGCTACTAAAAATGGTGTCAATATGCGTAGGGCAAATTTTTTCATCAAAAATCTCCTTGGGAATTTTTTTGTAAATTATTTGGTTAAAGTCATCATACGTTTTTGCGATAAATTCTACCCTTTTGCCAGTTCGTGGATGGATAAAATAAAGCATATAAGCGTGAAGCATAACTCTGCTTATTTTATCGCCTTGGCTCTTAAATCCGTATAAATCATCGCCTAAAATATGGCGGTTTATGCTAGATAGGTGCACTCTTATCTGATGGGTCCTGCCTGTAAAAAGTTTTGCTGCTATTAAATTTATGCCATTTTCGCTTAGTAAATTTACAAAAGCACTTTTTGCAAATTTAGCGTCCTTGACGATCGCTTTTTTTAGGCGATTGTTTGGGTTTCTGCCGATTGGCTTTTCGATGATAACATCCTCTTTTAAGGGAAGATCAGTGAGTGCTAGATAAATTCGTCCCATGCTCTTATCACTTAGCTGCTCGCTAAGTTTTGCGTGAGCAAAGTTGTTTTTAGCAACGACGATAGCGCCGCTAGTACCTTTATCTAGGCGGTGAACTATGCCAGCTCTTACGTCGCCATTTAAATTTGAGAGCATAAATCCTTTTTTATTTAGCCACTCAACAAGTGTTGCCTCTTTGACGCTTGGGGCTTGATGAACGACGATTTGAGGAGGCTTATTTAACACTATTAGATCATCATCTTCGTAGATTATTGGTATATCAAAATTTACTTCGTACTCGTTTTGCACCTCTTTTTTTGGAGCAAAATTTATACAAATTTCATCATTTTCGCTTAAAACAAAGCTTGGTTTTGAGATTGGTTTTAAATTTACGCTTACAAGGGAGTCTTTTATCAAATTTAAAGCTTGATTACGTGAAATTTGAAGCTCATGTGCTACTGCTATGTCGAGTCTTGAGCTATTTAAAACATTAAATTTAACCAAAATCAAAGCCTTGTTTGTGATATAATCTAGCCCAAAAATTAAGGTTTGCTTCTTGATAAAACTAGATCGGCGTATTTTAACACATTTTGATTTTATTCAGCCGTTTTTAATAATCCCAATCATCATAATTTCATATATCCTAGTCTCCGAAGCAAACGACATTTTAGCAAATAAACAGCTTGTGTATTTTGGCATAGGTTTTGCATCATTTTGCGTAGCGTTTTTACTTCCTATTAGACGTATCGACTGGATTATTCCGATGTTTTACTGGGTCTGCATCGTGCTACTTTTAAGTGTCGATCTCTTTGGCGTTAGCAAGCTAGGAGCTAGGCGCTGGCTAGAAATTCCCTTTGTTCACTTCACACTTCAGCCATCAGAGCTGATGAAGCCAGCCTTTTTGCTGATGTTAGCCTATCTCATTAAACAGCGTCCTCCAGAAGCTAATGGATACGGAGTAAAAGATTTTTTAAGACTTAGTTTTTATATACTTTTGCCATTTGTACTCATCATGAAAGAGCCTGATCTTGGCACTGCGCTCATACTTTTGATAGTTGGCTACACCATCCTTTTTGTAATCGGCGTAAATAAGAAAATTTGGATCACCATCATCCTTGCGATAGGCTTTTTGGCGCCGGTTTTGTATGAAAATTTACATGATTATCAAAAAAAGAGGATTCACGATTTCATCGCTGAAGAGCCAAGCTATCACGTCAAACAAAGCATCATCGCCATAGGTAGCGGCGGATTAAAGGGCAAGCCAAAGGACGAAGCAACGCAGACGCACTTTAAATTTTTACCAATCGCCACAAGTGACTTCATCTTTGCCTACAATATCGAGCGTTTTGGTTTTTATGGTGGATTATTTTTGCTTGGACTTTATGGAGCACTTATAACACATCTTTTAAGTTTAAATTACGGCCTAAAAAACGACTATTTTACGCAAGTTACCACCACGGGGATTGCTGCGCTAATCTTCGTTTACGTCGGCGTAAATGTCTCAATGACGATCGGTTTTGCACCAGTTGTAGGTGTGCCACTACCATTTTTTAGTTACGGCGGAAGCAGCTTTGTTACGTTTATGGTACTTTTTGGAATTTTGCAAAATTTACTAACTTTTAGATTTGATAGAACCTATAGCTTTATAAAAATTCACTTCTAAAATTTTCTCCGCAAATATCAAGCATATAGTTTTTGCTCTATCTTTCTTTGTATTTTTTGATACAAGATTTTATGGCATTTATAAGATATTTTATATCCTCTTTTGTATGCGTATAGTGAATGCTAACACGTACCCAGCCAGGTTTTGCTTCAAAAATGGTATTATCTTTTAAATTAAGCAGATCATGTCCATACGGCCCAGCGCAATCACAGCCTGCACGCGTTTGTATACCAAAATCACTACTTAAACTAGCAGCAAAATCATAAGGCGAAATGCCTTTTACATTAAATGCAAAAATAGGCAATCTGTCTAAATTTTCAGGACAATAATTTATCACCTCATCTATCTTTTCTAGCTCTTTGCAAAACATCTCACCTAGCTCACATTCAGCTACTTTTATATTATTAAGTCCGATTTCATTTCTTAGTTTATAGGCTAAATTTGCACGCATTAGCTGTATTATCGGTGGCGTGCCGCCCTCTTCTAAATTTTCAACTTCATTAGTAAAAATATGTGATGTCCTGCTTACGTACTTGACTGTGCCTCCAGCTGCAAATGTAGGCAAATTTTTACAAAGCTCTTTTTTGATGGCCAAAAGCCCACAACTCCCAACTCCGCCAAGCAGCTTGTGAGGCGAGAGAAACAGTGCGTCAAAATATCTGCAATCAACATTTTCATAAGCACTAAGAGTGGCCACATCAAGTACTAAAATGCCATTGTATTTTTTGATTAGCGAGTAAATTTTTTTATAATTAGTTTTAACGCCAGTGACGTTTGAGGCGGCACTAAAACTAGCCATTATCTTTCTTTTTGCATTTTGCTTTAATGTATTCTCAAGCATCGCGTAATCTATCTCATTATTTTCATCAAGCTCTATACGTTTTATATCACAAAGCCCTTCTCTTAAGCTAACTTCAACGGAGTGATGCTCATAAGGGCCAATGATTGCTAATGGCAAGTTTAAATTTCTTAAATTTGCTTCGCCGATCAAAGCTCTTGTAGCTGGTGAGATATAAATTCCCACTATCTCCTGAAATTTCTTTATCGCAGCCGTTGCTCCTTGACCAGTCGCAATAAGATAAAAACTATCATCAAGACCTAATAATCTTTTTAGCTCAGCTCTTGCATTTTCATAGCATTTTTGCGTTAACGCTGCGCTTGAACTACTATCTGAGTGAGTGTTTGCGTAGGTTTTTAAAAATTTTAAAATTTCATCTTCGATGGGCTTGTAAGCAAGACCTGAAGCTGTGTAGTCAAAATAGTAAAGGCCTTCTTTTAAAATGATATTTTTTCTTACTTCATCGATATTTAGCAATGTTTTCCTTTTTTTAAAGCAGGGATTATAATGAAATTTTCATAAAAAAGCTTGCAAAATAAGCATCTTTTAAAGCAATAATTTTCTTTGTAAATTTTCTATATTTTTCTTTATCGTACCATCTTTATAGATAGCAGATATTAAGGCGATCATGTCTGGCTTTACTTTAGCGACGCTTGCAATGTTGCTAGAGTTTATGCCTCCTATGACACACACATTCATTCCCATTTCCTTTGCTTGTGATATAGTTTGAGCCTTGCAAAGCGGCGCATTTGGTTTTGTTGGGCTTTTAAACATCGCTCCAAAAGCCACATAGCTAGCACCATTTTGTTTTGCCCTAAGGGCAAGCTCCAAGCTATCATAGCAGCTAACTCCCACGTAAGCGTCATCCCCTAAAATTTCAAATGCTTCTTTTATGCTCGCATCATCTTTTCCCAAGTGCACGGACTTTGCCCCTATACGAGCAGCAAATAAAATATCATCATTTACGATAAATCTGGCTCCAAATTTTTCGCATAAGTTGAAAATTTCACTAGCCAACCTCTCATCTTTGAGTATTTTTTTAGAGCGAAATTGAAAAAATTTCACCCCACACTCTAAAATTTCTTTAGTATATTGCAAGGCTAAATTTTCAGGCATCAACACATCGTCGCTAATCGCGTAAATTTCAATCACTTATGCCAACTTTATGATTTAGTAGACGTTTGCCAAATTTTGTCGTAATTGCATTTTTAATAGCATTTAAAATGTATCCTTTGGCTAGTTTTATGGCCTCTTCTTTGGTGTGTCCATTTGCCAGCAAGCAGGCCAGCGCACTTGCAAAGCTACACCCAGCCCCATGCATGATCTCTGGTTTTATTAGTGGCTCTTTAAATTTAATTACGTCACCATTTTTTTTAAAAAGAGTATCTTCACAAATTTCTGCAACCGTGCTTCGCTTTAAGATCATATCGCAAGGTAAATTTTTACTATCAAGCTCCAAAACTTTGGCTTCATCGATATTTGGCGTGATAATGTCTGCAAATTTAAAAAGTTTTTTTAAGCTTGCTATCGCGTCATTTTCAAGAAGCTTTGAGCCTGATTTTGCTATGCAAACTGGGTCTATTACTATTTTAATGCCTTGCTTATAAAATTTTTCAAGCCAAAAACCAACGCAAGATATAAGCTCTTTATTAAAAAGCATTCCAACCTTGATAGCGTCTATATTTAGCTCCTCGTCTACCATTTTTATTTGTTCATTTAGATTTGTAACATTTGTAGCAAAGATATTGCTAACGCCATTTGTATTTTGTGCTGTAAGAGCCGTGATAGCCGTCGCTGCGTAGCAAGAAAACGCCTCGCATGTCTTTATGTCAGCCTGCACGCCAGCACCACCAACACTATCACTTCCTGCAATTATTAATATATTTTTCATCTATCTCCCATACAACCTGAAATTTTATCAACACTAAAAGGATCATCGACCTTCCAACTACTTGAATACTTCTTAATGCTATTTTTTAATGCGTCCACTAGATAATTCACATCTTCTAGTGTATGCGTATAGTGAAGTCCAGCTCTGACCCAACCTGGCTTGCGAGTAAAGAGTGAGTCCTCTTTTAAATGAAGCAGATCATGTCCATATGGCCCAGCGCAAGAACACCCTGCACGCGTTTGAATGCCATATTCTTTGCTTAAAACTTTGGCTAGTTCATAAGGCGAAACACCAGTCACGTTAAAAGAAAATATCGGCAAACGCTTTATGTTATTTGGATGATAGCACGTAAGCTCAGGAATTTCTGCTAGTCTTTTCTCAAAATACTCTCCAAGCTCGCTCTCGTTTTCATATATTGTCCCAAATCCTATCTCATTTCTTAGCCTATAAGCTAAATTTGCTCTTATGAGTCCTAAAATAGGCGGTGTGCCAGCCTCTTCTAGCTGTTCGCTATCTTTTACAAATATAGCATAGTTTTTGCTAACATAACTTACCGTTCCACCACCAGCAAATGTCGGTTCATCTGAGTTTGCAAGTATCTTTTTTATAGCAAGAAGCCCACAACTTCCAACCCCACCAAGTAATTTATGAGGAGATAAAAAAAGAGCATCAAAATAGTCACAATCAATATTTCCATAAGCGCTAAAACTTGCAGCATCAAATGCCACAATGCCGCCATAAGATTTTATAATAGTATAAATTTTTCTATAATCGCTCAAAACCCCAGTCACATTTGAAGCCACACTAAAAGTTGCGATGATCTCACGACCGATATTTATCCTTAAAATTTGCTCCAAATGATTAAAGTCGATCCCTCCATTTTTATCAAGCCTGATACGCTCAACCTCACAAAGTGCTTGCCTAAAGCTTATCTCATTTGAATGATGTTCATAAGGGCCAAGCACCACGAGCGGAGAATTTTCATCTGGCTTTAGGGCATATCTTTTTTTAAGTGCTGGCGGTGCATAAATTCCTAAAATTTCTTGAAATTTCTTTATCGCACCGGTAGCTCCATTGCCACAAGTAAAAAGATAAAAACTATCATCAAGTCCTAGCAAGCTTTTTAATTCACGTCTTGAATCTTCATAAGTTTGAGCGGTTTTATAGGCGTTTGATGAGCTGATAGAGTGCGTATTTGCGTATGTTTGAAGTATTTTTGCCATCTCATCTTCGATAGGTTTATAAGCTAGTCCTGAAGCTGTAAAGTCAAAATAATAAATGCCATTTTTTAAAATTATATTTTCTCTAATATGCTCTAAATTTACCAAATCACAACCCTTGTTTTTTGCGTAGCATTATAGATTACTTTAGCTAAAATATACTACAATGCCCAAATAAAGGAGCCGATATAAAAGCTTTAAAATCAACATTTGAGCGAATGAAACACCTCGATATAAATGAACTTATTAAATTTCATCTCGTCTTTGATGAGTTTGATTTAAAGCACTCATATTATGATGTTTTTGAAGCGATCGAGGCTGAAATTTTAAACAACTTTATAGCCTTGATGCCAAAATTTTACTTCGAATCCGATACAAACGATGCTATAAAATCTGCCCTCATAAAACTCGCACGAAGCGATAGAAAAAAATTTAGCGTAAATAAAATTTTACCTCAAAGCCTAGCTAGCAAAGTCTACGCAAAGCTTTTTGAAAAGAATTTTTTACTGCTAGAAAAAAGTAGAGAAGTACTACCAAAAAGATCAAAAAACCAGATGTTAAAAAAAGAAGAAAGGGGCTATAAAGTTGAGGATAAAATACATTTTAATAGCCATTTTTCAAGGTTTTGGTTTAGATTTATAGAGCCAAATTTAAGCTTGCTAAAAGCTGGTAAAAATGATGAAATTTTAGCCACTATAAAAAAAGAATTTGACGAATATGCAAGCCTTGGATTTGAAATTCTGTGCGGTGAGCTCATGGCAAAAAAATTTATGATTAATGGCATATTTTTAAGTAGCTTTTGGAGCAGGAATATAGAGCTTGATATGCTATTAAATATAGGTGGCAAGATCATAGTCGGCGAGGCAAAATACAAAGAGAGAAAGGTTTGTAAAAACGTGCTAAATTTACTATTAAAAAAATGCGAAAAACTAAATATCAGGCCAGATATTATTGCTCTTTTTTCAAAGAGTGGATTTAGTAGCGAGCTAAGAAATTTAAAGGATGAAAGGCTAAGGCTTTATGAAATTAGCGATTTTGAGGAACTTTTAAAATGAACGAACACGATATCCAAGCTGGCTTAAAAAGCCTGATAGAGCAGACTTATCTGATAGAAAACGAATATAAAAATTTAACATCATCTTACGCAAACTTGCAAAATTTCATTAAAGATATTGTAGAAATTTTGCCAAATGCTATCTGGGTGTTAGATGAAAATGATGAGATTTTTTTACAAAACTCAGAAGCAGTAAGACTTGGTAAAATTTTTAAAGAGATACCAAAAAAAGAGGGCGAGATAAATGTAGATGGGCAAATTTATCTTTTTAAAACAAGCTCTAAAGATAATAAACTAATAATCTCTGCAACAAACATAACCGTAGAAAAACGTACCGAGCGTCTTGCCTCGATGGGTCAAGTGGCAGCTCACTTAGCCCACGAGATCAGAAATCCAGTAGGCTCTATCTCGCTTTTAGCATCAACACTACTTAAAAGAGCTGATGAGCGCACAAAGCCTATCGTAAATCAAATACAAAAAGCTACATGGCGAGTCGAACGCATAATCAAAGCCACTCTACTTTTCACAAAAGGTCTTAATATAAATGCACAAATTTTTGACTTTTCGCAGCTTAAAAAAGAGTGCGAAGAGGCTATAAATTTTTATGACTATTCAAAGGATATTAAATTTAGCCTAGAATTTCCAGATGGCAAATATATGGGCGACCTTGATCTACTAGCCATCGTCTTTCAAAATATTTTATTTAATGCCATTGACGCCATCGAAGAGAGCGATGATGATGAGGGAGAGATCATTTTAAGCTATGAAAAAACACCAAGTGAGCATAAATTTATCGTTTACGATAGTGGTGAGCCTATCAAAGATAAAGCCATAGTCTTTGAGCCATTTAAAAGTAGCAAGCTAAAAGGAAACGGCCTTGGACTGCACCTTTGCTTGCAGATCATAGAGGCTCACAAAGGCAGTATCGAGATCACACTAAATCCAAAAACATTTTGCATAAATTTACCAATAAAGGAGTAAGAATGAACATACAAAACGAACTTGAGGCTTTTAAAAAATCTCTTCAAACGCTTGATTTAAGAGAAATTTCAAACGATGGAGCAAAAAACGTTGCATTTATCTGTATCGATATGATAGAAGCATTTGCTGGAAGTGGTGCGCTCGCTAGTCAAAGAGTAGCCGCCTTATCAAAAGGGATCGCGACACTTTTTGATAGAGCGTGGAGAGATTTTGGCTTTAGAAATTTTATCCTTATAGAAGATAGGCACACCAGTGATTCAAAAGAATTTGAGAACTTTTTGCCACATGCCATACTTGATACAAATGAGATAAAAACCGTAAAAGAGATAGAAAATCTAAGCTTTTTTAAAGAGTTCAAGACATTTTATAAAAACTCTTTAAGCATCGCATTTAATAAAGAATTTGAGAAATTTTTAGAAGAGCATTCGGAGCTAGACACCTTTATAGTCACCGGAGATTGCACTGATATGTGCGTTTATCAGTGCGTTAGTTATCTTAAACTACGAGCCAATGAATATAATAAAAAAGCAAGAGTTATCGTGCCGTTTGATCTTACGCAAACGTACGATATACCAGGACATAATGGCGATTTTTACCACGAGATGTTTTCTCTTCATATGAAGCTAGCACTTGGTGCTGATGTGGTAAAGAGTATTAAATTTTAAAGCTTGCTTGAAATATTTATGAGCCTATTTAGCTCGTCAAATTTAAAGCTAAGCTCGTATTTATTCGCTACGATTTCATTAGGACTTTCGCTAAATTTCATATCACAGCTTAGCAAAAGTCCTTTTATAAAGATTTTATGATCTAGCTCGTAAGTGCTTAAACACTCATTTACTGCGCCTAAAAGCTCATTTGCTAGCACTGGCTCTTTAAAGACCACATCTGATCTAAAAGCCACATACGCTGCTCCTCCCTCGTACTCTATCCTATAATAATTTTGTTCATCAAAAGCGGCGCAAAGAACCATACTAATCGTGTGACCATTAAAATTTTCATCCAGCTCAAATCGTGGCGTGCTAAATGCACTAAGTCCAAATTTTTCGCCAAACTCACGTGCTTTATTTGCAAGCTTGAGCAACCGCTCATCAAAGCCATTTATATTTTCATAACCCCAAAGCCACGTATTTGACGAGAAGCTTTCAGAGCCGATAAACTGCATGTCAAACTCACGCCCATCAAAGTAAATTTTGCCACTATCAAAATCAACCTGCCAATTGCTACCTTCAACAAGTAGCTTAAATGCACGTTTTTGAAGTAATGTCGATTTGCCGACACATGCGCTAAAAAGCTCGCTCCAGTTACTTTTATCTATGCCAAGCTTATCTAAAAACATCGCTTTCCAAGCCTTAGCAAGCTATTGCTTGAAGTGCTTTTTCTTTAAAGCTATCATTTACAACAAATTTTGTCTTATAGACAAAAATTTGAGCCGTATTTTCATTTTTTATCTTAATAACAAGGCGTTTATCGTTGTGTGTACCACTTTTTATATGTTCGTTATAACCAAGATTATAAAGGCTAGTTATCTTATCTTTGCTAAGCTCACTAAGGCATAAAAGCACCTCTAGCTCAGCATACTCTCTTGCTCTTTGAGGCGTGCTAGCTTCTTCATTTTTAGAAAATTTAGAGTTTTGTTTTAGCTTTCTTGTCTTAAAGTCTAAATTTTGTGCATCTTCTAGGCTATAAACCTCGTTTAAATTTGTCCTTACAAATTGATCATCTTTTGTGATATTTATCCTAAAAGCATAAGGCAGGTCGCGTTTTGCTTCATCTTTTACTATATCTTCGATATTACCAAGCTCTCTTTCAAAGACTGCGATCTCGATATTTCCGTGAAAATCAAGCACGTTTATAGTGCCCATTTTCTTGCCACTTTTGGTTATCCTTGTGCTAAAGTCCTCGATCTTACCAACGACTAAAATTTCAGCGCTTTGTGGCAAGCTCTCAAATTCTGAACTTAGAGTGTATTTTATCTTATTAATCTCATCTTTATAATCATCAAGCGGGTGGCCTGAGAGATAGATACCAACGCTCTCTTGCTCAAATTTTAAAATTTGTTTGATGTCAAATTCGTCATTTATCGTGACAAAATTTATCTTCACATCGTTCATGCTCTCATCTTCACCAAACAAGCTCTCAACAGCATTTTTACGGATCTGAGCTGCACTTTTGCAAGCTTCTATGATATTTTCTACATTTTGCATAAGCATCTTGCGACTAAAGCCAAACTCATCAAAACATCCAGCTTTTATGAGGCTTTCAAAGACCTTTTTATTGACCTTAAATGGATCGATCCTTGAGACGAAGTCGTCCATACTCTTAAATTCGCCATTTGCTTCACGCTCAGTGATAATGTTTTCAATAGCCGCTCCACCAACACCTTTAATCGCACCAAGCCCAAAGATAATGCCGTCATGATCGCCATTTTTAACAACGCTAAATTCTTTAGTTGATTTGTTGATAGATGGTGGCAAAGTGTCTATATTTATGCGTTTTATCTCATCGATATAGCGAACGATCTTATCGACGTTGCTCTCTTCGCTCGTAAGAAGTGCCGCCATAAATTCAGCCGGGTAATAAGCCTTAAGATAAGCTGTTTGAAAGGTAACATAAGCGTAAGCTGCGGAGTGAGATTTATTAAAGCCATATCCTGCAAATTTTACAATTAGCTCAAAAAGATCGTCTGCTTTTTGTCCATTTAGCCCTTTTGCCTCAGCACCTTTTACAAACTCACCCTTTAGCCTATCCATCTCTTCTTTGATCTTTTTACCCATCGCACGGCGTACAAGGTCCGCCCCGCCAAGGCTAAAGCCGCCTATGGCTTGAACGATTTGCATAACTTGCTCTTGATAGACGATGACGCCGTATGTTGGCGCAAGGATCGGCTCAAGCTCTTTAAATGAGTAGGTTATCTCTGCCTCGCCATGTTTTCTTTTGACAAAGTCATCGAGCATGCCACTCTCCATCGGTCCTGGTCGGTAGAGTGCTAGCATCGCGACGATATCCTCGAAGCAGTCTGGACGCAAGCTAGTTCCTAGCTTTCTCATGCCCTCGCCCTCGATTTGGAAAATTCCTATCGCTTGTCCGCTTTGTATCATTTTATAAACATTAGAATCGTTTTTATCGATCTGCTCCCAAATGATATCCTTGCCAGTTCGTTGTTTTACCAGCTTTATGGCATTATCGATAACCGTTAGTGTTTTTAGTCCAAGAAAGTCGAATTTAATTAAATCCACATCCTCAAGATACTTAAGGCTATACTGCGTAACATAGCGATCTTCTGGGCTGTTTGGCTGACGAAATAGCGGGGTTTTGTTCCACAGCTCCTCATTTGAGATAACGACACCTGCTGCGTGCTGACCAGCGTTTCTATTTAGCCCCTCAAGATCAAGTGCAAATTTCCAAATTTTAGCTGCCTTTGGATTTTGGCTGATGAGCTCAGCTATCTTTGGCTCTTTTTCATAAGCATCTTTTAGCGTAATACCAAGTTCATCAGGTATTAGCTTTGCCATCGCATCGGCTTCGGCGTAAGGCATATCACAAACCCTAGCAACATCTCTAATGACACCTTTTGCAAGCAATTTACCAAATGTAATAACGCCAGCAACGTTAAATTTTCCGTATTTTTGCGTAACATAGTCAATTATCTCGCCACGCCTACTTTGACAAAAGTCCACGTCGATATCTGGCATACTAACACGCTCCGGGTTTAGAAATCTCTCAAAAAGTAGGTTGTATGGGATCGGATCAAGGTCGGTGATCTTTAGCGAGTAAGCGACCAAGCTACCGGCCGCAGAACCACGTCCTGGACCAACAGGCACGCCTCTACTTTTAGCCTCATTTATGAAGTCCCAAACGATCATCATATAGCCTGGGAAATTCATTTTATTTATGATGCCAATCTCTATCTCAAGGCGCTTTTTGTATTCGTCATGTAAATTTTCAGGGACAAATTTTAGCCTCTCTTCAAGCCCCTTTCTGCATTCATATTCAAAAAACACAGCATCATTTTTAAAGCTATATCTATTTTCAGGCTCTGGAAGTGTTAAATTTCTCTCTTTAGCATACTCAAGTGTAAATTTAAAATTTGGCGGAGTTGGGTTGCCAAGCTTGATCTCAAGATTGCACTTATCCACGATCTCTTGGGTGTTTTCTATCACTTCAGGGATATCTAAAAATAGCTCACTCATCTGCTCTTTGCTTTTTACAAAAAACTCATGGACGCTGTGGCGAAGTCGGTTTGGATCATCTAAAGTTTTGTTCATCGCGATACACATAAAAACCTCATGCGCGTCGGCTCGCTCTTTAAAAGTGTAGTGAGTATCGTTTGTGGCGATGACCTTTATGCCAGTTTCTTTAGCGATGCGCAAAATATCATCATCAATGCGTTTTTGATCGCCGATGCCGTGACGCATGATCTCAAGATAAAAGTCATCTCCAAAAATTTCTTTATACTCAAGTGCGACCTCTTTTGCTCTCTCATAGCCCTTTGCGCCAAATTTGACGTTACGATCGCTTAAATTTAAGTGCCAACTCACCTCACCCTGCAAGCAAGCAGAGCTACAAACCAAGCCCTCGCTATGCTCTTTTAAAATTTTTTTATTTATACGAGGATAGTAGTAAAAGCCCTCGATGTAGCTCATAGAGCTAAGATACATTAAATTTTTATAGCCAGTCTCGTTTTTGGCGATTAGTATAAGGTGAAAACGCTGCTTGGTGCTCTTGTCATCAAGCTGCTCGCCATTATGCACATAAGCTTCGATGCCAATTAGCGGTTTTATCCCCTCTTTTTTCATCGCCTTGTAAAAATCTATCGCTCCAAACATATTGCCGTGATCAGTAATCGCCGCTGCTGTGTCGCCTCTATCATGAAGCACGTGAGCTAGCTCTTTTATCTTGTTCGCTCCGTCAAGAAGGGAGTATTCGGTGTGTAAATGTAGATGTGTAAAGCTAGAATTTTCACTCATTTTTTATCCTTTTTTAATGAGTGGATTTTACAAAATTTTGGCTAATAAGGTGCTTGATGAAAACTTAATGTGAGCTTTAAAAATTTATAAAATTTGTAGTTTATGGCTAAGAACGAAGCGCGCTGCCATCTGACGCACTATGCTATTAAAGTCTTGTAAATTTTAAACGAGTAATTTCAGCTCTAAAATTTAAGCTAAGCGGTCAGTGAAGCCAAGATTTTAAGATAGAAGTCAAGAGATTTTAACAATTTTAGTAGTCAAGTCTTGCGAATGAGTAAAAATTAGATTAATTTAAAAGAATTAGATCGCGGACTAAGCCGCAATCCATTATAGATAAACTGGGATATTTGTGTGTTCTAAGAAAAATCTCGAAGTGCCGCCAAGCACCATTTCCATAAGACCATTTTCACCATATCTGCTAGCAACGATAAGATCGGCACTTCTATCAATAGCTGCTTTTAAAAGTGCTTCACCAGGTATCATCGTAGTAGCGATCACTTCAAAAGTGGCTGATATGCCATGAATTTTGAAGTACTCTTCAAGCTTTTTAAGATTTAGCTCGGCATTATCGCCAAGACTTGCTTTTGAGGTAATGCACTGAACCTTTTTCGCCTTTTTTAAAAGATCTATCGAGCCTGTTAATGCCCTTGAGCTTTGCGTCGTACCAGTCCAGCTAACAAGGATATTATCGGCTTTAAACTCACGCATTTTTCTAGGGATTACAATCGCATTTTTACCACTTTTTAAAACAGCTGACTCAAATGTACCAGTGATCTTTCCATCAAGTGGCACAGCAGCCACCACTAGATCGCAAAATTTACTCTCTTGCTCCACTATCGCGCTTCTTTTGCCACTGTGAATCGTAAAATTTGCAGTGCAAACATCTTCAATGATTTCACTAGTTACTTTTATGCCAAGCTCAGCACAAATTTTATTGAAAATTTTCTCATTCTCTTCATGCTCGACAGCTAGTTCAGATTTAGCTGATTTTAGAAATTCTTCAAAAAGCACTCCTCCACGAAGCGTCATTTTCATATTATAAACTACGCTTGGGTCAAGCTGACAAGTCATAATTTCCATATGTGTGTTAAACCACTGAGCAACCTTTAGGGCACCATAAATTCTTGGCTCGATATCGTCTCCTGCTCCTATTGGAAAAAGCAACTTTTTGTATTTCATCATCTGTCCTTTAAAATTTATTCAACCAAAGAGAGCGAAATTTTATTTCCTTTTTGCTCGCTCACACACACTTTGACCTGATCACCTACATTTAATGGAGTTTTTATCTTTGAGATATGAAGCAAACCATCAATGCCATCTTTTAGCTCGATAAATACACCAAAATCAACCACACTCTTTACGGTTCCTAAAAACTCATCACCGATATTAAAATTTGGTTTTGAACGCTCTTTGTCGTGTTTAAACGGCTTTTTGCCAAATGAACGTCCATTATCTTTTGAGGTTATAGAGATGATGTAGTCTTTTGCAGCATCAACATTTTTCTTTGCTCCACCTGCGATTTTCACCTCGCCTTTTTCTCTATCAAGATCGATTGAGACTTCAAATTTCTCAATGATCTCTTTTATGGTCTTGCCAGCTTGTCCGATGATATCTACGATCTTGCTTGGATCGACACTAAATAATTCAAGCTTTGGAAGCACATCTTCATTTATTTCTATATTTTTATCCGCTTCTGTCATCAAAGATAAGATATGCTCTCTACCACGTTTCGCTTGATAAAGTGCCTCTTTTAGCACTTCTAAACTAATGCCACCAAGCTTAATATCCATCTGAAGTGCTGTGATGCCATCACTTGTGCCTGCTACTTTAAAGTCCATATCGCCGTCATGATCTTCAAGCCCCATGATATCTGTTAGCACTGCATGCTTATCGCCTTCAAATATAAGACCCATAGCGACACCTGCGACAAGTTTTAAAGTATTTACGCCAGCTGCTCTAAGTGCGAGAGAGCCACCGCAAACGCTAGCCATCGAGCTTGAGCCGTTGCTCTCTAAAATTTCTGAAACGACTCTTATTGTGTATGGTGAAGCTAGATCGATACTTGGTGCAAGGGCACGCTTGGCTAAATTTCCATGTCCAAGCTCACGTCTACCAGGAGCTTTTAGTGGGCTTGCCTCACCTACGCTAAAGCCTGGGAAGTTGTAGTTAAACATAAATTTCTCTACAAAAGGTACTTTTTCAGTGAGGATGTCATACATTTGAGCGTCGCTGTCAGTGCCAAGAGTAGTGACAACTAGGGCTTGTGTCTGTCCTCTTGTAAAGAGGCATGAGCCATGTGCATTTGGAAGCACATTTGTTTCGATACTAATAGGCCTAACCTCTTCAAGACCACGTCCATCGGCCCTTACGCCCTCGTTTATGATCTGCTCTCTTACGATTTTCTTTTTATATTTGCCAAGGACATTTGTAATGACAGACTCGTCCCAGCCCTCTTTTTGAGCGACCTCATCGCTTGAAATTTGTTTTGCGATCTTGCTAAGTTCGCTTGCGCGCTCGCTTTTTGCCATTTGATTGATAGCATTTTTGACTTCAGCTTTATAAAATTTATCGATGTAAATAGCGATATTTTCGTTTTCTATCTCAGGTTTTAGCTCAAGCGCAGCGTCCTCTTTCTTATGCTCTTTGAAAGCTTCTTCGTAAGCACTGCTAGCTCTTAATATCGCCTTACCAGCAAAATCAATCGCCTCAACCATCATATCTTCGCTAAATTCATTCATCAGCTGTTTTTGAGCCATACTATCACTTAAGCTCGGATCTATCATCGGCTCAATCGCAACCATCGGGATGAGCTGCGTAGTTTGCTGAGGTAAGCTTCTCATCTCGATCATCAAAAGCTCATCTTTTGTGCCAGCCACGTATAGATCGATCGCACTTTGTTTTAGTTCAGAGTTGCTTGGGTTGATCACAAATTTTTCATCTATGTAACCAACTCTCACGCCACAAACTGGGCGATTTACTGGGATGTCGCTAAGATATAGTGCAACTGAGGCTGCATTTAAACTTACAACTTGTAAATCAACCTCAGGATCGGCTGAAAGTACCATTACAACTATTTGAGTTGGATATGCGTAACCTTTTGGAAAGAGTGGTCTAAGAGATCTATCAATGATGCGAGCTGTTAGCGTTTCAAAGTCGCCTGGCTTTGTCTCGCGCTTAACATATCCACCTGGAATTTTACCAGCGGCGTAGGCTTTTTCTATATACTGCACCGTTAGAGGTAAAAAATCCTCCTCAACTTGTGTGTCCTCTCTTGCAACAGTTGCTAAAACTACGGTATTTTTTACCCTTAAAAGCACTGCTCCGCTAGCTTGTTTCGCTACTTTATTAAGGTCAAAAATTTCAACCTGATTATTGACTTCTATACTATATTGCATTATTTTTATCTCCTTGTTGTTTTTGTAACGGCAAATAATAAGGGCTCTCTTCTAATATTGACATTATACGCTCACTCGTAGCTTCGATCTTTTTTTCGTAATACGAATCCACTTCAATAAAATCAACGATCTTATTTATCGTGTAAATTTCATCAACCATATCATTTAAATTTGTAAAGACATCAGTAGCAATCACTGGCGTTGCGTATGAGATGGATTTTACCTTCACATCAAGCAACGTCTTTATGCAAATGAGTGCCGTCATACCAGTCTCGCACCCCTCATCGATTAGTAAAATATTTTTATCTTTTAGCTCTCCTATCAAATTTCCTTTTCGGTATTTATAAACGTTTTTTAAAATTTTCTCTTCATATTTTCTATGTGCTTCGCCATAAATATAGTCATAGCTTATATTAAAAGCTTTTATAAGTTTATCATTTAATACTATATCTTCTGTCTCGCTAACTATTGCAACGTCGCATTCGCTATTATTTGGCGCAGGTATTGGCTCGCTAAAGAGCATCTCGTAGCTTAAATTTAAACTTCTACAAACTGCATCTGTGAGTATAACTGATTCAAGCGACATACAAACAACTATCGTTTTTTTATCTACGAGCTCCTTTTTTGGCAAAATTTCAATTAGTTTGCTAGCTGCTTCTAATTGATCCTTAAATTTAGCCGTTATCATTTAGTTGGCACTCGATTTTGTACTGCTTTGCGAAAAGTCATAGTGCAAACCGCCCATTGGATAGAAATTTATCGTGAAATAAATACCATTTTTTCTAGTTGATGCTGAGCCGTTTATTGTTGTTGTTGGCTCGACATCTTGTTGATAAATTATCCCGTAATTCCAGCATTTTCTTTGATGAAGCACGCCAACTCTCCAGCTTTTTGTGTAGCTTCGCTCAATATCATATTGCCAGCCGCCAATAAGGCTGTATTGATGAGGTAATTTTACTCCAAGACCACTTGTAAAATAGCTATCTTTTGTCGCACTATTTTTTATTTTGCTATCATTTTTCTTCATGGTGTGAAGCATATTTAGCCAAAATAGATCATTCGCGTATGAAAATCCGCTTTGTATCTTTTTAAGCTCTTTACTCTTGTGTGAATATTCAAGCTTATTATAAAGGCTTAAATTTTCAAATGGATATAGATAGATAGCATTTTTTAAATTCGAATATTCATCTTCTTTTGTGTAATATCCTTGAGAAATACTAAGCTTTATAATCTTTCTACCATTAGAGTTAAATAAATACTGTGTCAAATAACCAGAAATTTCTTCCTTACTCTGCTCTTGAGCCAAGAAATTTTCATATTCATTTAGATTTTTATCATAGATAAACTCATCATCTAAATTTCCTTTTCTATAACCTGGTAGTAGGTATTCGGCTCCAAAATTTAGAGTGTGATAAAAGCTTTCATACGCTTTTGCAAGGTCAGTGTGAAGGGCAAATTTGTGGTAATTATTTACAAAATTTGTATGCTTATCTTCTCTTTTATCATCAAATGAATTTATCTTATTCTCGTAATTTATTCTTGAAGCGTATAGATACTCGTAAAATGAAAACGTTAAGCTATCATCAAACAGTGGCACATGCACTGAAGCTGGCAGCGTAAATTCATACTGAGTCGCTCTAACGCCTATCTTTCTATCATATCTATGTGACTGAAGATCGAATGAATATAAGATATTTGGCAAGACAATATCATCTGTAAATTTATGATACTGAAGCGATGGAAGCTCTTGAAGCGTGTCTTTATTCTCATTTTTTGAGCCAATTTTTTCAGTGTCTATGTAGTATTTTGCATAAGCACCAAAATAATGATCGTCGTTTGCGATGAAATAGTTAAATTTAGAAGTTACAAGCGAATCATAATCATCATCTCTGCCCTTTAAATTTAAATAATCTATATCATTTAGCTTCGTTGCATCTATCCAAATTCCCTCTTGCAAATCCGCTTCACTAAGGTATCTTATAAGCTTATCTCTTTCGTATTTTAGTCCAATGCCTTTATGTGTTTTATTTTTTAGTTCAGCCTTATTTGAAGTCTCTCCTTTTTGCTTGGCTTGATAGCTGCTTTTATCAGTAAATGACCCGAAGCTGATTTCGCCCCTTGAATCAGGCGACTCAGTAAATCTAAACGCACCATAAATTCCAGCACCTCTGTTTGTTCTTATCTGCGGATCAAGCTCGAAATCCCACTCATTATAAGGCGCAAAATAAATCGGCTGTTTGTAATAAAAACCTTCAGATTTTCCGTATCCAAGCTCAGGCGGTAAAAGGCCTGTTCTTCTTGTGGTATCTGTTGAAAAACCAAAATATGGCAAATAAAAAACTGGCACATTAGCTATACGAAAGACTGGGTTAAAAAGGTGTAAAAATTTGCTTTGTTTATTTAGCATAGCTGAGCTTGAAGTGATACTCCAGTCAGGATCTTGGACATTACAGCTTGAAACCATCGCTTTTTTTACTCTATAGTACTCACTATCAGAGCTACTTTCATCGCTTCTCATCCATACTTCCATGTCTTTATTCATCATAAAAAGCGACTCAAAAGCAGTGTCATTATTTTTTAAATTTAGCTTTGCATAGTTTGAGCGAGAGACTTCACTCTTGCCCTTCATCATGTTGACGTTACCAAAAAGCTCTATAACCGAATTATTTTGATCATAAACTGCACAATCAGCTGTCACAAGGTAATCTTGTGAATACACAACAACATTTTTATTGGCCGTGACGATGCCTTTATCTTGCTTTACATCATCGGCTAAAAGCTGTACATCTTGCACAGCTGCACTTAGATTTAAAATACAAACCGGAACTAAAAATAAAATTTTACGCATTTATCACCACTGTTTTTGCTATTTTGTCTTGCCAAGTTTGCCTAGCTGGATTTGCAAATACCCATGCAAAACCAAGATAAAAACAAGCTTCACTAACTAACCTAAAAATCGCTCTTACCAAGCTTGAAATAAAATCTGGTCTATCTAAAATTTCTACATTAATGCACATCGTCTTTGTTAGCATTTGTCCAAGGCTCGCACCATAATACCAAACAAAAAATGCATGATATATAATCTTTAATGCGACTATTTGCCAAAAGAAATTTAAAGTCAAATTTCTGGCTTCATCATAGCTCATAACCGACAAAAAGGCATCCCAGTAAATGATCAAAAACAAAAAAGAAACAATACATTCATCAATTGAGTAAGCTAGTACTCTTTTTGAAAATGGCGCTAGCGAAATTTCTTCTTTTTCAAGTTTTTCAACTATCTGCATACTCATTTTAATGCCTGCCAGGCAATATCTTTTCTATAATGTTCTCCGTCAAATTTTACATTTTCGCAAAGCTCATAAGCTCTATCACGTGCCTCTTTTATGCTCTTCGCAGTGGCCACGCAGACTAATACTCTGCCACCATCTGCATAAATTTCTTCATCTTGCTCGCTAACACCAGCATAAGCGATGTGAGCATCTTTTACATCATTTAAAACTGAAATTTTAGCTTTTGGACTACTTTTATACGGATAGTCCTTACTAGCCATCACAACGCCAACTGCAAATTCATCTTTTAAACTAATAGGCTTTAGCTCGCCTTTTGCAGCGTTTAGTAAAATTTCGCTTAAATTTCCATCAATTAATGGCATCAATACCTCGCACTCAGGATCGCCAAATCTTACGTTAAACTCAAGCACATAAGGCTCATTTTTCACGATCATTAGCCCTACAAAAAGCACTCCACAAAACGGACTGCCTTCGTTTTTCATCCCTTTTAAAGTTGGCTTTACAATCTCTTCTTCGACTCTTTTTATCAGCTCTTTTGAAGCAAGCGGACTCGGAGCATAAGCGCCCATACCGCCAGTATTTGGACCCTCATCGTTATCAAGTAGGCGTTTGTGGTCTTGCGCCACTGGCAAGCTTACAAAATTTTCGCCGTCGCAAATAGCAAAAAAGCTAAGCTCAAAGCCATCCAAAAACTCTTCAACCACCACAAATTTACCAGCCTCGCCAAAGCTAGCTCCACTTAGCATGTCGCTAACTGCCTCTTTGGCCTCTTCTTTGGAGTTTGCGATGATTACGCCCTTGCCGGCACAAAGACCATCGGCCTTTACGACCATCGGCGCGCTTAAGGTATCAATAAATTTAAATGCTTTTTCTTTATCGTCTGTGTTTAAATATCTTGCAGTTTTTATATTATTTCTAGCTAAAAAGTCTTTCATATACGCCTTGCTAGCTTCAAGTCTAGCTGCTGCTTTGCTTGGTCCAAATATAAGCAAGCCCTCTTTTTTAAAGATATCCACTACGCCTTCACTAAGCGGCGCTTCAGGGCCTACAATAGTTAGAGCAATATCATTTTGTTTAGCAAATTTTGCAAGCTCATAAAAATCTTTTATCTTCAAATTCTCGCCAAGGCGTGAAGTCGCACCATTTCCAGGTGCAAAGTATAAATTTATATTTTTTTCGTTTTTTAGTTTTAGAGCAATGGCGTATTCGCGGCCGCCACTTCCTATTATGAGAATATTCATTTCATCTCCGTAAATTTAAAAAACCCGAGTGGGCGTCGCATAGAAGAGTGGCCCATAAACAAAGCCAATCTTGCAAATAGATGGATACCAAACGGTTGCAACTTCTCGCCTTTTCAGACTCAAACGAAGCCACATCACAAGGCACCCATACCTTTTCGCTAACAAAAAAGTGTTGGACCCCGTAAAATGCTGACTCGCTTCACTCAGGCAATAAAATTATATAAATTCTTTGCTTAAAGTAATGTTTTGGCAAGCGCGATACAGGCGTTTATATCTTGACTTTGGCTCACTATTGGCTCGGTAAATTTTAGCTCTTTTGCAGTGACCTTTCCAATGCTTATCGCTTGATAACTCTCATCCCAGCCAAAATTACTAAGAAAATTTTTGACATTTAGTGGAGAAGCAAAGATCAAGATACTATTTTTTGGTGGTTTTAGCTCCATTTTGCAAGGATTTAAGACATTTTCATAGGCGATGATCGCTTTTATATTTATGCCGCCATTTTGCAAAATTTCTAAGAAATTTGAAGCACTATCTTTACCTTTTAGATAAATAACCTTTTTACCTTTTAAAAGTGGCAAAATTTCTCTTGCAAAGTCATCTCCGTGAGCGTTCTTTCCGGTATAAATTTCGCCAAATCCAAACTCTCTTGCAGCCGACGCACAACTATTTGCGATGACAAAGACTGGCAAATTTATAGGCGAAATGCCATTAAATTTTAATGCATTAAAAGTATTTTTAGAAGTGGCTACCAGCTCATCATAGTCACTTAAATTTAGTTCAAATTTTAAAAACTCGATCTTGCTTACGCTTAAATTTATAACACTCTCATCAGTCGTTTTTGTATTTGAAATAAGATAAATTTTACGCAACCCTTTTTAACCTTAAAAAAGATATCAAAGCAAGTAATGTGCAAGCTAAAATAACAATAGAAGTCGAGTAAAATATATCACCAAGCCCAACTAGCGGAGAAACTACACCGCCTAAGAAAAATGGGCAAAATCCAAGTATCGCTGAGGCTGAACCTGCGTATTCTCTGCCTTCGTTCATAGCTAGCGATGAAGCAGTTGGCAAGATAAATCCTGTAAAAAGAAGTAATAAGAAAAATGCGATAATGACGCCGATTACTTCAAATTTAAAACAAAGCATGAAAGCAATAAAAATGCTAGCAAACAAGGTGCCAAAAAGCCCAGTTTTGAGCGCTTTTCTCTCATTTAAAAGACTGGCAAGCCTTGCTCCTATAACAAGCCCTAAACCATTTGAAGCAAAGCAAAAGCTATAACTTACTGGACTTAGAGAATAAAATTCTTGAAAGATAAACGAAGATGACGCTATATAAGCAAACATCGCACCCATCGCAAATGTCTGAATGCTTACAAAAAGCATAAATTTTTTCTTTCTTAAAATTTTGCCAAAAACACTATAAGTCACTAGCAAAGGCATTTTTAAGCGATTTGACTGACTCAAGCTCTCTTTGAAATAAAAATTTGCAATAAAAAGCAAAATACCAATGATAGTAAGTGCCATAAAGATACCACGCCAGTCGGTAAATTTAAGTAGTAAGCTGCCGCCAATTGGCGAGAGTATCGGGGCTAGACCATTTACGACCATCATAAGACTAAAAAATTTGGTCATTTCATGACCCTTATATAAATCACTCACGACAGCCCTTGAAATAACCAAACTACCAGCACTCGCAAGCCCTTGAATAATTCTCATAAAGATAAAAAACTGGATATTTTGCGAGAAAAATATAAAAATAGTGCTTATCGTATAGACGATGAGCGAAATGGTAAGTGGCAGTTTTCGGCCAAATTTATCACTTATTGGGCCAACTATGAGCTGACCTATGGCTAAGCCTGCCATCGATGTCGTGATCGTTAATTGTGTAGCTGTGACGCTTGTTTTAAACCACTCAGTAATAGCCGGAAGTGCTGGCAAATAAAGGTCTGTAACAAATGGTCCAAAGGCAGAGAGAGCACCTAAAAATAGCAACAAAAATAGCTTGGAATTTTCTTTTTTCATAGTTTTTCTTTAAATTTTAAAAGAGATTATATTATGACTTTGCTTTTTGGGTTATTAAGGGTAAATTTAACGTGATTTATAAAATATAAAAGCCCTAAAATTAGGGCTTAGTATTACATTTTGTCTTTAGTGACGATTAAGAGCATTTTAAATTTATCTTTTATCTTTAGTCCGTGTGGTATTTTGCCTGGAAGCACGATGGTATCGCCTTTTTTGATATCAAAATGTTCATCACCAATAGTTAGCTTCATCTCGCCATCAAGTGCGATAAGTAGGGCATCGCCTGGTGCTGCGTGGGTTGAGAGCTCTTGGTCTGTGTCAAAACTAAGCAATGACATTGAGCCGTTTTCGTTCTTTACGAGCGTTTTGCTCACGATTTTGCCTTTTTCGTATTCGACTTCATCAACTAAGCTAAAAATAGCTGCCTTAGGTAAATGATCTATCATTAAATCCTCCTTAAAATCAATTGAAATATATTTCGTTGGTTCGTTAAAAACTAGCTTGCGCCACACTTTTTTCTCTATCAGGCAAGCTTGCTCATTGCCTATATGCATCTGCTTTTCGCCGTAGTATAGGCTAGCGCCGCCTTCTACAACCCATGCGAGGCTGTCGCAAAACAGCATCTCATGATCTAGCTCCTCGCCCGTATCGAAAGCAAATACGTCGACGTGAGCGTTCTCGCAATCAAAAATTCTCTTGCTAACGACGCTTTTCGCGACGACTTTCGTATCGGCGTTTAGATTGTAAATTTTACTCATTTTACGTCCTTATAGTCCATATTTTTGAATGTAATTTTTTTCAAATTCTACTTCTGAATATGTAAAAACATTTTTAAAACAATACTGCTCAAAATCTTCTAAACCAAATTTTATAATTGGCTTTTTAGATAACTTGCCTATCTTTTTTATTATTGCTTCCCTAGACTGAGATTTTTGAATTGTTTCTTCTGAGTCATATTTACTTTCATTGTACAC